>JAZQYH010000094.1:0-1473 GCA_045633415.1 Oscillospiraceae bacterium | reverse complement strand
CCTATGGTAATGCTACACGCAAGCTTACCCCAATTGCAGATGATTTTGAAGATGATGATGCATACAAATACCCTGCAGCATATGACGCAGGGCAGCTTAACCCATATGGTGATGGCAGCAGCGTAGACCCGTGGATTATCCGCAAGCAGAAAACACTGATGACAGCATTCTATGGCAGTTCCGTTATGCAGCAACATTATTCTATTTTCCGTGACCAGATGTTAGTTGCGTTCAATTCACCTGATGAATTTGTCAGGTGGAATGCAGCAAATATGACGGAACGCAGAAATGACAGAGAATCTTTTGAGGAAGCAAAAGCCCGCCTGCTGCAGGCGAACCTGATTGCAGCAATTATTGATGAAGCTGCAACTGACAGGGTATTTCATGCACTGACCGCATACAATCAGGCAACAGGTCTGGCCCTTACTGCGCAGACAGTTATGCAGGCAGGCAATTTTGAAGCATTTACCCGTTGGCTTTATGCGCAGATCAGAACCATTGTTGGCAGAATGGGTGCAAGGTCTGAACTGTATCAAACTAAGATTGGTACTGCAAAAATTCTGCGTCACAGCAAACCTGAAAATATCAGAGTTGCACTGTACCGTCCAATTATGGAGCAGATTACAAGCATGGTTCTGTCCAACCTGTTCAACACTGACATGATGCGCCTTCCTACCTATGAAGCAATTGATTATTGGCAGGCAATTGATACACCTGACAGTATTGACTTGTTTGCAGAATACACTGACACGACAGGTGTTCCAAAAACATCTTCAGCAGCTGTGCAGCAGGGTGACATTATCGGTATTATCCATGACAGAGATGCCATTGGTTATGCGATGGTCGATAACACTGCAGCTGTGTCAGGGCTTAACCCCCGTGGTCTGTACTGGAATGAATTTTATCATTCACGCTGCAGAACCTTCAGTGACAATACAGAAAAGGCAGTTGTGCTGCTGCTTGACTAATTGCTGTTTCCTCTTCTATTTTCTTCCTTTCTCTTTCCCATGGCAGGGGCAGTGTACTCCACTGCCCCATTTTTAAAAAGGTAGGAAAATTTTATGGATGTTTACTTGCTTTCATTTAATAAACGTTACAATTCTACAGAACAGCCGACATTGACAGGTGTAACCCCCTTCAGCTGCAAGTTGAAACAGCCCTGCAGCGTGTTGCAGCCCGTATTGCAGTTCGCATTTAATGACACATGGAAAAATTCTGTATATATGTTAAACTATGCATATATCCCAGATTTCCACAGATATTACAGGGTGGTTAACTGGCAATTTAACGGGGTATTGACAGAATGCACCTTAAAGGTTGATGTGCTTGCCAGTTTTAAATCAAGTATTACTGCAAGTTCGCAATATGTGCTGCGTTCGTATTCTTCTTATGATGGTAATGTGCCTGACACAAAATACCCTGTTAAAGCAAATGCGCCTACAGTGGTAGCAGGCACATACCAAGTCAACCCCC
>JAZQYH010000093.1:0-1941 GCA_045633415.1 Oscillospiraceae bacterium | reverse complement strand
GGTCTTGCTGTAAATGACACAGGCATATATGTGCTGGGTGTAGTTGGTGGCGATTCTACTAACACAGTAAGTTATTATACAATGGGCGCGAGTGCTTTTTCTTCACTTATGCAGGCCCTTTTTGATGATACTTATTTAAATGCTGCTGATATATCCGTAGAACTTCAAAAGGAGCTTGTCAATCCATTTCAATATATCGTTAGTTGTTACTGGTATCCATTCACAACACAGCAGATAGCTGGCGATATGGCGCAGATAAAATTTGGCTGGTGGGATTCTGGCGTGTATGGTGGTTTACTTTCAGAAAGTCAGAGAATTGTATCATTGGAAGATACTTTTTCACCACCACGTCACCCACAAGCAGCGACAAGGGGTACTTATTTAAATGATTCACCTTATACCAGATATACATTAAACTGCTATTCTTTTGGCAGCATTCCTTTAAATCCTTCACCTTTTGTTGATGGTGAAGCAGGAGCTATAGAAATTGACGTTGATGTGTTTACTGGAATAGCGCAGATGTATGTATCATGTTCTGGTGGCAGATTATTTACAGCTATATCACAATTTGGTGTGCCTATTCAGATTAACCAGAATACCGCTAACATAGTTGGCGGTGCGTTGTCACTTGCTGGCGGCCTTGTCGGCCTTGCCTATGGTAATGTAGTTGGCGCTGCGCAGGGTGTAGTTAGTGCTTTATCTTCAGCTATGCCGCAGGTACAAAGTCAGGGGGCTAATGGTAGTAAAGTAGCTTTTATGGCTATACCTAATATAGTAGCAGAATTTAGGCAGATAGCTGAAGAAGATAATGTGACAATGGGCAGGCCTTTATGTGCGCCTAGATCACCTGCAGCGCTTGGCGGTTATATGGAATGTGCAAACGTTGACCTTAATACTTCAGCTTCTAAAGCAGAAAAGCAAGAAATCATTAGTTATATGGAAGGGGGCTTCTTCTATGAGTGACCGTGAAAGTTTTGGTTGTGTTGGCTGGCTTTTCTTTGCCAATATGCTTGCTTTTATATCTATTCTTATATGGATAGGCGTTAAATTGGGGTGATAATATGGCTATTTATATTATGTTACTTTTTCTACTAATGGCGATTGTACCATGTATATTTTCATGGTTTAACAGTTAAGGGGTGATCTTATGACATGGCACGCTAAACCTTCAGGTTATTACAGTTATACCAGTAGTGAAGGACTAGACAATATATACGAAATGAATAGCACAATGGGTGGCGCTACTTTAGAAAGTAGGGCCGCCGTAATTGCCAATAGTTTCCATGAAGGGGGTCTAAATCCTTGGCGCTGGCAGGGTGACCGTTTTGGTCTTAGTCGTGGTTATGGTCTTTTTCAGTTTACACCAGCTTCAGGCTATATAAATTCTTCATGGCCCACAAAAGCACCTAACATGTCAACTACTGAAATAACAACAGGCGCTGACCCTTCTGACGGTGAAGCTCAGTGTGAAGTCATGGCTACTGATTATCTTGGTAAATGGGTCAGCAGTTGCTGGCGTTCTTACTGGTCACAAACCACTTACCCTGATCTATATGCCTATAGGGGTGAAGTTTTAAGACGCTGGGGTGGTGGTAGTAGCATAAGTATGGCGCAATTTTTTCAATGTCAAGATCTTGACGCAGCAACCTTCATATTTTTGGCATGTTTTGAAGGTCCTGCAGTGCCAAACTTTAGCACAAGGAAAGCAACGGCGGCCATAATATACCAGATACTTGGCGGCATACCACCAACACCACCAACACCACCTGACCCACCTACACCACCACCATATACTGGGTTTCCTAAATGGCTGCCAAAGAAGATAGCAGATAAAAATAACACCATTAAGCTATTTGACTTATAAGGTCAATAGGTACTATTATAATAAGTATAAAGGCTATTGTGATATGCGCCGCAGGTTACAGCCGTAGGGCTTGGCGC
>JAZQYH010000092.1:0-60923 GCA_045633415.1 Oscillospiraceae bacterium | reverse complement strand
CAGGCTATCCCATACGTAGCTACACTGGTTGGTCTGGTTGTATTCGCAATCCAGTCTGAAAACAAAGTTAAAAAGCTTAAAGCAAAACAGGCTAAATAATTTATAACAAATTATTACACTCCCGCAATTGCGGGAGTGTTTTTTGACATAAATTTATTGAAAATAAAATAAATATATTGTATCATAACTATACCGTCTGGGTGTGGCGCAGCTGGTAGCGTGCTACCTTGGGGTGGTAGAGGTCGCCTGTTCAAGTCAGGTCACTCAGACCAGAAAAGTCCGCTGAAAAGCGGGCTTTTTTCTATGTAAAATCACATTTGCTGGACTTTTTATATTATTTGGCTTATTATAAAACTAACAGAGGTGATTAAATGCATAATATTGCTAAAAATATAAAAATGATTCGCAGGGAAAAGGGCTGGACACAGCAACAACTGGCAGATTTTCTGTTTGTTACTCGCCAGACTGTTTCCAATTGGGAAAATGGCAGAGCTTTGCCAGACCTTGAAACTATAGAACAGGTTAGTGAAAAATTAAATATAGATTCCCAATATCTTTTGTATGGCAAACTTACAGAGGAGAAATACCGCAAATTAAATGCCCTTACAGTTACCATTGTTATGACAGCACTGATGTTTCTGTTTATGCTGATTGAAAAATTCAGCTATATAGCACTGAACAGAATATCAGAATATGCCGGTTACTATATATTTGAGTCAGGCATTGGCTATGGTGATTGGGTACTCAGCATAATGATTTCATTTTTTGCAATACTGTGGATGTTTGTGCTTTTGGTAAACTGGGTGGTGGCAGACAGCCATTCTCTTTTAGCCAGGTTTATAAAAGCGCTCACAAATCTTTTTCTTTCTGTTGTTATGCTGTATTCTGCATATTCAATGGTGGCAAACTGCATATATACATATCAACGGTATCAGAATGTGGTTGTTACTGACCATCAGCGTTTTGAAATGACAGATAACCCTTCAGGTCTGATTACACACAGATATGAAAGTCTTGAATTCCTTGCCAGTGCAGATGTCAATACCATCGCATACATTGACAATAACGACATGCATACAGACGAGTTTATGGACTGTCTTATAAATACACAGGCTTTGAAAATATCCAGATTTGATGCTGACAGCGATTTTGCAAAGCGACTTATGTGGGAACATAACTTTGACACTATGCCTGCAGTTATAATTGTTACAAAAGGCAATTTTGAAATCCTTGAAGGCTATGAAGAAATATCTTCAAAACTGGAAACAAAAATTCACAACTACAAAATGCATAATATTTTCTTTAATTAAAAATACCGCACAGCCGAAACTGTGCGGTTTATTTTTTATAAATTTATCCCAATTTTATGTTGATTGTAGAAACTGCAGTTACAATAAGGCTTATACAAAATACCAATATATCAATAACAAAATGCACACCTATAAAATAACTTGCCAGGGTGAAAGCAGTGTACAGTACAGTATGCTTTTGGAATTTATCCAGATGTTTCTGTGCAAATTCCATTCGCTGTTCATAAGTGGCTTTTTCAGCATCTTCAAAGTAAACTCCGTTTATCCAGTAAATACTATCAGTGTTTCTGATTACCATCATAAGAACAGTTATCATTACAGAAGTGTACCACAGTGTAAGTCTTGTTACTATGGCGCCGTCATCTATAACAAACATGGGCACAAAGCCTGCGAGATATATAACCATCCACAGGGCCAATCCCTTGTAGCTATTTTTCATACAATCACCTCTTGAGGTAATTATAGCATATAATCTGTTATAATGCTGTGAAATTATTTGTTTTCAGACAGATATTTCAAAATTTCTCCTTGGCGGGCGATAATTGCATCCAGTTTGTAATGCATATCTTCGATTATAATTTCACTTTTCAGATTGATTTTGTAGTCACCTTCACTGCGTTTGCGGTCTTTTTCTTCCTGCCTGTTCTGACTCATCATTATCAGTGGTGCCTGAAGGGCAGATAGGCAGGAAAGTATCAGATTCAGCAGAATAAAAGGGTAGGGGTCAAAAGGCTGTTTTAAAAGCAGTAAATTTGCCGTTATCCAGCCAGCCAGAAAAAGGGCAAAGGATATCACAAATGCCCATGAGCCTGCAAAACGGGCTAAAATATCGGCGGCTCGCTGACCGAAAGTGATTTGTTCATCTTCATATATGTTATACAAAGTATCTTCCTCCAGCAATTTATGGATAAAATGCTCGCTGTCTATTTCCTCGTTGGTAAGCTTGATTATCTTTTTGGCCAGTGCATGTTTTTCATCTTTTGTCATAATTGTATCCTTTCACAGAAAAATGTAGTAAAAACAGTATTGGAAAAAAATAAAAAAAATATTAAAAAAGTGCTTGACTTTATCGATGGGGTGTGATATTATAATTGAGCAATCGAGATTTGCGCTTGTAGCTCAGGTGGATAGAGCAACTGCCTTCTAAGCAGTGGGTCAGGGGTTCGAGTCCCTTCAAGCGCGCCAGATGCGGTGGATGTAGCTTAGTTGGTTAAAGCGCCAGTTTGTGGCACTGGAGACCGTGGGTTCGAATCCCATCTTCCACCCCATAAAAAGAGCACCTTAGCAATAAGGTGCTTTTTTTCATAATGGACTATCGCCAAGTGGTAAGGCAACGGACTTTGACTCCGTCATCCCGCAGGTTCGAATCCCGCTAGTCCAACCAAAAAACAGGGTACACCGCAGTGTGTACCCTGTTTTTTATTAAGCGGGATTCGAACCTGTGAAGGTCGCGGCGTTAAACAAACAGTACAGTGGACTGTTTGTAGCCAGCGAGAGCTTGATCGGTAGCGAAAGCCAGTTAGTATTTGCCGAAGGCAAAGACGGCGAATCCCGCGTCCCAAGACACCACATAATTTGAGCACTGATAAAATAACATAATAAACACAGCTTACAGCATCTGATATAGATTACCCACTCCACATGGCCAAAACAACTTTAATCAATTTATATAAACAATTACATTTCTAATAATTCCAAAAATATTTAATACAAACCCCATTGATTTTGCCTTTTGATATGTTATTATAAATATATAAGAATAATTTGAAGGAGATTATGATTATGTCAAATATCTGGCACGATATTAACCCAAAAAGAATTACACCAAATGATTTTATTGCTGTAATCGAAATCGAAAAAGGTTCTAAAAACAAATACGAACTGGATAAAGAAACAGGCCACATAATCCTGGACAGAATTCTGCACACATCCACACACTATCCAGCTAACTATGGTCTGATTCCTCGCACATACGGCGACGACAAAGACCCTCTGGACGTTCTGGTTCTCTGCAGTGAAACAATCAGACCTATGTCTCTGGTAAGAGTTTACCCAATCGGCGTAATCTCCATGCTGGACAACGGCGAAGGCGACGAAAAAATCATTGCTATCCCATTCGGTGACCCTACATACAATACATACAAAGATATTTCCGAACTGCCACCATACATTTTTGAAGAAATGAAACACTTCTTCCAGGTTTACAAAAACCTTGAAGGCAAAGAAACAGTGGTTAACGAAGTTCAGGGTGCTGAAGTAGCAAAAGAAATCGTTGCTAAATGTATCAACAACTACGTTGAAAAATTTTGCAAATAATTAAAATCAACTGCCGTTTTATACGGCAGTTTTCTTTGTGCAAAATATATAAAAAATAATAAAATTTACACTAAATTTAGTTGCAATTTTTATGCAGTTTTTGCACGGAAGTACTTGACTTTACACCTCGTTTATATTATAATGAGTAGCGTTGTAAAGTGTGTACACTTTACGGAAAGGAGTAAGGAAATGTCAAAGAATCTTGAAATGTCATATCTGTTGGATTTTTACGGCGAAGTGCTGACAGAAAAACAGCGAGAAATGATGCAGCAGTACTTTAACATGGACCTGTCCCTTTCAGAAATTGCGGATAATTTCAATATCACCCGTCAGGGTGTGCGTGACGCCATCAAAAGAGGGGAGTCAATCCTCACTGAGCTGGAAGACCAGATTGGTTTTGCCGCAAAATACCGTGATTTAATCTCTGGTGTGGAACAGATAAAAACATTGGCACAGAATATTTCATTCTACAATATTGCATCCTACACAACAAATGATGAAATCACAAAATCCGCCAACAAAATTATGCAAATCTGTGATGATTTATCTAACGGTTAAGGAGGTTTAGGTATGGCATTTGAATCATTAAGTCAGAAACTTACCAACGCCTTTAAAAAACTGAGAGGTAAGGGTAAACTCAGCGAAGAAGACATCAAGCTGGCCATGAGAGAAGTGCGTATCGCACTTCTGGAAGCTGACGTTAACATGCTGGTTGCCAAAGACTTTATCAAAACAGTTTCAGCCCGTGTTACAGGTGCTGAAGTTATGGAAAGTCTTACTCCTGCACAGCAGGTTATCAAAATTGTAAACGAAGAGCTGACTGCTCTTATGGGCAGTGCAAACTCAAGAGTAAAGTTTGCAAGCAAGGGACCTACAATCATTATGATGTGCGGTCTGCAGGGTGCTGGTAAAACAACACACACTGCAAAACTTGCCAAGATGTACCTGAAACAGGGCCACAGACCTCTGGTTGCCGCTTTGGATATTTATCGTCCAGCAGCTATTGAACAGTTGGAAATCGTTGCAAAACAGGCAAATGTACCTGTCTTCCAGATGGGTAAAACAGACCCTGTTGTTGTTGCAAAAAACGCCTACAATCATGCAAAAGACTATGGCAATGATATTTTGATTCTTGACACTGCAGGTCGTCTTCATATCGACCAGCAGCTGATGGAAGAGCTGACAAACATCAAAGCTACAGTACCAGTATCAGAAACACTGCTGGTTATTGATGCTATGGCTGGTCAGGACTCTGTAAACGTTGCAAAACAGTTTAACGAAACTATCGGTCTTGATGGTGTTATCATCACAAAAATGGATGGTGATACACGTGGTGGTGCCGCACTCAGCGTAAAAGCTGTAACAGGCAAACCAATCAAATTTGTAGGTACAGGTGAAAAGCTGGACGATCTGGAAGCTTTCCACCCAGACCGTATGGCAAGCAGAATTCTGGGCATGGGCGATGTGCTGACTCTTATCGAAAAAGCACAGGACCAGGTAGACCAGAAAGCTGCCGAAGAAACCGCCAAGAAAATGATGCAGAACAAGTTCGACATGAACGACATGCTGGACCAGTTCCGTCAGGTAAAGAAAATGGGTGGTATTTCATCAATGCTGTCAATGATGCCAGGCGGCGCATCTATCAGCGCAGATGATGAAGAAAAAGCTGAAAAAGAGCTGAAAAGAATAGAGGCTATTATTCAGTCAATGACAAAGAAGGAAAGAGAAAAACCTTCCATCATTGATGCAAAAAGAAAAAGAAGAATAGCACGGGGTTCCGGCACATCAGTGCAGGAAGTAAACAAACTGCTTCGTCAGTTCGAACAGATGCAGAAGATGATGAAACAGTTCACAAAAAATCCAAAGGCTTTCAGCAGAATGCTGAGAGGCAGATAATCAACAAAAATTCAATTTTAAAACACAGACACAGTAATCGGTATATTTAACGCACAGCGTTTAATATAGACAATTCTTATGGAGGTAAATAAAGATGGCTGTAAAAATTAGACTTCGTCGCATGGGTGCAAAAAAAGCTCCTTTCTATCGTGTAGTAGTTGCTGATTCCCGTTTCCCAAGAGATGGTAGATTTATCGAAGAAATCGGTACTTATGACCCAACTAAAGAACCAGCAATGGTTTCTATCGATGCTGAAAAAGCAAAAGCTTGGATTGCTAACGGTGCACAACCAACAGATACAGTTAAAGTTCTTCTGAAGAAAAACAACATTATCTAATTCCGGAGGCTTGTAATGGAGCAGTTATTGGTTAACATTGCAAGAGGTCTTGTAGAGGATAAAGATGCTGTAAAAGTTACATCCGAAGGCAAAAATGCTGAAGGTGTTACTGTATATCATCTCACAGTAGCTGCAGATGATATGGGCAGAGTTATCGGTAAACAGGGACGTATTGCAAAAGCTATCCGCACAGTTGTAAGAGCTGCCGCTAACCGTTCCGGTGAAAAGGTAGTTGTGGAAATAGACTAATAAATTATCGGGCGCTTTCTTAACCTGAAAGCACCCGTGTTTTATGTATACAGCAGTTTTTACTGTTTTTAGTAGATGATTTTGAGAGGTCGATATGAATTATATAGAAACAGGCGAAATCACATCTCTGCATGGTATCCATGGCGAGGTAAAGGTTTACCCTTGGGCAGATTATCCTGAATTTCTGGAAGAGTTTGACACTTTTTATATCAAAAAAAATAAAATGCACTACCAGCGTATGCGCGCTACAAGTGTAAGAACCCATAAAGGCATGGTGCTTATTCAGTTTGAAGGTATTGATAATACAGAACTTGCCAGAAACCTTATCGGTAAGGTTATCTATCTGGACAGGGACGAAATTGAACTAGAAGAAGGTTTTTACTTCGTGGCAGACCTTATTGGCTGTAAAATAGTAAACGGCGAAACTGAAGAGGAAATAGGCACACTGACAGATGTTAAAAATCTGGGTGCCAGCGATATTTACTATATCGAAGGAAAAAGCGGTGAGGAATTTATGTTCCCAGCTGTTGAAGAATTCCTTATGGGTACAGATATAGAAAACAAAATCATTAAAATCAAAGTGATAGAGGGTATGTTCAGTGAGGATTAATATTGCTACATTGTTTCCTGAAATGTGTGATGCTGTTCTCAACACCAGCATTATAGGCCGTGCAAAAAATGCAGGCAAAGTGGAAATAAAAACATACAATATCAGAGATTATACTCTTAACAAACACAGAAATGTGGACGACACACCATATGGTGGTGGTCATGGCATGGTTATGCAGGCACAGCCGGTTTATGACTGTTGCCGTGTTATTGCAGAGGAATCTTCCACCAAGCCATTTGTAATATTTACTACTGCCGCTGGCAAGGTTTTTGACCAGCAGCTGGCAAGAGAGCTGGCACAGAAAGAAAATATTACCATTGTCTGTGGTCATTATGAAGGTATAGATGAGAGAATAATAGAAGAAATTGCCGATATGGAAATTTCAATCGGTGACTTTGTTCTTACAGGGGGCGAACTGCCAGCGCTGGTTATTACAGATGCTGTATGCCGTATGCTTCCTGGTGTATTGAAAAGTGAAGAGGGCTTTACAGAAGAAAGCCATTACAATGGTCTTCTGGAACACGCCCAATACACACGCCCTTACGAATGGCATGGCAGAAAAGTGCCGGATGTGCTTTTATCAGGACATGAAAAAAACATAAAAGAGTACAGAAAACAGGACTCTATCAACCGCACAAAAGCCAAAAGACCAGACCTTTATGCCAGATTATTTAACACTGACAAAAATGTTGAAAAGTAAGTGGCAAAATACACAAACTTTGATTTTAACCTATTGTGAATAATAGTTATAATAGATAATTTAGCTCAAATTTGTTGACTATTTTTATATATTGTTATAAAATATGTTCGTATTGAAAAATAATAAATCATTTCATATATGAGGAGATTATATAATGTTTTACAAAGATGTTACAGTTGAAAATCAGGTAGGTTTACACGCTCGTCCAGCTACTTTCTTTATCCAGAAAGCTAACGAATTCAAATCTTCTATCTGGGTAGAAAAAGAAGAAAGACGCGTAAACGCAAAATCCCTGCTGGGTGTTCTTTCCCTGGGTATCGTAGGCGGTACAACAATCAGAGTTATCGCTGACGGTCAGGACGAAGAAGCAGCAGTAGAAGCACTCGTTAAACTGGTAAACTCCGGTTTTGCTGACTAATTAATAGCTAAAACACACCGCCTGTGGTGCACATGCAGTCCTGCATGGCGCCAAGGCGGTTTTTGTTTTTATTATACACAAATCCTCTTTCTTCCTGCTGGGAGGTACAGTGGTTCTTTTTTGTGATTTGTGGTATAATATATAAAAAAATTATGGAGCATAAATGACCAGACAAGAACTTTTTGAAAAAGCCCGCAGTCTGCCGCTTTTACCGGGTGTATATATTATCCGTGACAAAAATGACGAGATTATATACATCGGCAAAGCCAAGGAACTGCGCAAAAGAGTAAGTCAATATTTTAAAGACGGGGCCGACCATCTGCCAAAAGTGCAGAAAATGGTGGATAATGCATTTTCCTTTGACGTTATCGTAACCAATTCCGAGTTTGAGGCCCTTACTTTGGAATGCAGTCAGATAAAGCTCCATAGCCCTAAATACAATATTCTTTTAAAAGATGATAAAGGCTATAACTTTATCAAAATATCAAAAGAGCCTTTCCCACGTATTACAGCCGAGTTTCAGGTGCTGGATGACAGCAAATATCTGGGGCCATATATGTCCAGTTTCGCAGTGCGTGAAATGGTGGCAACAGCCCAGCAGATATTCCGTCTGCCTACCTGCAACCGTGTTTTTCCACGTGATTTCGGCAAGGAACGCCCATGTCTTAACTTTCATATCAAAAAATGTATGGGGCTTTGCAGGGGTAAAATCAGCCAGCAGGACTATAACGATATAATCGACAGTGCCGTTAAGTTTATCAAACAGGACACAGACAAGATTATTGAGGTGCTGCAGCAGTCTATGGAAGAAGCGGCAGAAGAGCTTAATTTTGAAAAAGCCGCCCTTATACGTGACCAGATAAACGCCATACAGAAACTGTCTGCAGGGCAGAATGTGGTAAATGACAGTCTGCAAAGCCACGATTTTATTGCAGTGGCTGGCAGTGGCAAAAACTGTTGTGTTGCTGTTCTCCGTTTCCGTCAGGGCAGACTTATGGACAAAAAAGAACACGTTTTCTTTGGTGAAGACAATATGGATGATGTGCGAGATGAGTTTCTGGTGCAATTTTATTCCACAGAACAGCCACCGAAAAATGTTCTTCTGGACGCCATGCCAATGGACGAAGACATTGTTGAATATATCCAGAAACAGTCTAAAACAAAGGTAAATGTGGGCTTTGTACAAAAGGGCGAAAACCTTAAAATTATAAAAATGGCATATACAAATGCTGTTGACCGCCTTGCCAGAGAAAGTGGTAGGCTGGATAAAAGCCAGCGTTTTCTGGACGAGCTGGCAAATATGCTGGGCTTAGCAGAAGCACCACACACCATCGAAAG
This sequence comes from Oscillospiraceae bacterium, assembly GCA_045633415.1. GTDB lineage: Bacteria > Bacillota > Clostridia > Oscillospirales > Ruminococcaceae > RGIG3102. Next base: position 51,749 of record JAZQYH010000092.1, on the reverse strand, counting down.
CTACGATATTTCCAACTGGGGCGACGGCACCAGCGTGGCAGGTATGGTAGTGTTTGAAGACGGCAAGCCAAAGAAAAGCGGTTACCGTACCTTTAAAATGCGCACAATAGCAGGCACAGACGACTATGGCTCCATGCAGGAAACACTTTCCCGACGCGTTGCTGAGTTTGAAAAAGGCGCCAGTGGTCAGTTTGGCATAAAGCCGGATGTTATATTCCTTGATGGTGGCAAAGGTCAGCTGTCATCAGTCCTTGAAATTCTGGCAGGAACAGCCTTCCGGGATGTGCCAGTGTTCGGTATGGTAAAGGACTCCAAGCACCGCACACGAGCAATGGTAGGCAAAGATGGTGAAATTGCTATTGCTATGCACAAAGGCATATTTAAATTTGTCACAGAAATTCAGGACGAAGTCCACAGATTTTCTATTGAGTATCAGCGCCGTAACCGGAAAAGTAAATCCTATGCAGTCACACTTACAAAAGTGCCTGGTATAGGTGAGAAAAAAGCGGAAAATCTTATGAAAAAATTCAAAACAGTTGCCAATGTCAAAAATGCAGAAATGAATGATTTGATAGAGGCAGAGGGCATCAGCTATAGAGATGCCAGAAATATATATTATTATTTCCACGACGAGGAGGGAAATCTTAAATGAGAGTAATCAGCGGCAGTGCCCGTGGCAAAAATCTGGAAAGTCTTGAAGGTCTTTCCACACGCCCTACAATCGACAGGGTAAAAGAGGGGATTTTCTCCTCAATCCAGTTTCTTGTACCAGGGGCAAAAGTTCTGGACCTTTTTGCAGGCAGTGGACAGATGGGTATTGAATGCCTGTCCCGTGGCGGTGAAAAATGTGTGTTTGTAGACAGCAATAAAGATGCTGTAAATATAGTTATCAAAAACATCAAATCCTGCTCTCTTTTTGACAGGGCAAGAGTGGTGAATATGACAGCACAGGACTATCTGCGCACATCAAAGGATGAATTTGATATTATTTTCCTTGACCCTCCATATAATATGGGAATTTTAGATGAAATTCTTGAAAATGTATACCAAATTACTGCGCCAGGTGGTATAATATTGGCAGAAAGCGAACTTGGCTGGGCACCAAAGACTGAAATCAAAGGTCTTGAAATGGTAAAACAGTACAAGTACGGCAAAGTTCTTGTAACTAAATTCCAAAAGGAGAATGATATATGAAAATAGCAATCGTACCGGGCTCATTTGACCCTATCACAAAAGGCCACGTGGATATTATCGAACGTACAGGTAAACTTTTTGATAAAGTAATTGCTGTTGTTCTTGTTAACCCTACAAAAACACCTACATTCACAACAGAAGAAAGAGTAGATATGATTAAACGTGTAACAGGTCATATCCCTAATCTGGAAGTAGACAGCTTCTCTGGTCTTCTGGCGGATTATGCAAGAATGAAAGGCGCACAGACACTGGTAAAAGGTCTGCGTGCTGTGTCTGACTTTGAATATGAATTCCAGCAGGCACTTACAAACAAAATCCTTAACCCTGACCTTGAAACAATGTTTATGATGACAAACCAGAAATACATGTACCTGTCATCCACTATTGTTCGTCAGATTGCCGCATTTGACGGCGATATCACAGAGTTCGTTCTGCCAGAAATCAAGGACGATATTCTGGAAAGAATTTAATCCCACAAAAACTCAAAGGAGATAAAGATGGCAGTATCAGTAGAAACAATGCTGGAAAATCTGGAGGAAGTTCTGGAAGAAGGTATGTCTGTGCCACTCAGCGGTGGTAAACGTATGGTTGACGTAGACGCCGCAAGAGATATCATTGACGATATCCGTAGCAACATGCCACAGGAAATTCTTCAGGCAAAAGCTATTGTTCAGGACAGAGCACAGATTATCGCTAAAGCTAAAAAAGAAGCTGAAGAAATGGTAAGAGCAGCTGAAGAACGTGCAAGAAAACTTCTGGACAGAGAAGAAATCGTTCGTCAGGCTGAAGAAAAAGCAAAAACAATTGTGTCCGAAGCAAATCAGCAGGCAACACAGCTGCGCACAACAGTTACAAAATACTGTGACAATATGTTGGCTACAGCACAGGAACAGATGCAGAAAAGCTTTAATGAAATGAAAATTGTTCGTGATAACCTGAAAAATTAATATCAAAAACACAGCCTCCTGCGTATAATAGTGCAGGAGGCGTTTTTTATGAAAGTTGTTGTGGTAAAAAGTCCAAAAATCCTGAAAGGATTGCTGAAAATAATATTTGGTGTGTAAAAAAGAGAGTTGCTGCTGCAACTCTCTTTTACTGTAGTTTTAATCAAGTTTAAATTGATAATCACATAATCCATTGTCACTTACTTTTACAGCATATACATTTTCGTTGAAATGCTCCTGTACATATTTTAGTTTGATATCAATGAATTCGTTGGATATATAAACGCTGGAATTATTTACACTGTCAATAAGTGGACTTGCAAGACCATATTTTTCCAGCACATCATTTGTAAACATACTGTTTGAATACCAGCTGCCTGTAGGACAGATATTGCTGAAAAAACCTTCGGGACGTGGATTGAATACATCATACCCTGCAAAATAATCTGTTTGCACAGGGTCGAATAAATACAGGTTTTCTTTACTTTGACTCATCTGCTGAACAACAGCTTCATATTTTGTTGCTGTGGTTTTATAGGCTGACAGCTTGTTTTTCCGGTATGCTACCTGAACAGGCATATTATAAACTATTATAACTGTCATTACAGCAACAACTATTAAGTTCGGTGATAATTTTTTTAATTTTGCAGGCTGATACAAAATCATAATGTTGCAAATCAAGGCTATCACCAGCATTGTTTCTATTCGGCTCATAAATCGGTTTACAATCATCAGATATAAAAGCAGCAGCCCAAACATTCCAAATGTAAAAAACTGGTATATTTTTGATTTTTTATTGCTGAATACAAACAGCAACAATGAAAAAATTATTCCGATTCTATAAAATTTTTCGTTGAGAAGCTGTACCAGATTAATTGCAACATGGAGAAAGTCTGCTACAATGTGGTCTGCAGGCTTTTTGCTCACAGATTCAGCGGCTTTATTTATCACATCAGTGGTAAATACTGTGTTGTCAAAATAGTTTCTGGTATACAACATCTGTACATCATTTTCGCTGAATCCTGATGCCACAACATTGTCAAAATATACAGGGATATAGTTTTCCTTATAGTCGCTTAATGTTGTACGGGCGTCATTATAGCTTGTAAAGTCGCTCCATTCAGGGGTATATTTATAGTAGGCAGTGTTTAAAAGTTCAAATGAGAATACTATTGTAAACAGTGCAATCATCTGCAAAACAGCCTTTTTTTTCTCTTTTTTGGATAGAGAAAAGAAGTAGTAAAGCAGTGGAAAAGCGGATAAAGCACCAGATGAGATAAAACTCTCAAATCTGACAAAGCAACCAGACACTGTTAAAATAAAACCCAATGCCATTTTAATATTGTTTTTTGATAAATTGGTTGCAATCAATAAAAGACCAGCTGAAATAATAATGGTACTTGTTTTTACATACTGAAATTTTGAAATAAGTTCAGTGGCAAAAGGAATACATAGTATAACGGAAAACCGCAGTCCCCACAATGTCCCCAGTTTTTCTTCCAATAATACTATCAATGCCCAGATGCTGATAAATACCAGTATAAGCTGAAGAATAACAACAAAATTTATACCAGGAAAAACGCTGTGTAAAATTTTTATAAAATATGAGAAACATACATTAACATATATCAAATCCTGTGTATTTGCCCCAAATGCACCATTGGAGATATTGCTCAAGGTGGCATCATCGTTGGTTTCATAATATAAGCCACTTATCATAAAGGCATATGCGAATATAATAATTGTATTTAAAAGCGCAAATAGCTGGTGCTGGTATTTTTTTACAAAATCTTTCATAATAAAATCCTTTGATATTACTCATAAGTACAATTATACCATACCTATGGTTAAAATGAAATACAAACACGGATGTATAACTTTAATACTATAATATTAATATCAAAAACACAGCCTCCTGCGTATAATAGTGCAGGAGGCGTTTTTTTATGAAAGTTGTAGTGGTAAAAAGTCCGAAGATACTGAAAGGTATTTTAAAAATGATGTTCGGCGTATAAAAAACATAAGGGCTATCCGTTAAGGATAGTCTTTATGTTTGATTAAAAAATAAAAAAGTTTTTTTATTTAGAATAAAAGCGTTATATCTGTACTTGATTAACACATAGTGAATATAACTAAAAATAAATAAGTTAAATAGACATAATGGCTAAAATATTAAATTTACATTGTGCATAATATACATAAAAGCCTTAAATTTTTTGTTGACAAATTACAAATCACGATATATAATGTCATTGTACAGATACAAATGTACTTCCATAAAGGACAAAAGGTGGGGTCCAATTCAATCTTACTTACAGAACAGGAGCCAATATTATGGGTTATGCACTTTTAGCAGAAATAGAAAAATTATATAAAGAAGCAAATAAGAATAAAGAAAAAGAAAATAAAAGCAGTAAAGCAACACAGGATACAAACCAGAAAAATAATAAATAGTAAGCCAAGTTTCTCCTTGAATATATAAAAAAGAGCTGCCTCTTTTGAGGCAGCTCTTTTTTGAATTATTTATTCAGCGCGTCGTACATTTCTTTTTTCAGGTTAAGAATGTATTCCAGTGCATTTTCCATATCAACAGAATCTTTTACAGATTTGTCTCTTGTGGAGATTTCGATTTTGTTTTCTTTCAGGTTTCTTGGGCTAACAACCACTCTGATTGGCACACCCAGCAGGTCAGCGTCAGCAAACATTTCACCTGGGCGGATACCAGCACGGTCATCATAGATAACATCTGCGCCAGCAGCTTTCAGTTTGGCATACATATCGTCAGCCACAGCTTTAGCCTGTTCGTCGTCAGCACGCAGACAACACAGGTGAACTTCCCATGGAGCGATAGAGATAGGCCAGATTGGGCCGTAATCGTCGTGTTTAGCTTCACATACAGATGCTGCAAGTCTGCCTACACCAATACCATAGCAGCCCATAATTGGGTTGTGGGACACGCCGTCTTTGTCTGTGTATGTCATACCCATGGATTCTGTGTATTTTGTACCCAACTGGAAGATGTTACCAACTTCGATACCTCTTTTGATTGTCAGGCTGTGTTTGCCACATTTTGGACAGATACCGCCTTCAACAACTTTTGCGATATCGTGGTATACAACACCTTCTACATCTCTTTCAAGGTTTGCACCTGTTACATGGTAATCAACCTTGTTTGCGCCGATAAGCAGGGAAGGAATACCTTTCAGAGACAGGTCGTAGTAAACTTCAACATCTTTGCTGATACCTACAGGGCCGATAAAGCCAGCTACAACAGGGCTGTCTTCGTCGATAACTGCTGGGTGAATTTCTTCGCCAACAAGGTTGCGCAGTTTTGTTTCGTTTACTTCAAAGTCGCCTCTTGTAAATGCTACTACAAATTTGTCGTCAGCATTTTTCTGGTAAACAACTGCTTTGCAGGACAGTTTCAGGTCAATGTTCAGGAATTCACATACTTCTTCCATTGTTTTCTTGTCTGGAGTGTGAACTTCGCTCATTTCAACCATTGGAATGTCAAAGTTGTTTTCCACAATGTTCTGTGCAGCTTCCATATTTGCGCTGTAGTCACAGTCGTTACACAGCACGATGGAGTCTTCACCGATTTCGTTCAGCAGCATGTATTCGTGGGAAACACTGCCGCCCATCATACCACTGTCAGATGCAACAGTTACAACTTCTGGCACGCCGGCTCTTGCAAATACTCTGTTGTATGCATCGTAGCATCTCTGGTAGTAGTTTTCCAGATCTTCCTGTGATGTATGGAATGAATAAGCATCTTTCATTGTAAATTCGCGTACACGAATCATACCAGCTCTTGGTCTTGCTTCGTCACGGAATTTTCTCTGAATCTGGTAAATCATAAATGGATACTGCTGATATGACTGACCAAATTCTCTTACCAGATGTACAGCAGCTTCTTCGTGTGTCATACCCAGAACCATTCTGGATTTGTTTCTGTCTGTAAATCTTACAAGTTCGTTCTGAATGCTGTCATATCTGCCGGATTCTTCCCACAGTTCTGCTGGCATTACTACAGGGAACAGTACTTCCTGACCATCGATACCATCCATTTCTTCTCTGATAATTTTTTCAATTTTGGATGTAACCCTTCTCAGTACAGGGAATTCAGAAAAGATACCGTTGCTTACATTTTTCATGTAGCCGCCACGTACCATCAGCGCATGGCTGTCTACCACACAGTCAGATGGTCTTTCTTTAAATCTCTGACCAACTAAATTTCTGATTTTCATTTTTTCTTTCCTTTCTGTTTTACCGGTTACTTTCAGGGCAATAAAAAAAGCCCCAAGCATAACCATTGTTATACTTAGGACGAATAAAATCCGCGTTACCACCTAAATTCAGACTTTTGTCTGCACCTCGCCGCAGGCGTATACCTGCTTGTCTTTTAACGGTGACTACCGGCAGAAGTTTCAGTAAAACCGTTTTCTCTTCTGCTGTTCATAGACTGGTTCAATATTTCATTCCAAAGACCTTGCACCAACCGACCTCTCTCTGATGGATGAAAATATTTACTATTTCTAATCATCACATTTCTATTTTCATAGTTTATCACAAATCATTTGTGTTGTCTATACTAATTTGCAGGGTTTTTAATTCGGTTATCTGTGATTATTCCATACACACAAGATTGTGCCCAAATTTTAGAATCTCTGATTTTTTGAGGGCTTGGATTTTCCATCAGTAAAGCTTTAGCTATATTAGCTTTATTGATAGTTGCGCTTTTAACTTCATTCACGTATATATGTTCATTTTTTACTACATAAGTAAAAGGCTTGCCACTTTTTGTAAAAAATGTTTCACCCTGATATTTAACTACATTCTCCCATACAGTATTGATGTTTGTATTCATAGTAAATCTCCTTAATATTTATTTCTAAAAAATATTCCTCTTATAAGACCAAATAAAACACCACCAATAAACAAACCTATTCTACGACCACGATTTTTCATAAAAACACCTTACAAGTTATATTCTATTTCAAGAGTTGAAGAATTACCTTTTGGTGGCTGGAATAAAATAGTGTCATTTTCGCCCATACACTGACGCATGGCATTACAAACCATTGGGAATCTATTTTTCAAATTAAGCCGTCTGTGAATATCTCTTGCAACCAGGATAAGAGTGGTGTTGCCATTGTTTTTTTCAATTCGTTTTAATTCTCTGATATATTGGCAAATATCACTTGTTGAAATAGTTGTTTTTCCTTCGTCTGATTTTTCTAACATAAGAGCATCCACCTTTTCTTCCAAAACCTGTATTCTATTTAATAATTCAAGAATAATTTTTTCATAATTCATAAAGTTTAACTCCTTTGCGAAGTGTATTCTATTAGAATTCTAATGGAATTACAATAGAAAGTCAATAGTTTTTATGAAAATTAAGAGTTAAAAATATGATGCAGTAATATATCCGCCACCACAGCAATATATATTTACAAGGTTAATGTTTGATATTTACAGGAAGGAGACAATCAATGATAAACCAGTGTATCACAGATGCAATTTCAGTTACAGAAAAAAGAATAGATACCAGTTTTGAAATGGGGCTGGACCGGGAAATACTGCTGGCAGACTATGACAAACCTGTATTCAAAATAGTAAAAACCATTGCAGAACATTCAATCACCCAAAAATATATAAACGGCAACAGGCTGATTATAGAAGGCTTTTTCAGAACCAGTATCTTTTATCAGCCCCCTGCTGGTGAAGGTTTGACAGTGGTGTCCAAAAAGCAGACTTTCCAAAAGCAGATAGACCTGCAGACACCTGTTACCGATGCATATTTTATAGATATTTCAGGTTCTGCCCAGTATATAAACACAAGGGCGGTAAACCCCACCAGAATATCAATAAATGGTGTATATGGTTTTGGTATCACTATGCACACCACAGAGAATATTCCTGTTGCCACAGCGGTCAGCGGTACAACAGTATGTACAGACAGCAATAATGTCAGCTTTTTCTCACTTCGGGGGCGGGGTGTAAGGCAGTTTTCAGTGGAAGATGAACTGTCAGTGGAAGAAAAAACAGAGAAAATTCTCTATATTTCAGCTTGCCCTGTGAACCTTCAGGCAGTGCCTTATAAGGATAAGGTAAATATAAAAGGGGATATAGAGGCAGAGATAGTTGTCTCTTCCACAGAGAAACCTACTTTGCAGACAGTGAAGAAAAAATTTCCGTTCAATCAGATTTGTGACATTCAGTCGGTTACTGAAAACAATGTTGCATATGCACAGATAGATGTTATCAGCACTACTGTTACAGCCAACAAAGAAACAGGAAAAATCAACTGTATAATTGCAGTTACAGCAGACGTAAAGGTTTTCAGAAAAAACACAGTTATCTGTCTTTTGGATGCTTTTTCAAAAAAATATCACGCTGACAAAAAGCTGAATACCATACAGTACGACAAAAATATTCTTTCGGTGGATAAAACCATGTCCTGTACCATAGAAGACACCCTTGGCAGTGGATACACACCTGTGTACAGCTTTGTGAATATTTCACAGCCTTATATCAGCGCCGCTGAGGGTAAACATTGTCTTAAAGCCACCGTCCATGCCAATGCTATAGTTCTCAACAGTCAGAATGAGTACGAATGCTTTACAAAAACAGCGGATATGGCTATAGACACAGCCAGAGAGATAACTCCACGGGATAAATTATTTTTAAACTGCACTGTAAAGGATAAGTCTTTGATGGTGACAAATAGCATGATGAAACTGGATTTTTCTGTGGATACCCGAGGTTTTATACTTAATACCCAAAGCCGGAAGATGCTGGAAAGCTTTACAGAAGATACAGCCAGCCCTATCAAGAACAGTAAAAACTGCCTTGTTTTATACTATGGCACCAAAGGAGAAAAAGTGTTTGATATTGCCATGAAATACAATACAGACACACGGTTGATACTGGCAGAAAACAGCATTACAGGCGACAGTCTGGACAGTGATAAAATGCTGATTATACCATCATTTGGAATGTGAGGTGATATTGTGGCTGATTTATATGAAAACATAGCCAGACGTACAGGGGGAGATATCTACATAGGCGTTGTGGGCCCTGTTCGCAGTGGTAAAAGTACTTTTATCAAAAAGTTTATGGAAACACTTGTGATACCAAATATTGCAGATGCAGAGGAAAGGGTGCGTGCCATAGACGAACTGCCACAGTCAGCTGCTGGCAGAATGGTGATGACAACCCAGCCCAGCTTTATACCACGGCAGGCAGTAAAAATAACTCTGGACAATAAACACAGCCTTGCAGTGCGACTGGTAGACTGTGTAGGCTATATGATAAAAGGCGCACAAGGTGATTATGAAGAGGGCAAACCCCGAATGGTTAAAACCCCCTGGTTTACTGATGCAGTTTCTTTTGAAAAAGCGGCAGGGGCAGGCACACAAAAAGTTATCACCGACCATTCAACCTTGGGAATAGTTGTTACAACAGATGGCTCTGTAACAGATATCCCCAGAGAAAATTATCTTGAGGCAGAAGAAAAAGTAATCACCCAGCTGAAAGCCCTTAACAAACCCTTTGTGGTAATTGTAAACTCTGTTACACCCCAGGCAAATGGTGTTCAGGCTATTACCAAGGATATTTCCACTAGATTCTCTGTGCCATCTATAGCAGTGAACTGCCTGTCTCTTGATAAACAAAAGATAGAAGAAATTCTGCACCTTGCCCTTACACAGTTTGATATAAAAGAAATCAACATAAATATTCCCCAGTGGTTTGCCATGCAACCACAGGATTTCAGGCCAAAGGCAGACCTGTGGGCACAGATAAGAAAGCATTTCGAAAAAGGTATCAAAATCAGCGATTTGACCACTGTGCTTTCACAAATGCAGGATTTTGACTGTATCAGCGCCATGGAATGTGCCGCTATAGACTATGGTGGCGGCAAAGTGGAAATCAACACTCTTATGGATAAACAGCTGTATTACAACACATTGCAGTCTATCACAGGCACCGATGTAAAGGACGACTGGGCACTTATGCAGTTGATTAAAGAACTGGTATATGCCAAAACAGAATATGACAAACTGGCGCCAGCACTGCAACAGGTGGAAACAACAGGCTATGGTATAGTAATGCCATCTGTGGATAAACTGCAACTGCAGGAGCCTGAAATGGTGAAACAAGGCTCTAAATACGGCATAAGATTCACCGCATCTGCACCCAGCCTGCATATTGTCAGGGCGGACATCACTACCACGGTTTCACCTATAATAGGCAACGAAGCCAGCGGGGAAGGGCTGGTATCTTCCATGCTGTCAAACTTTGAAAACAATCCGCTGGATATATGGCAGACCAACCTTTTTGGCAATTCCCTGCAGGAGCTGGTAAATCAGGGACTTAATGCCAAACTGAACAATATTCCGCCTGAAGCAAGGGAAAAGCTGGCGCAGACCATAGAACGAGTAGTAAACGAAGGCTGTCAGGGGCTTATATGTATAATTCTTTAAAAAATATTTCTTGTTGGTAATCCTCCTTAATATAAAAAACCATTCTGTACACCACTTATGTGGTACAGAATGGTTTTATTCTTTCAGCAGTAATTTTTTGCTTCTTGGCAGTTTTTTAATCTGTGCTTCACGTTTCAGCGCTTCGCTTTTTGTCTGGAATTCCTCATGGTAAAACAGTGTCACAGGGGTACGGCTTTTGGTATATTTGGCACCCTTTTTCAGATTGTGTGTTTCTATTCGTTTTTCCAGATTGGTTGTCCAGCCTGTGTACAGTGTGTCGTCAGCACATTTGAGAATATATACATAATGCATTTTTATCACCCATCAAATTTTAACACATATCTTCTGACTAATCAAATATTTGCAAATAGTAAAAAAATACGAAAAAACTGATGTTTTTTACAAAAAATATCAACAAAATATATAGCAAATTATTGATATTTTTAACTCTTTATTATATACTAAATTTAATAACCTTTTAATTTTGGTGGAGCAAGATGAGTTTTGATATCAGTAAATATTGCCATATAGGCAATGTCGTTCACCACACGGGTAAAGAAGAACTGCGCTATGAATCAAATGGGCTGAATCTTTTCCTTGTGGCAAAAGGCAGTTGCACAGCAGACAGTCACGGTACAGTGTTGAACGTTAAAAAAGAAGAAATAATATGTTGCGAAGGGCGGATTTCCATCCGACCTGATTCTGATTGTGAAATTTACGGTTTCAATATCTGTGGTATTATCGGGGAAAAATATTCAAAAGAAGTTGGTACTGCTTTTATTACCAGCAGTATTTTTGCGCCTTTCCTTCCACAGCAGATTGTTCAGGTGGTGCAGAACTTTTCCAATTTAAGTGATATCTATATTTCAAATATCAGTTTCGAAATTATCAATACTCTCAGCCATGGCGACAAAAAAGCAGTTATTGCAAGTCAGGTAATAGTGGATGCAGTGCGCCTTATCAAAGAAAACTACTCCAATGTTTACGGTGTGGAAGAACTTGCCGCTACACTCAATATTTCAAAAAGTCATCTTGTTCGTGAATTTTTCAAACACACAGGCACCACACCTGGTAAATACCTTACAAATGTTCGTATAGATGCTGTTAAACAGCTGCTTACACAGACATCTCTGCCACTTAACACTATCGCATTGCAGACAGGTTTTTCTGGAGACAACTACCTGTGCAAAGCCTTTAAAAAGGTTACAGGCGAAACACCAATGGCATATAAAGCAAGGGTTATTTCTTCACAGTATCTGCCAAACCAGCTGACACTACAGGTAGACCCAGACGTTTATACTTGATTTTAAAAGCCGCTTTATGCGGCTTTTTTTACAGGAGGAAAAATGAAAATATATAATATATGTTTTCTGGCAGTCAGAGTATTGCTGACAGTGTTTGTTATAACTCTGGTGGGGGATTATATGAGCTATAACAGCTATTTAAACTCCGCCCCATTTTATGTATTTATACTCGGCAATACCATTACCACACTTTTGCCTGCTGGCATTATGTTCTTTATAGGCAAAGGGCTTGAGAAAAGGGAAGTATAAAGTTTAATTTATATAATAGAAAAAGGCGGGGGATTTTCCCCTGCCTTTTATCAGTTGTACTCTTTTGCTTTTTTATCTTTTATGTACCATGGTAAATATGCCACACCGAACAAGGCTGTAATAACCAGAACTATAATACTTACTCTCAATGCATAGTTTGGCGGAAGTATATCCAGAACTGACGGTGCACTTTCAGGACGAGCCATATAGAGATAATTGGCACCAGGAATCATAGAGTTAACCCACGCAGCAAGCAATGCTAAAATGACCAATGCAGAGTATGAACGCACCATTGAGCGCAATGTAGGTCTCATACGATGGACGAAAATCATATAAAAAACAGCGATATATCCCAGTGTATGTTCCAGCCAGAACTGATAATATCGGAATCTTGTGGGCCCACAAAAAGTCAGAACAGTAGGAGTAATCAGTGCAAATAAAGTGCCGGATAACAGCCAGAAATATACAATGTCAAACAGTTTCTGACTTTTGCCAATCATCATAAAAGAGCAGAAGATAACAGTCCACGCACATACGCCTATAGGCAGATGTTCAGATGGTCCGTTGGAAAGCCATGGTGCCGCGGCAAGTCTCCAATAATATGACATATCGCATATAATCAGCATAAACCCAAGAATATAGCGGTAATTTGTTTCGTATGGTGAATTGCTTATTCTGTCTTTATAGTTGTAAAGCAAACACAAAGCAATAAACAAAAGCAGTATTGGTATAAAATGAGCAGGAGTAAACAAAGAAAATTCCTGCTGGGCTCCTTGCCCGAAAAAGTGTATCAGTGCGTTTTTTATCATATGCAGTCTACCTTTTGTATTTTATGTATTATAATTGTATCATGAGGTATGTATATAAAAAAGTTTAATTGTTGTGAGTTTTAAGGCTGACTGTTGGCCAAAACTTGATTTTAAGCAAGATAAAAAGCATTTCTATAAAAACAACCCCGTACTGTTTTCAGTACGGGGTGTAATTGTATGTTCAATTATTTGTTTTCTTCCAGATAGTCCCATGCTGTCTGCGCCAGACATGCTGCACCACGCCAGATTGCATCTTCATCGATGTCAAACAGGGAAGTATGACCGCCTTTTGTCAGGCCTTTTTCAGCGTTGCCACTGCCCAGTGAACCGAAGCAACCCTGTCTCTGCTGCAGGAAATATGCAAAGTCTTCGCCGCCCATACCTGATTTTTTTACTTCAACCAGATTTTCTTCGCCTACGATTTTTGCACAGCTTGGTTTAGCATATTTTTCGATAAATGCGCCATCATTGATAAGCACAGGATATCCCATTTCCAGTTCCCACTCCACTTTGCAGCCGTACATAGCTTCTGTACCTTTGCAAATTTCCTGAATACGTTTGTGCAGCAGTGCACGAACACCTTCGTCAAGGGAACGGATTGTTGCCAGCATTTCTACATCGTCAGCGATAATGTTTTCTATTGTACCACCGTGGATAGAGCCGATTGTGATAACAGCACCCTGTACAGGCTCAATATTTCTGGAAATGATAGACTGCAGTGCTGTGATAAAGTATGCAGAAATCACAACAGGGTCGATAGTAGCGTGTGGATATGCACCGTGACCGCCTTTGCCGATGATTTTGAATTTGTATGTGTCACAAGCGGCGGCGCCAGGACCTGCGCCAAATGCCACTTTGCCCACTGGCAGTGCGTTTGATACGTGGAAGCCCATTACAGCGTCAACATATGGGTTTTCCAGTGCGCCTTTTTCCACCAGCTCTTTTGCGCCACCAGGAATTTTTTCTTCAGCAGCCTGAAACAGCAGTTTTACATTACCGCTCATCTGGTCTTTTACTTCGTTGATAAGCAGTGCAACACCCATCAGTGCGGCAGTGTGTGCATCGTGACCACAAGCGTGCATTACACCATCATTCTGTGATTTGTATGGTACATCGTTCAGTTCTGGCATAGGCAGTGCGTCAATATCAGCACGCATTGCAAATGTTTTGCCAGGTTTACCGCCACGGATAACACCAACTACTGAATAGCCAGCACCTACTTCCTGAATTTCAATTCCGTTTTCTTTCAGAAATTTTCTGATAACAGCATTTGTTCTTTCTTCGCAGAAAGATACTTCTGGATGTGAATGGAAATCACGTCTGAAATCAATAAGTTTGTCTTTGATATTCAGTGCAGATTCTTTAAAGTTCATAATACCTCTCCTTTATAGTACGTTTTATATGATGTTTTAATTATACATTATATAAACTGCCAGTTCAACCAATGGGGAAAAGTCTGTGAATAAACACAAAAAAGCAGTGTAAAAACTGCTTTTTTGATAAAATTATATTGTTGTCACTGTGGTGCCAGGGTAATAATGGTTCAAAATCTGTATATAATCCTTACCCTGTGCGCTCATCTGGTTTGCACCATACTGACTTAAACCAACCCCGTGGCCATAGCCTTTTGTGGCAATGGTAAATTTTTCATCCTCGTAAAAAATCATCATACAGGTAGACTGCAGTCCCAGAATATCCCTTATCTGTGTGGCTGGCACCATATCACCGCCTATGTATACATAAGAGGCATAACCGCTTTCGGTATAAATAACATCACCAAACCAACTTTCAGGGCTGTACTGGTCTATATCTATATTAGGATAATTTATTCTAATCTGGCTATACATCACATCTTTGGCAATTTCTTTCACTTTCAGATAATTGTCGCTTATCTGGTCGCTGGTGCTGTCTACACTTACCAGATAGGGCACAGCCTGCCCCCACACATCCTTGCTGTCTGCGGTTTTACCACAGGAGATGGCGTGGTACACAGCCATTGCAGGCTGACCGTTATAGGTAATTATTTTATCCAGAACATCATTGGCGCATCTTTCAAATTTGGCATAATAGTCGTAATACCCCACGCCCCAGAATTCCATCAGCCTTGTGGCAGAGGTATAGCCCTTCATATTTCTTTCTTCCACTTGGATAAAGCCGTTTTCTGATTCCTGTGGGTTTTGCTGGCAGTACAGGTAATAGCTGCGTATGGCTATCATCTGGGCTTTTATGGCATCTTCTTCATACAATGCAGGCATTTCACAGGCGGCGGCACCTATCAGATATTCTTTCATTGTAAGATTTAAAATAGTGTCTGTGCTTTTGTCATACACTGTGGCAGTTTCGCCATTGTCGGTACTTTCACTGGGGATAAAATCTTCTTTTTTACTGGGGATATATGTGTAGACTTTACTGTAAATCAGCGGTACCGCCATATTTATAACCAGAATAAAGATAAATAACCCTAATATTTTTTTCATAAACTCCTCTTTGATAATCATTTTGTCACATTTTCGATGATGTGTTGTAATTTTGTCCCATTTGTATTAAAATGGATACATTAATACATTTTATTTTGTAAGATGCAGTTTTATGCATAGGGAGTATTTATGACAGGTATTTTAAATATATTGATTGTACTGGTAGGTGTGCTGTTTTTTGCAGGCCGTCTGTATGAAGTTATCTATCTTATGGAAACAGGTACTAACTTTATTATCGGCAAAGGCATTGTTACCACACCGCTTATGCTGGGTATTGTTTTTCTTATCACTATCTGTTGTGGCATAATCGCTTTCGCTGGAAGAGACAAAGAAGAAACAAACCTTAAATTTTCAGTGGGCATCTGGGGATTTATCCCGGCACCATTTATGGTGGTTGCTTCCATACTCAATATTATCGGCATTTTCAAGACAGGTGGTTTCCTTGGTTATGATATTATGATGATTCTGTCCGCGATAGGTTTTATTGTGTTGGGGATTATGAATGTCAAAGGTAAAAGCAAAGAAAAGCTGCCAGTACTGCTGGTGATGTTTATGCCATTGGCTATGTGTATGAACGCTGTTATCCTTAAAGTACAGCCACTGGCAAACACTATGTTTTTATACTATGGCTTGTCTGCCGTTGTTGTACTGGTGTTTTTCCTTATGCTGTTTAAAAACGCATATGCTTCATCTGGTTACTGCAGACCATTGTTGTACATCAGCGCATTGCTGAACTTTGTTATCACTGGCTGTGCCGCACTGGCAAACCTTATCGGTGGTTTTTTCGCTGGTGCTATCAGTACTGCTGATTTAATGCTTAACATCTCCCTTGCTTCAATAGGAATGTTCTCTCTGTTTGTGGCACTGTATATCACACCTTCCGAAGATGCACCTGTTAAAGAGTACACATCTGCAAAACCAGCTAAACCAGTAAAAGAAAAGAAAAAAGCCAAAAAGTTTTTTGATTATGATGATGAGGAAGAAGATGAAGATTACGTAAGCGAATTTTTACCAAGCCCATCACAGATTCAGAAATCTGCAAAACAGGCATTTACACAGGATGCAGACACACGGCAGATAGATAAAATCAGCCAGAGCACAATAGCCGCCCTTTTCGCACAGAAAGATGAAAGGGAACACAGCACAGTTGCTATAAATAATGTGGAAGAAGCCACAGCAGAAATCGCAGTGACACAGGCGGTTGAAAAACGCTATGTACGCCACAGTGAACCTGTTGAAGAAGAGACACAGGTTATAGCCCCTGTTAAAACAGCCCCAAAAACAGAAAAAAGTGTTTTCAAAGGCAGTGGAAAAAAAGAACCATCAGGCAAAGTAGTGTACAAAGCACCTAAAAAATAATATAACCCCCTTGGGAGTACCAAGGGGGATTTTTTTATATAAGTGTAGGTAAATTGCAACTGTCACACAGCTGTATAAACAAATCGCTGTATCTGTTCAGCAGAAGTTCTGATGGACTGCTTTCCATAATATGCCCGCTATTTTCTTCCACAGGTATATTCACAACATATTTTACACCTTTGCCAAATACAGAAGATGTCATTATTTTGCCGCCTGCCTGGTCAAAAGCGGTTTTAAATATAAACAGCCCCAGACCAAGAGATGGGTCCACTTCACCGTCATCAAATGGGTCTTTGGAATAATATGGTTTAAAAATATCTGTAAGGTGCTGGTCTTTAATACCTTTGCTGTTGTCAGAATAACTGAATACAGCGCTGCTACCATTGTTTTTCAGGGATATTTCTATCTCTACATTTTCATCAGTGCCATAATTTATACTGTTGGAAATAAGGTTCAGCACAGCACAGGTAAGCAAACTTTTATTTCCTTTTACATATACATGTTTATCAGCATCACATTTTATGGCGATATTGTTGTGGACTGCTTTGGCAGAGAATACCAGATTTTCCAAAAGGGAAGAGAAGTCCACAGTTTCACTGGATGGAAGATTGCCAGACATTACTCTGTCCACCAAAGAAATATTGTTTACATTTTTCAGCAGTTTGTAAGACAGTCTGTTTACAGTTTCCAGATTTACAATTGCTTTGTCACCGTTGTCTTTGGAAATATTGTCAGCAATAATTGGCAGAATGGAGAAAATACTTGTCAGCGGTTCTCTCAACCGGTAGTGTATGTTTTTACGCTGGTTTTCACCGTATATACGGCTTTTAACCGGCAGACATTTCAACACATCACCGTCTTTTATAAATACCAGCTTGATATTTTTGGCATTGCCCATACCAGCCTGAAACTCCAATGGAGTTGCAAAGCTGTCAAAACTGTATCCATCCAACAGATTTCTGAAAAAATCCGGCAGGAACAGCCCACTGTATTTTTCTTTTAATTCTTCACTGGCATATATCACATGGAAATTTTTATCCAATGTAATATATGGTGTGTTTTCATTAAACAATATCATCACCGCCTGTGTTGTAAATAGCTGATTATTTTTAAGTGTACACTAAAATTAAAATAAAGTAAAGTTATTGTGCATATATTTAAAAGTAATGTTTGAGGGTATAATATATTGTAACTTAAATGTTGTTTGAAAATCTGGTAAAATATGATAAGTGCAGTTTGTAAAAGAGGTAATATACACATTTGAATAAATAGTACAAATTAAAGCAACATTAATACATTATAAAACATTGACAAATTTTCTACAATGTTTTATAATGTACTCACAAAGTTAAAAAAATAACAAGTTTAAATAATACAAGCTTAGTATTTTGGAGGTAATTTATTATGGCAATCAAAATTGGTATTAACGGTTTCGGTCGTATCGGCCGTCTTGTTTTCAGAGCAGCAGTTGCACAGCCTGAACTTTACGAAGTTGTAGGTATCAACGATATCGGTGTTACACCTGACTACGCTGCATACATGACAAAATACGACACAATCCACGGTCGTTTCAATGGTGAAGTTTCTTCCACAGAAACAGAACTGGTAGTTAACGGTCAGAAAATCCCATTCTTCGCAATCAAAAACCCAGCAGAACTGCCATGGGGCGAACTGGGTGCAGAATATGTAGTAGAATCCACAGGTGTATTCACAACAACAGAAAAATGTATGGCTCACATTCAGGCTGGCGCTAAAAAAGTTGTTATCTCTGCTCCTGCAAAAGACAAAGAAACACCAACATTCGTTTGCGGCGTTAACCTTGAAGAATACAACAAAGACATGGTTGTAGTTTCCAACGCTTCCTGCACAACAAACTGTCTGGCACCACTTGCTAAAGTTATCAACGACGAATTCGGTATCGTTGAAGGTCTTATGACAACTGTTCACGCTACAACAGCTACACAGAAAACAGTTGACGGTCCTTCCAACAAAGACTGGAGAGGCGGCCGTGCAGCAGCTGGCAACATCATCCCATCTTCCACAGGTGCAGCTAAAGCATGTGCTCTGGTTATCCCAGAACTGAAAGGCAAACTCACAGGTATGGCATTCCGTGTTCCAACACTGGACGTTTCTGTAGTTGACCTTACAGTAAGACTTGCAAAACCTACAACATACGAAGAAATCTGTGCAGCAGTTAAAGCAGCTTCCGAAGGCTCTATGAAAGGCGTTCTGGGCTACTGTGACGAAGCAGTTGTTTCTTCCGACTTCTATGGCGAAACACAGACATCTGTATTCGATGCTAAAGCTGGTATCATGCTGAACGAACAGTTCGTAAAACTGGTTGCTTGGTACGACAACGAAATGGGCTACTCCTGCAAAGTTCTTGACCTCATCAAACATATGGCAGAAGTTGACGCTAAATAATTTGGCATCATAGCTTAACAATGTAATTAAACGGCGCACGCAACAGCGTGCGCTGTTTTTGTTTGCAGAAAAAGGCCTACCACTTTTGCACTTTTTCAAAATTTATGTTAAAATAAACACATTAATTATTTTATCTCATAAACGAGGCATACTATGAAAATCGTACTTTGCAGTATCAACAGTAAATATATACATTCTTCACTTGGCGTGTGGTATCTTTTTGCCGCCGCAAAAAAAATAAACACACCACATACCGTCACAGTTGTGGAAAGCACAATCAACAACCACGTGGAAGACATTGTGGCAATGGTGGAAATGGAAAAACCTGATGTTGTTGGTTTCTCCACATATATATGGAACGTTGAATATGTGCGCAAAGTTGCTGCAACACTTAAACTTATCAACCCTGATATAAAAATATGGCTTGGTGGCCCTGAGGCCAGTTTTGACGCTGACAGACTGCTGGAAAATGACTATGTGGACTGGGTTGTAAAAGGGGAGGGAGAATCTGCCTTTATGGAAATGCTTTCCCAAGATTTCACCACACCTGCAAAAACAGTGGTTACAGGCCCTTGCTGTGAATATATCAATCCGTATACTGACGAGTATATGGCGGCTTTAAAAAGTAGAATTGTCTATCTGGAAACAAGCCGTGGCTGTCCGTTCAGCTGTGGTTTCTGCCTGTCTGGCAGAGACGAAAACGTGCGCTTTTTTGATATGGAAGAAAGCAAGCGCAACATTATAAAACTGGCAAATTCCGGCACAAAAACAGTTAAATTTGTAGACAGAACTTTTAACTGCAATGATAAACGAGCCCTTGAAATCTTTAAATTCATCACAGAAGAAAGGGCAAAAGGTACTATCCCACAGGATGTTATTTTCCACTGCGAAGTTGAAACAGACCTGTTTACACAGCCCACTCTTGATTATCTGAAAACTGTGCCAAAGGGACTTTTCCAGTTCGAAGCAGGTCTGCAGAGCTTTAATGTGGAAACACTTAAAGCGGTTAACCGCCGCACAAATATGGAAAAACTGGTGCACAATCTTAAAGAAATTGTGGCAGGCGGCAAAATACATCTGCATATCGACCTTATTGCAGGTCTCCCATACGAAGACTTCACCAGTTTTGCTCAGAGCTTCAATCAAGCATATGATGTAAATGCCAATGTTATCCAGCTGGGCTTTCTGAAACTGCTGAAAGGCTCCACCCTTGAAAAAGAAAAGGAAAAATACAACTATCGCAGTTGGGACTATGCACCATATCAGGTTGTTAGCTGTGACTCCATCAGCTATACAGACCTGCTGGAACTTAAAAAATGTGAAGATGCAGTAGAGCGTCTGCTGAACAGCGGCAAATTCCCGTTTACAGTGCCTTATCTCATAAAGGAAACAGGCCTTGCTCCATTTGATTTCTTCTACAAATTCGGCAGTTTTATCTTCGATGGTGAAATCAAAAGTCCATCCCTTGAAAAATATGCTTCCCTTGTGTTTGAATACTTTACAGAAAACTATAATCTGGACAAAAAACAGCTTCGTGATGTTATGGTAAAGGACAGAATAGTTACAGACAACACAGGCAGACTTTTCGCTTTCACACATGTGCCAGACACAACCTTTAAAACAATTACAACAGCACTGCGCCAGCAAACTGTGAATATTTTTGAAAATCAGCAGGAAAAAGCCGCCAAAGGTAAACTGGGCTTTGCAATTCTTTACTTAACTGATGAGGTAATTGTAGCAGATTATACTGATATGGACCCTGTTTGCGGTCAGTACAGCTACAGAATACTTCCGCTGAGCGAATTTATAACTGAATAATAAGTATTGTTTGAAGTTCGAAATATTTTATTTCGAACTTCAAAGTTTTTCACACTTTTATCACAAGTAGGTCATATAATAAGGATACTTTGAAATTCGAAATATTATTTGGGAGGAGATTATGGAAAAATTTAAACAGGATATAAACACCTTTCTTGTTGACGCTTTTAATAGTCTGCTTCAGATAGAAGAAGAATTTTTATCCAAAGGTTCATTTAAAAATATTACAGTAAAAGAAATGCATCTCATAGACACAGTGGTGAATATGGGCGAAAAAAACATTGCAAAACATATTGCCCAGGAGTTGAACATTACACAAAGCTCTCTTACCACAGCGGTTTCTACTTTGGAAAAAAAGGGAATGTTGCTACGAAAATCTGACGAAAAGGATAAGCGTATAGTAAAAATTTACCCTACAGAAATAGCTATGCAGGTGTATGAACACCACAGAAATTTCCACAAAGAATTGGTGGATGTGGTTACAAATGATTTATCTATGCCAGAGCTGGACGCCTTTGTGTCCGGGCTTAACAAAGTAAGACGGTTTTTTGATTCCAAAAAATAAACAGGGTGTTAGATAAGGCAAAAGGAGAAAATATGAATACAGTAATTATTACAGACTCAACATGTGA
The DNA here is from genome assembly GCA_045633415.1 of Oscillospiraceae bacterium. Classification (GTDB taxonomy): domain Bacteria; phylum Bacillota; class Clostridia; order Oscillospirales; family Ruminococcaceae; genus RGIG3102. Next base: position 30,053 of record JAZQYH010000092.1, on the reverse strand, counting down.
TATCGATAAAAGTGTTTTACAGCAGATGAATGTGGAAATGATTCCACTTACAGTTCTTTTTGGTGAAGAAAGCTTTAAAGATGGGGTAGACCTTACCAAAGAAGAATTTTTCGAAAAACTGGCATCAAGTTCAGTTAACCCAACTACAAGCCAGCCAACACCAGAACTGTTTCTGGAGGTGTTCAATAAATACAAAGCAGAAGGCAGGGAAATGGTGTACATAGGCATTTCTTCAGTGCTCAGCGGTACAATGCAATCTGCAAAAATCGCAAAGGAAATGTGCGGTTATGACAAAATTTATCTGGTAGATTCCCTCAGTGCAACAGCAGGTATAGATATGCTGGTACGAGTGGCATGTAGTATGAGAGACAGTGGCAATGGCGCAAAAGCTATCGCGGAAAGACTGGAACAGCTGGTGCCAAAAATCAGGGTTTATGCCTATGTAGATACGCTCAAATACCTTGTGCGTGGTGGCCGTGTTTCCAAAGTGGCTGGCGCAATAGGTGGCGCTCTGGGTGTAAAACCACTTATAACAGTAGGTGATGGCGCGGTTGTTTCCATCGGCACAGCCCGTGGTCAGAAACTGGCATTTGAAAAAATCTGCAATATTGTTAAAGAAGCAGATATCGACACATCTCTGCCAATGATTCTTACAAACTCTGTAAACGAAGAAAATATGCATCTTATGGAAGTTTACATGCAGGAAAACGGCATTGATTATAACTGGAGCTACAGTGATGTAGGCTCTGTAATCGGCACACATGTGGGTCCCGGCGCAGTAGCTGTGGCATACTTTGTAAAATAAAAAACTGGCACACTGCATTAAATGTGCAGTGTGTTAGTTTTGTGTGAGGATAGGTCGAACATAGAACTATTTATTGACAGATATAGGTGTTTTATAGTAATCTATAAAGAGATATGTAAAATCTTTGTAAAATATTAAGATATATTTAATAATTGACTTTTTTGAAAGGAGCGGAAATATGAGTACAATCATCATAACAGATTCAACCTGTGATATCACTTTGGATGTACGGAAACAGCTTTGTGTGGAAGTAGTTCCGCTCACAGTTAATTTCAATGATAATAGTATCAGAGACGGTTATGACGAAAGCCGGAAACGCAGTATCTACAGACATATGCGTATGGGTAATGCCAGACTGATGACAAGCCAGCCAGCGCCAGATGAATTTATCAGAATTTTCAACAGATGCAAAGCAAATGGTGATGATGTTATCTATATCGGTATTTCATCCCGCTCAAGCGGCACATTACAGGCGGCTAAAATCGCACGGATGATGTGTGACTATGACAGAATCCATATTATCGACTCTCTTCAGCTGTCTCACGGTCTGCAGGTTCTGGTAAGAATAGCATGCAGATTAAGAGACGAAGGCAGAACTGCCAGTGAAATTGTGGCAGAAATTATGGCTGTTATTCCAAAGGTGAGATTTATTACCTATGTAGACAGCCTGAAATACCTTATCGAAGGTGGCAGGGTTAACAAATACACAAATCACGACAGCGGCCGTTTCAATATGAAAACCCTTGTTTCCATGATTGATGGTAAATTTACACCAATCGGCACTGCCCGTGGCAAAATCGGTGCATTTGAAAAAATCCATGAACTGATGAAAAGAATGAAAGTAGACGAAAAACTGCCTGTAGTACTTACACATGCAGACTGTCCACGGACACTGCTCAGTTTTGAAATCTACCTTAAATCACAGGGAAGTATGTTTAACTACATCCATTCCGAAATCGGCAGTGTTATCGGCTCCCATATGGGTCCTGGCACAGTCGGTATCGCATATATCGAAAAGAACTAAATACTTACAGGTGCAGTAATGCACCTGTTTTTTGTTGTATAAAAACTATTAATTAAACGCCAATGGGTATTCTTGTGTGCTTTGCACTGGTATGATAGAATATAATAAAGAGTTAGGTGAATTTGGCGAGGAGATTTAACATTATAACCTTTCCAATAATGGAGGTGATAAATTAGATATGGATATAAACTATACTTTTGTTAACGCACACATTAATAATATTAGTTTCCCAAAAACTATTGAACAGCTTGAAGATTTTATATTTGAACATGGTTGTTACAACGTAGAAGATATATTAAATGAATCAACAGATAGTTATGTAACATGGACGGTTCCTCGTAGTAGTGTTGTAGGAGATATAGTGCTGTTTTTTCACGCAAAAACTGCAATACAATGGATAAGAAAACTGGAAACAGCTACAAAAGCATTAAATCCTCAGCTGCACGACAAAGCACTTTTACAAGAATGGCTCCAAAGAGCTAGAGAATTGTACTCATTATATGGTGGTAAGATTTTTGCTATTGGTCGTGTTAGTAGTCGACCAGAAAGAGAGGCTGATATAAATCCATATCATTGGTCTAGTCGTATTTATGCTGATGTAAAAGACTTATATTTACTCGAAAAACCAATTGATATTTCGGAATTTAATTCATTTATTTTGATTTCTCGCCAAAATGCTATAACACCATTGCCATCAAGTGAATTTGAGCGTTTAAAATTACTTGTAAAATCCAAGAACTTTAATGTACCGAAATGGTTTATGGAAGGTAAAATTGGCGACAATAAACTCTCACAAATTAATCAAAATAATTTTTTAGAAATAACCAATTCCTATCGCAAACGATTTCCTTTAGAGATAAATTTTCGTTCTTATTATGTCGATTATTTTCTGAAAACATTATCGGGTAAAAAAGTTTATAGAGAATGTCAATGTCACACCGCACAAACACCTTTAGCCCGTGTAGATAATGTATTTGAGTTTGATGGTAGAGAGATTTTAATGGAAGTAAAACTAAATATTGCATTAGAAAGTGATTTGATTTCTCAGCTAAATCAGTACATATACGCAGAATATATTTACCTATCAAACAGTCAACAAATACCAATAACAAATTTTGAAAAAGAATTTATGTTTGTTATAGATGTGTATTCAATGTATCGATACGATGTAAAAGATAAAAAACTTGTTAAATTATTTGATTTGGATGATATAAAAAACAATGACGATATTATAATAAATATGCGTAATGCAATAATTTAGATAGTTCGCCAAATCCCAATTTTACAAACAATAAAAATCCTCCCCACGAGATTTCTCGCAGGGAGGATTAGTTGTTTTATAAAACCCAGTAAACAGGGGAGTTGATTTTTATTAACAGTTATGGCAAGCAAATGTAATCAGTGATTTGCCGTCCATTTCTTTTGGCTGTTTTTTGCCCATAATCTGAATCATTGTTGGTGCAATATCTGCCAGTACACCATCATTGCGCAGTGCACATGGGTAGTTTACTACACAGAATGGAACAGGGTTTGTTGTATGGGCTGTGAATACACTGCCGTCATCTTCCAGCATTTTGTCTGCATTGCCGTGGTCAGCTGTAATCAGCAGTACACCATTTTCAGCAATGATTTTATCATACAGTCTGCCCATACATTCGTCTACAACTTCAACAGCTTTTACAGCTGCTTCAAAGTTACCTGTGTGGCCAACCATATCGCAGTTTGCATAGTTGAGAATAATCACATCGTATTTGCCAGTATCAATTTTTGCCAGCAGCTGGTCTGTAACTTCTCTTGCGCTCATTTCTGGCTGCATATCATAAGTTTCTACCTTTGGAGAAGGTACCAGCACTCTGTCTTCGCCATAGTATGGTTTTTCGATACCACCATTGAAGAAGAATGTTACATGTGCATATTTTTCAGTTTCAGCAATTCTCAACTGACGCATTTCTTCGTCAGAAATAAACTGGCCCAGTGTGTTTTCAAGGCTCTGTGGTTTAAATGCCACTTCAACATTTGGCATTGTTGCATCGTACTGTGTAAAGCATACATAGTTAAGATTAAGGTTTGCTTTTTCTCTGATAAAGCCGTCAAAGTTGTCGTCAACCAGACATCTTGTGATTTCTCTTGCTCTGTCAGGGCGGAAGTCAAAGAAGATTACACTGTCGCCTTCACCGATAACACCTTCTTCATTTACCATAAATGGTACTGTAAATTCGTCTGTAACATCATTTGCATAGCATTCTTTCAGATGTGCAACAGGGTCAGCAAATTTTTCAGCTTTACCCAGAACCAGCGCATCGTATGCTTTTTCAATTCTTTCCCAGCGGTTATCTCTGTCCATTGCGTAGAAACGGCCACATACAGCACCGATTTTACCTGTGCCGATTTCAGCCATATAGTTCTGCAGCTGTGTCAGGAATTCAACACCGCTTGTTGGTGCAACGTCACGGCCGTCCATAAATGGATGAACATATACATTTTCAGCGCCCAGTTTTTTACACATATCCAGCAGGGCAAAGCAGTGTTCGATATGGCTGTGTACACCGCCATTGGACATCAGACCATAGATGTGTACTTTTTTGCCGTTTTCAATAGCTTTTGTAATAGCGTTTTTCAGTACTTCGTTTTCAAAGAAATCGCCGTCTTTAATGGATTTTGTAATTCTTGTCAGTTCCTGATACACAATTCTGCCAGCACCCATATTTGTGTGACCAACTTCACTGTTACCCATCTGACCTTCTGGCAGGCCTACATCCAGACCGCTTGCACCCAGTTTTGTTACAGGGTGATTAGAAAAAATTTTATCAAGATTTGGTTTGTTTGCAGCTTTGATAGCATTACCTGTTACATTGTCTGTGCAGGCAAAACCATCCATAATACATAAAACTATAGGTCTTTTCATATAATACCTCTCTTATTTAACGCAGGATACGATTGTAGCAAAATCTTCTGCTTTTAGGCTTGCACCGCCGATAAGACCACCGTCAATGTTTTCCATTGCCAGCAGCTCTGCAGCGTTTTTAGCATTCATAGAACCGCCGTACTGGATTGTAACAGCCTGTGCTGTTTCTTCACTAAACTTCTCAGCCAGCAGAGCGCGGATATATGCACACACTTCTTCAGCCTGCTGTGCAGTAGCTGTTTTGCCTGTGCCGATAGCCCATACTGGTTCGTAAGCAATAATACTGTTTTTCATATTTTCAGCTGTAAAGCCAGCCAGACCTTTTTCAATCTGTACTTTGATTACATCTTTAGTGATGTCTTTTTCTCTTTCGTCCAGATTTTCACCTACACAGATGATAGGGCAGATGCCGCCTTCCAGACAAGCCAGTGCACGTTTGTTTACAGTTTCGTCTGTTTCGCCGAAATACTGTCTTCTTTCGCTGTGGCCGATGATAGCATATTTTACGCCAAAGTCATTCAGCATATCAGCGCTGATTTCAGCTGTGAAAGCGCCGTTTTTAGCCCAGTGGCAGTTCTGTGCACCGATGTTAATCTGTGTGCCTTCTACAGCGTCCATAGCTGTACCGATGTTGATTGCTGGTACACACAGCAGGATTGTTGCATCACTTTCTGGCAGTTTTTCTTTCATTTCAGCCAGCAGAGCCTTTGTTTCTGTAGCTGTTTTGTTCATTTTCCAGTTGCCGGCAATAACAACTTTTCTCAGTTCTTTACTCATATAAATAAAACTCCTTGGTTTATAAGATACAAATAAAGCGGCAGTAGTTATGCCGCTTTATTCTTTTTTAATAATTATTTATCGTTCAGTGCTGCGATACCTGGCAGTACAAGACCTTCCAGGAATTCCAGGGAAGCACCGCCACCTGTGGAGATGTGTGTCATTTTGTCAGCGTAGCCCAGCTGTTCTACTGCAGCTGCACTATCACCACCACCGATGATGGAGATTGAACCGCTGTCTGCTACAGATTTAGCAACAGCTTTTGTGCCTTTAGCAAATTCTGGCATTTCGAATACGCCCATTGGACCATTCCAAACAACTGTACCAGCGTTTTTGATAGCTTCGTCAAACAGTTCTCTTGTTTTTTCGCCGATATCAAGACCCTGCCATTCAGCTGGGATTTCTTTGCTGTCAACTGTTTTGAAGTTGCAGTCTTCTTTAAAGTCGTCGCCAACTACTGTGTCAACTGGCAGCAGGAAGTTAACACCTTTAGCTTCTGCTTTAGCCATCAGTTCTTTAGCCAGTTCAACTTTGTCGTCTTCACAGATAGATTTACCAACTTCGTAGCCTTTAGCTTTGAAGAATGTGTAAGCCATACCACCACCGATAACAAGTGTATCTACTTTGTCAATCAGGTTTTCGATAACGCCGATTTTGTCAGAAACTTTAGCACCACCAAGGATAGCTACGAATGGACGTTTTGGATTTGCAAGAGCTGTACCCATGATTTCGATTTCTTTCTGAATCAGATAACCGCAAACTGCTGGCAGATAGTCAGCAACACCAGCTGTGGAAGCATGTGCACGGTGAGCTGTACCGAAAGCATCGTTTACATAAACTTCAGCCATAGAAGCCAGTTCTTTAGCAAATTCTGGTGCGTTCTTTTCTTCTTCTTTGTGGAAACGCAGGTTTTCCAGCAGCATTACTTCGCCATCTTTCAGTGCAGCTGCTTTAGCTTTTGCATCTTCACCGATAACGTCGCTAGCCATAACAACTTCGCAACCCAGCAGTTCTTCCAGTCTTTTCTGTACTGGAACCAGAGAGTATTTCATGTTGAATTCGCCCTTTGGTCTGCCCATATGGGAACAAAGGATAACTTTTGCACCATTTTCTTTCAGATATTTGATTGTTTTCAAAGCTTCTCTGATACGTTTATCATCTGTGATAACGCCTTCTTTTACAGGTACGTTAAAGTCGCATCTTACAAGACAAGCTTTACCGCTAACGTTGATATCTTCAACTGTTTTTTTACCCAAAGCATTCATAGTAATAAATCTCCTTTTATCATATATGTTTTATTTTACTTGTTAATTAAATATCAATTTGATATGTCTATATTATATACAAAGTGTACAATAAATTCAAGGAATTATTGTATTTTTGTTATACATCACAAAAAGGCGCATAATATTTGTGCATTGTTGTTAATTAATTAACAACAATGACGAAATCTATACATATAATAGTATATATAAAGGACTTTCACAGTTTATTCTTATGCTGAATATCATGTTTTAAGCCCTTTTGGGCAAATAAAAATGAAAGGTGATATTATGGCAAAAATCCTTGTTTATAATACAAGCACAGGCAATATGGAAACCTTCTGGCGCGGTGAAAACGAGTCTATGCCTTATGTGTGGAACAACACCATGAGGGTAAGGGAGTTCCGTGGCTCCTCAAACAGCCCTACACTGTGGACAACCAGACAGGCAATGGAAAGCTGGAATGCTACCCGCCAGAGTTATAATTCTCCCATACCATTCCGCTATGCATTCAAAAGAATATGGGAAGGGGGACACGGCAGAACCAGCCAGCATTATGCTGGGGTGTCCTTTGATGTAGGGCAGTCACTTACACAGGCACAGCGCACCAGAATACACACAATAGCCAGCAATCTGGGTGTGTGGGGCTATGTGGAGCCATTGAGCATGACACCTACATGGGTGCATTTTGACCGTCGTTACGGCAGGGGAGCCTGTGGCGGAACATCTGGCTACAATACACTGTACAGGGGCAGTAAAGGGGTATACGTCCTTATTTTGCAGGACTGCCTCAATACTCTTGGCTATTCAACAGCAGGGCTGGACGGCATTTTTGGCGGCGCTACCGAAAGGGCAGTGTATAATTTCCAAGGTGATTATGGTCTGGCACGTGATGGTGTATGCGGTTGCAACACCTGGACACAGATAACAACCCTTGTCCACGGCAACGGTGCATCATCAACGACTATCAACTAAATAAAAAAGACCCCCATGCTTGTAGGGGAGGGGGGCTGTCGAAGATGGTGGAGGGGTTGTCATTACAAAGAATATTAAACAAAAAAGCGGGCAGATTTCTCTGTCCGCTTTAATATTTTATTAAATTACAGCATTGATGTAATTCAGTGCAGGGATGGTGTATTCTTTACCTTTGTAATAGAATGTTTCTGGTCCGTTGCCTCTGTTTACAGCTGTCAGCACCTCGTCCTCATTTTCGTAGCGCACATAAGCCACTGCGTTGTGAGAAACATGTATAAAGAACAGTCCGCCTTCACGGTATTCGTGATGACTTTTTCTGAAATTGGCCAGCCATTTGATGTTTTTCAGAATGTATTCATCCTGCTGCTGCCAATTGTAGTATCCACGGTTGAATGGGTCACGATAGCCCTGCATACCTATTTCATCACCGTAGTAGATGCAAGGTACACCTGGCAGACCAAACATCAGTGCATAAGCACAAACCAGCATTTTAGAGGCTGTTTTGTAGTCATCGCCTTCTACTTTCTGCATACTCTGCCACAGTCTGTCACTGCTTTCTGGGTTTTCACCCATCAGATAAGTGATACCTCGTGGAGTATCGTGTGTAGAAATAAAGTTCCACGCATTGTCCAGCGCTTCTTTTGGATAGTTTTCGTAGATAGAGAAAATGCTTTCACAGAATTTTTCACCATTACCGTTTTTGATAAAGTCCAGCACAGCCACTCTGAACGGATAGTTCATTGTGCTGTCCAGCCCTTTACCCAGCAGGTAAGAGCGTCTTTTGTTGTAACTGATTTTAGTTACAGCATCTTCCCAGACTTCGCCTATCAGCAGTTTGTTTTTACCACATTGTTTCAGTGCACGGCGCACTTTTTCGATAAATTCGTCTGGCAGTTCGTCAGCTACGTCCAGACGGAAACCGTCTGCACCGCTTTTCAGCCAGTAGTTGATTACGCCGTTTTTGCCACAGATATAGTTCAGATAATCTTTGTTCAGTTCGTCCACGTCAGGCAGAGTAGGGAAGCCCCACCAGCTGCGGTAGCCGTGGTCGTATCGTTTGTCAAAATCAAACCATGGGCGATATGGGCTTTCAGGGTCGTGGTAAGCGCCACCTGTGCCATATCTGCCTTCTCTGTTGAAATACACACTGTCGCTGCCTGTATGGCTGAAAACACCATCCAGAATAATGCTGATACCACGGTTATGAGCCTCGGAACACATCTGGGTAAAATCTTCCATAGTGCCAAGGTCAGGGTCAACCTTCATGTAGTCGGCAGTATTATAGCGATGGTTTGCGTGTGCTTCAAAGATAGGGTTAAGATAGATGCATGTAACACCAAGACCTTTCAGATAGTCCAGCTTTTTGATGATACCCTGCAGGTCACCGCCATAATAGTCGGTATTAATCCGCTGGGTTTCACCTTCGCCCCATTTGAAGAAAGGCAGTCCGTCTTTGTCTTTGCGGTACACTCTGTCTGGAAAGGCAAGATGCTCTTTTTCTTTACTTTCGTAAAATCTGTCCGGGAAAATCTGGTACAGAATGCCGCCTTTGAACTTATCTGGAGTAGAGAAGTTTTTGGCGTAAACAGTCTGCATAAACCATGGGCCACGGTCAGTTGTGTAGCCTTCACCTTTGCCGGCATTATATATACCGTATTTACCGCTGTCAAATTTAAAACAGTAAAAATACAATCCTAATTTGTCGAAAGTATAGTCGGCAGTAAATATAATTGTGCCATTTTCGGCATGGTGTGTGTCCATAAGAACACGCATTTCACGGCCCCCTTCCTTTGCGATGCAAAGGACAGGGGCAGTTGTTTCATTATCACTTGTTACAGTAAAAGTCACAGTGGTTGCTTCTTTTACTGCACCAAAAGGTTGTTTGAAAAAAGTATTTCTGCTGTTGAAATAGTACATAGGATTATTTTACTTTCTGGAGGTGCCAAATGTTCTGAGCGTAATCTTCGATAGCTCTGTCTGCTGAGAACATGCCAGCGTTTGCAATGTTCATCAGGCTCATTTTTGCCCAACGTTTTTTGTTTGCATAGATTCTCTGCAGTTCCAGCTGTGCATTGTGGTATGAATCAAAGTCTGCACATACCATGAATGGGTCGCTGTTGAAAAGGTTGTCAACGATTTCGTTGAAGTAGTTGCCGTCAATGCCACGTTCCAGAACAGCCAGTACATCCTGCAGAACTTTGCTTCTTGCAATGTATTTCTTAGGATTGTAGCCTTCCTGTGAAAGTGCTTTTGTTTCTTCTGGCAGCATACCAAACTGGATGAAGTTTTCAGTGCCACAGCTCTGTTTGATTTCGATGTTAGCACCATCGTAAGTACCCATTGTTACAGCACCGTTAATCATAAACTTCATATTACCTGTACCGGATGCTTCTTTACCAGCCATGGAAATCTGCTGGCTTACTTCAGAAGCAGGCATCAGTCTTTCAGATGTGGATACAGAGTAGTTTTCAAGGTAGATAATGCTCAGTTTACCTTTTGTAGCTGGGTCGTTTTCTACCATGTGTTTGATAGAGTGAATCAGTCTGATAATCTGTTTTGCCATGTAGTAACCGGAAGCAGCTTTAGCACCAAAGATGTATGTTTTTGGTGTAAATGGTGCATCTGGGTTCTGTTTGATGTACAGATATTCAGCGATGATGTTCAGAGCGTTCAGGTGCTGACGTTTGTATTCGTGCAGACGTTTTACCTGTACGTCAAAGATAGAGTCTGGGTTGATAACTTCGCCAGTCAGGCCTTTGATATGTTTTGCAAATTCTACTTTGTTTGCGTGTTTGATATCAAGGATAGCCTGCAGTGTTGCATCGTCATCAGCAAATGCTTCCAGTTTTTTCAGCTGGAATGCATCACGTTTGTAGCCATCACCGATTTTTTCGTCCAGCAGTTTGCACAGACGTGGGTTAGACTGCAGCAGCCAGCGGCGGTATGCAATACCATTTGTTACATTTTTGAATTTTTCTGGTGTGAACAGGTAGAAATCATTGAATACTGTTTCTTTGATGATTTCACTGTGTAGTGCAGATACACCGTTGATAGAGTGACATACATAGCAACAGATATTTGCTGTTCTTACTTCGCCGTTAGCGATAAGGCTCATGTAGTCTACTTTACCATGGTCACCAGGGAATACTTCAAACATTTCAGCTCTTGCACGTCTGTTCATTTCTTCCAGAATTTCGTAAATTCTTGGCAGAACTTCTTTGAACATACCAGAATTCCATTTTTCCAGAGCTTCTGGAAGAACAGTGTGGTTTGTGTAAGCGAATGTGTTTTTAACGATTTCAAAGGATTTGTCCCAGCTGAAGCCACAGTCGTCAAGCAGAACTCTCATCAGTTCTGGGATAGCCAGTGTTGGATGAGTATCGTTGATGTGGATAGCTACTTTGTCAGCCAGATTGTCCAGAGAACCATATTTAGCCATGTGCTTGTTAACGATATCGTTGATAGAAGCACAGCACAGGAAGTACTGCTGTTTCAGACGCAGGATCTTGCCTTCCAGATGGTTGTCGTTAGGGTAGAGAACTTTAGAGATAAGTTCTGCGTCACTGCCGGATTTGATAGCAGCCAGGTAGTCACCTCTGTTAAAGCTTTCCATATCGATTGTAGGGCTCTTTGCCTGCCACAGTCTCAGTTTGGAAACGCCTTCAGAGCCGTAACCTGATACATACATATCGTGTGGTACAGCCATAACGCTTGTGTAGTCTTTGTGGATTGTGTGGTGATAGTTATCAAACCACTTGTCTTCAACGTGACCGCCGAATCTTACTTCGATAGCCTGGCTTGGGTGAGCTTTCAGCCAAACCTGACCGCCTGGCAGCCAGTTGTCTGGCATTTCGTGCTGCCAACCGTTGATAATTTTCTGTTTGAAGATACCATATTCGTACAGAATGGAGTAACCGCCACCTGCATAGCTGTCTGCAGCAATACCATCCATGTAGCAAGCTGCCAGGCGGCCAAGACCACCGTTACCCAGACCTGCGTCTGGTTCACATTCGTAGATGATTTCTTCGTTAATGCCAAGATTTTTGAAAGCTTTGGAAGCAACTTCGTTAAGACCCAGGTTAAACAGGTTAGTTTTAAGGCTGCGGCCCATCAGGAATTCGATACAGAGATAGTAAATCTGTTTTGCACCCTGACCGTTTGCTTTTGCCATAAACTCTTTCTGTCTGGCACTCATAATTTTGCGAACATTAAAAGCTGCAGCTTTGTAAATATCTTCGTAAGAAGCAGCCTTAATATCTGTTGAGAATTCATGCAGCAGAGTATCTTTAATCATCTGCTCGAATTCTTTCGCAGTAATGTTAAGCATGTTGTTAAAGTTCCTTTCTTATAATTAAATAGATAATTAATATCTATGTTAATGACTTATTATATATAGGTATAGTCACACAAGGTATATTATAATACTACGTTAACAATTTATCAACTAAAAAATGTAAAAATTTATATAAATTTGTTGCTTAAAAATATGATATATAGTATTATTAATATGGATAAATTTATGATAAAATATATTTTGATAATATTTTAACGGGGGTATAGCTATGGCTTTCAATAAAATTAAACTGAATATTGCAGGTACAAGCTACGTAATAAATTCTGCCGACAGCGAAGAACATGTGCTGGAACTGGCAAACACACTGGACACAGATATGAAGCAGATTCTGGAAAGAAGCCCATCTGCATCTGTTACAGCAGCTGCTGTAATCTGTGCACTTACATATCTGGACAAGCTGGATAAATCAGACAGCAGTGCAGACAACATGCGCAAACAGGTGCGTCAGTATCTGGAAGATGCAAACAGCGCACGTATGGAAGCTGAAAAAGTTAAACTTGAACTTGAAAAACTTAAAATAGACATTCAGTATCTCAAAAACCAAAGAGGTAATAATGATTAATAACGTGGAAATATTGGCGCCAGCCGGTAATATGGAAAACCTTATTGCCGCAGTTTACAGTGGTGCAAATGCTGTATATCTTGGCGTTCAGAGCTTTAATGCCAGAGCATCCGCCGCAAACTTCAGCTTTGAAGAACTGAAAAAAGCTGTTGGTTTCTGTCATGCAAGAAATGTCAAGGTTAATGTAACACTGAACACAATCCTTTATGACAGGGAACTGGAAGAATTCAAAGAAACAGTTAAACAGGTTGCGGCATGTGGTGTTGATGCAATTATTGCGCAGGACCTTGCTGCAGCAAAAATAATCAAAAGTGTGGCACCTACAATTGACCTTCACGGTTCCACACAGATGGCAGTGCACAATCTTGCAGGTGCCATCAAGCTGAAAGAAATGGGTTATAGCCGTGTAATTCTTGCAAGGGAATGTACACTCAGTCAGGTGGAGCATATCACAAAAAACTGTGGCATTGAAACAGAAATTTTTGTCCATGGTGCTCTGTGTATGTCTCTTTCCGGTCAGTGCTATGCATCTGCATTCCTTGGTGGCCGCAGTGGCAACCGTGGCAGATGTGCAGGTACTTGCCGACTGCCTATGTCTGCAAGAGGCGATATGGAAGACAACCATTTAAGCCTTAAAGACCTGTGTGCTATGGAAATGCTGCCAGCCATTGAAAAGATGGGTGTTAAGTGTGTTAAAATCGAAGGCAGACTGAGGACACCTGAATATGTGGCGGCCGCAGTGGACAATGCTAAAAAAGCACTGAACAATCAGCCATTTGACAAACAGCTTCTGGCTGACACTTTCAGCCGTTCTGGTTTTACAAACGGCTTCCTTGAAAACAAATTGGACAAAAATGCATTTGGCGTTCGCACAAAAGAAGACAGCCAGAAAACAAAGGAAACCTTGCCAAAGCTTCGTGCGTTGTATCGCAGGGAAGGACAGTATGTGCCAGTTTCCTTTAAATTCACCATGGGTGAAAATGAAAGTGTTCTCGCAATTTCAGATGGTACAAATACATTCTCACAGACAATAGAATCACAGCTTCAGGACACAGAAAAAGACTTTTCTGCACCTTTGAAAGCTGCTTTGGAAAAACTTGGCGGCACACCATTCTATCTTGAAAATCTTGAATGTGACCTGATTGAAGGCAAGTATATGCCACTTTCAGGTATCAATGCTGCAAGACGTGCCCTGGCAGAAATTCTGCTGGCACAGAGAGAAACTGTAATACCACACAAGGTGGAAGAGTACGAAATTCCAGCAGTAAAACATCGTTTTACTGCTCCTGAACTGGTTGCAAGATTTGAGAATCCTGACCAGATTCCTATGGATAAATGCCACCTGTTCAAGTATGTTACTCTGCCTATAGAATATGCAGACAGCATTCCTGATGCTATAAAAAATAAAGTAATTCTTGAATTATCCCGTGATATATTCGGTAAGGAAGAGAAAATACAGGCGCAGGTTAATGGTGCAAAGGCGAGTGGCTTTACACGCTTCAGCGTTCAGAACATCGGCCATATTCCATTGGTACAGGGCTGTGAAATCTTCTCTTCCTTCACACTGAATATTTCCAACAGTCTGGCTGCTATGGAATATAAACAGCTGGGTGTTGATACAATAACCATCAGCCCTGAAATCACTCTGGAACAGATAGGCAGAATTACACAGGACGTTAAAACTACAGTTATCGGTTATGGTCATATTCCTGTAATGCTTGTTAAAGCCTGTCCGATGCACAATGTAAAAACCTGTGCTGAATGTAACGGCAAAGGCTTCCTTACAGACAGAAAAGGTATGAAGCTTCCACTGCTGTGCCATGGCAAGATTGCTGGCTACAGAGAGATATTCAATCCTGTTCCACTGTACATCGGTGACAAACAGAATGAAATTAATGCTGACTATGTTTCTTTGAACTTTACTGTTGAAAATAGAGCCAGTGTTGAAAAAATAATCAACCGTTTTATCAATGGTGATGCACTGGGCAGTGATTTTACAAGAGGTCTTTACTACAAGGCTTCTCTCTGATTTATTTTACTGTGGCAGACAAGGAGATTCCTGTCTGCCATAATGTTTTTGAGGTTATACTATGAAAAGAACTTTTTTGTTTTTATTTTATCTGCTGGCAGGCATTCTGACAGGTGGATTGTTGGCAAGTTTTCTGTCGGGTATTCCTGCACTTGCATGGCTGGGCTATACAAAAACTATCGGTTTATCAGCGGCAAATCCAGCTGTGCTTGATTTGATTATTGTAAAAATCACATTTGGTTTTTCAATGTCTGTTTCTATGGCACAGATTATCACCCTGTCCATAGCTATGTTTATCTATAACAGAACGAGGTAATTATGGCAGTTTATCTTGCATCTACTTCCCCTAGAAGAAAAGAGATTTTGTCAGAAATTCTCTCAGATTTCAGACAGGTATCTCCGAATACAGTGGAAAAAGAATATCCACAGCTTTCACCAAAGGAAAAGACCATTCGTCTTTCTAAAGACAAATGCATTGCGGCAGTAAATCATATCCGAGAAAAAGGTATGGTGGTTATCGCCAGCGACACAGTGGTGGACCTTGATGGCAAAGTGCTGGAAAAACCTACAGACAGGGAAGATGCTGTGAATATGATTTCTTCACTTTCAGACAAATCACATCATGTTTACTCTGCTGTAAGTGTTTATAAAGATGGTAAAATATACACATTCTGTGATGACACAGCTGTTTATTTTGAAACAGTACCACAGGATGTTATACAGGAATATGTTGACACTGATGAACCATATGATAAACGGGGCGGATATCGGATACAGGGATTTATGGGTAAATATATCAGCCGCATTGAGGGAGATTACTACAATGTTGTAGGTCTTCCGAAGAAAAAACTTAAGAAATTATTAATTTTTTTGAACATATTGTGAAATTTGGCGAAAGTGACAAAAAAACAATTGATTTTTTATCATAATGTATGTTAAAATAATTTGGCAAATTAATAGCATATTATTAAGTATTTAATTATATATATGATGGTGAATTAAGGAGAAAAATATGTTTGGATTCAACAAAAGTATCGGTATCGACCTTGGTACTGCCAATACACTGGTATTTATGAAAGGTAAAGGCGTAATCATGCGTGAACCTAGCGTGGTTGCAGTTGATACAAAAAACGATACAGTAAAATTTGTAGGTAACGAAGCTAAAGACGTTATCGGTAAAACACCTGGTTCAATCATGGTTGTAAGACCACTTAAAGACGGTGTTATTGCAGACTTTGATGTTACAGCAGCTATGCTGAGAATTTTTATCAAAAAAGCTTGTGGCCCATCCCTGATGTTCAAACCAACAGTAGTTATCTGTATTCCATCAGGCGTTACAGAAGTTGAAAGACGTGCTGTAAGAGAAGCATCTATGAATGCTGGCGCTGGCAACGTTATGATTATCGAAGAACCAATGGCAGCAGCTATCGGTGCAGGTCTTCCAGTACAGGAACCAGCAGGCAGCATGGTTGTAGACATTGGTGGCGGTACATCTGAAGTTGCAGTTATCTCACTGAACGGTATCGTTGCATCCCGTAGCGTAAGAACAGGCGGTGACGAATTTGACCAGGCTATCATCGCTTACATCAAAAGAAAATTCAACCTGCTTATCGGTGAACGTTCAGCAGAAAGAATTAAAATTGAAGTTGGTACAGCTTACAAACTGGACGAAGAACTTACACTGGAAGTTAAAGGCCGTAACCTTATCAGCGGTCTGCCAAAAAATGCAATCATCTCTTCTGAAGATGTAAGAGAAGCTCTTCGTGAAAGCCTTGAAAAAATTATCGAAGCTGTAAAAGAAACACTGGAAAGAACACCACCAGAACTTGCTGCTGATATCATCGACAGAGGTATCACACTTACAGGTGGCGGTGCTCTCCTGCGTGGCCTTGACAAACTTATCTGTGCTGAAACAGGCATTGATGTTTATGTGGCTGAAAATCCACTGGACTGCGTTGCAAATGGTACAGGTTATGTTCTTGATCACATGGATACACTTAAAGACGTGCTTCAGGAAAACAACAGAACTATTTAGTTTACAACTTACTTTGCAAGCTCGTTGTCTGATGGGCTTGCAAATTTTTTAATATTTTATTGGAAAAAGGAGAATCACTGTGAACATCCAGTCCAAAATTACAAAAGGTCTTCTGATTGTACTGCTGGTTTTATCAGGTGTAATGGCATATGCTGCATACACTGGTCAGATAGCTGTCCTGCCACAGAAGATAATGGGGGCAATAGCTGTGCCATTGCAGAAGGTTACATCTTCCGCAGGCAACCGGTTTGACGCTTGGACAGACAGAAATCTCTATATCAACAGTATTATTGAAGAAAACGAAAAACTGAAAAAAGAGCTGGCAATCATGCGTTCAAAACAGGTGAACTATGACCGTATGGCTCTTGAAAACAAGGAATATGAAAAGCTGTTGAATATAGTTGAAGATACCACACAGTATGAAACACTGGCTGCCAGTGTAATCGGTCGTGATGGTATGGATAAATTTTATTCATTCACAATAGATAAAGGCGATGAACACGGCATCGAAGTAAACGATGTTGTTATCTCTGCAGAAGGTGTTGTAGGTGTTGTGGTGGAAACAGGTCCAAACTTTGCAAAAGTTTCCACAATTCTCAGCCCATCTGTAAGTGTTGGTTCAATCGCAGGCGGTGAAAGGGATATCGGCATTGTTTCAGGCAGCTACGACCTTTCAGCTGGCGATGTATGCGTGATGAACTACCTGCCTAAAACAACAAAAGTTAAACAGGGTGATATTGTAAGCACAACAGGCTATGGTGCAATCTTCCCAAAAGATTTGATTATCGGCACTGTTGAAACTGTGGAAATAGAAGCATCCGGCAACTCCTGCTACGCTACTGTAAAACCAGCCGCTGATATCACAGCTGTAAAAATGGTATTTGTTATTACAGATTTCACTTGATTATAAGGATTTTTAATGGATAGAAGAAAGATTTTATTTAAGCAGATTGCAAAATATTCTATTTTTGTATTTGCAGTTTTTATACTGTATATTCTGCAGTCCACACCGGGTTTTCTGTCAGTTTTTGGCATTAAACCAGTGTTTATTCTGCCTTTTTGCATAGTTCTTGCTATGACAGATGAATCCTGGCAGGCTGGAATAGTATACATAGCAGGTGGTTTGCTTACAGACCTGTCCTGTGGCAGAATTGTGGGCATTTATTCCATACTTTTGTTGGCACTTTGCTTTATGGCATTGCTGGCAGTTAAGTTTTTCTTTAAACCAAACCTCAGAAATATATTTTTCTACACTCTTTTCGCAATGGTTGTAATGCTGTCACTGGACTTTTTCTTTTCATTTATGTTAGGAGACTACACAGGCAAAATGCTGTACTATATTAAAAATGTGCTGTTAATCAGCCTGTACAGTTCAGCTTTCAGCACACCATTTTATTTTTTCATAGAATATATCAACGGACGTTTTTTGCGTTTTGATGCGAGGTAACTGCTATGAAAAAGGTTTTGGAACAAAGATTAAATGTACTGGCTATTATAGTTGCCGGTATATTTCTGGCATTTACCATTAAACTGGTTCAGTACCAGATTATTGATGGGGAGTACTATTACTCCAAATCCAATGCTACAACAAGAATTAACCAGACAGTTAATGCCGCCCGTGGTGATATTACTGACATAAACGGTGTACCATTGGCTGGCAATCAGGTTGTTTTTGATGTAACTGTAAACAAGGCGTATATGCCCTCAGATAAACTTAACGAAAGACTGGTACAGGTTGTAGAAATTCTTTGGCAGCAGGGAGAAACAATCAATGATATTCTCCCTATGGGAAAAGAATATCCATACAGCTTCCAGTCAGAAAAAACAGCGGAACTTACCCGTCTGCGTGAAGATGTGGCAGGTGTTGCCATCTATGCAACAGAGCAGGATGTTCTGGCAAAACTGACAGAACGTTACAAACTGGAAGAAGTACCTGCTGAATATCTGCGCACAATTGCAGGTATCCGCTATACAATGGAAAGAGAAGGCTATTCTGCCTCATATCCTTTTGATGTGGCAAAGGATGTTTCAGTACACACAGCTACAATCATTCAGGAGCTTTCCAGAGAGCTTACAGGTATTGAAATTACAGAAAGCAGTAAAAGATATTACGAAAACGGCACTCTGTTGCCACATATCCTTGGTACAGTTGGTCCTATCTATGCAGAAGAATACCAGCGGATGAAGTCACAGGGGTATGGTCTCAATGATATTCTGGGTAAATCTGGTCTCGAGCGAGCATACGAAAGCTATCTCAAAGGTGACAATGGCGTTGTACAGATTGAAAAAAATATGTATGGCGAAGTAACAGACTTTGAAACAATGGTTCAGCCACAGCCTGGTGACAGTGTAAGGCTGACAATTGATGCCGAGTTCCAGTCAAGGGTAAACGATATTCTGAAAGCGCAGGTAGAAATGCTGCAGTCCCGTCAGGCTGGCTGGGGTAAAGAATGTACAGGGGCAACAATGGTTGTTATTGATGTTAAAACAGGCGGTATTCTGGCAATCAGCAACTACCCAAGCTATGATTTGAACTACTATAACAGCAACTATACAGAATATTCACAGGACGTAAATACACCTCTGTTCAACCGTGCTACACAGGGGCTGTACAGACCTGGTTCTGTTTTTAAGGTAAATATGGCTGTAGCAGCATTACAGAGCGGTTTTATCGATGAAAACTTCACATACACCTGCCGTGGTGTATACGATTACTATACTGTAGCCCAGTGGGGCGGGGCACTGCCTAGCTGTGCCAATAACACAGCCCACGGTACTATTAATGTAAAACAGGCGCTTAAAGTTAGTTGCAACTGTTTCTTCTATGATTTGGGTCGCCGTATGGGTATTGACAGAATAAACGAATCAGCACAGAATATGGGGCTTGGTGTTCTTACAGGTCTGGAAATATCTGAACAGGTTGGACGTCTTTCAAACCCTGAATTTACAGAATCCCTTGGCGGCACCTGGCAGGCTGGTAACGTTATTCAGGCTTCCATTGGTCAGCTGGATACAGCCATTACTGCTGTTCAGCTGGCAACATATGCAAACACAGTGGCAAACCGTGGCGTAAGATATGCCACACACATTGTGGACAGTATTGTAAGCTATGATAATTCAGAGGTTGTTTACAAAACACCTTTGACAGTACTTTCTGAGACACCTAACACAAACAATGCTTTTGATATAGCTGAAAAAGGTATGGTTATGGCTTCCACGGAAGGTAATGCCAAAATTTATCTGCAGGACCTGCCATACACAATTGCAAGTAAAACTGGTACTGCACAGGTAGCAGGTGATTTGTATAATGCTACAATCATGGCGTATGGCCCTGTAGAAAAACCTGAAATTGCCATTGCAATTATTGCCGAAAAGGGTGGTAATGGTTACAACCTTGCCATGGGTGTAAGAGATGCTTTCCTTGCTTATTATGAAATAAAAGCATCCAGAGGATAAAGATGATTTAACCTTTACACAGTATGCACAATTGTACCATGTCAAAATTGTGCAAAGCTTAAAGATTGCTGACGATATATTAAAGTTATTGTATATTTATATCATTTGTGGTATAATCTTCTATGTGATAATGTGCCCTGTGCACATTATTGTATTTAAAGTTACCATTTTTGGTAAATTATCTGTTTATTTCCGGAGGCATTATGGCTACAGTCCTTATGATAGCTTCTGGCAAAGGCGGCACAGGCAAAAGCACTGTTGCCACATACCTTGCCACCGAGCTGGCATTGAAAAACAATAAAACTCTTCTCATAGAGTTGGATGCCGGACTACGCAGTATAGATGTTATTTCTGGTATTGAACAAACTGCCGTATTTGACATAGGTGATGTATTGCGGGGCAGATGTGATGCCTACAAGGCTATGTCCGCCAGCCCGTATACAGCAAACCTTTCTGTTATTGCCGCACCATACAAAAGCTCTGACACTGATTTTTCAAATTTCAGACAGATTACTGACAGCCTGTATAATGATTTTGACTATATCATCATCGATACAGCGGCTGGTGTCGGTCGGGCTTTCTATGCAGCCTGCAAATCAGCAGTAACAGGTATAATTGTTGCAACACCTGATATTATTTCTGTCCGTGACGGCAGACTGGTATCAGATGAACTGTTCAAAAACGGTGTGAAAGACATCAGACTGATTATCAATAAATTTTCCTCACAGACCTTCAAGTATTCAGGTTTTGACGACCTTGACGCAGTAATTGATGGTGTGTGTGCACAGCTTCTGGGGGTTATCCCGATGTCGAAACAGATAGCAGTAAATGCTATCAACGGCAGTCAGTTAATTGCTGGCAGTGAGGAAAAGCTTATTTTCAGCGCAATTTCAGAAAGAATCACAGGTAAAGAAATTCAGATTATCATATAAGTTGGAGGGTTGTAAAATGAATATTGCTCTTATTGCTCATGACAAAAAGAAAGAACTTATGGTACAGTTCTGTATCGCTTACAGCGGTATCCTTGCAAAACACAACCTGCTCGCCACAGGCGTTACAGGCAAAATGGTAGCAGAAGCTACAGGTCTTAAAGTACACAGATTCTATGCAGGCGCACAGGGTGGCGACCAGCAGATTGCCGCACGTCTGCAGTATAACGAAATCGATATGTTACTTTTCTTCCGTGACCCTGTTACAGCAAAAAGCAGTGAACCAAATGCACAGAACCTGCTTCGTCTGTGTGATGAAAACAACATCCCAGTTGCTACAAACATCGCTACAGCTGAAGTGCTGATTCACGGTCTGGAACGTGGCGACCTTGACTGGCGCAATATCGTTAACCCAAAAAATATGAGATAAAAATATAAGTCCCCTGTATATACAGGGGATTTTTTTTATTCTTCTATTTCCAGTTTCAGGCCTTTTTGTTTTATAGCAACTGCATATTTCAAGGTGTAACTGTTCTGATTGTCAGAAATGGCTCTGAATATTTCTTCTGTCTCTTTTGCTATATCCTCTTTATTTTTATACCAGCCAATTATTGTCCTCTTTTCACCACTCATAAATTCACGGATGTCACCTGCGGCAAATAAAGCGTATGAAGGCTCGTTTTCTTTACCTTTGAATTTCTGTGTTGATGCCACTTTGCTGCATCTGGCGATAACATTTTCTGTTGGTGAATGAATTGTTATCTTGCCGTCAGAGGATACAGTTTTAATTCTGTTGTCCTGACTGTCAAAAAATAACCAGTCCAGAGAAACATCCAGTATTTTGGCTATTTCCAACAGTTTTTCTACCTCTGGGTATCCGCTGTCAGACTCCCACAGGGAAACAGCCTGTCTGCTTACACCCAACAATTCGCTGAACTGTTCCTGTGTATAGCCCTTTTCAACTCTTTTTCTTTTAAGGTTGATTCCAAAATTCATTGTAATTTCCTTTCTCATATTGGTTTATTAAAAGATATCTTCTGATTAAATAATAGCACCAAAAACAGTTTTTAACCACCAAGTTGGTTTTGCAATATGTAAAGTTAAACTTGTATTATAAAAGCCAGAGCAGTATAGTTGCTCTGGCTAATTTTTTTATGTATTTTGTGATATTTCATTTTCAGTTCTGGTTACGTCTTTTACCCATTTGCCGGACAGAATTCTGAAAGCTGATGCAAAACATTCGAAAATGGTGTTTGCTTTAAGACAGAGGAATACCACTCCGGCAGGCCGGTGCAGTACAAGACCTGTCAGCCAGCCCAGTGGCACAGACAACAGCCACATACTGCCCACGTCGGTAACAGCCACAAATTTGGAGTCACCGCCACCACGAAGTGTGCCGAACATATTTATACTTGCTACAGCATGGAAGATATTTGACAGTGCCATAGCACCCAGCATTTCCAGGGCAATAGTCTGTGTTTCCACGGTGATGTTGTAGAAACTTACCAGCGGTTTCCTCAGAATAAGAGTGATAAAACAGGAAACAACACCTATACCTATACTCATTACAAACATTGTAAGAGCCTGTTTTTTGGCCAGCTGGTATTTGCCTTCACCGATTGTGTTGCCCGCCATAACAGCGGCCGCCGCATTTATACCGTGTGTACCTACTGTGATACACTGCATCATAATACTGCATATACTGTTTGCCGCTACAAATTCTTTACCCATATGGCCCATAATTACAGACAGCATACTACTGCCAAGACTCCACAGCACTTCGTTGCAAAGAACAGGCAGACCATATTTTATATAGATACCCAGTACAACCTTGTCGGTTTTGTATTTAAGGTCGCTTAATCTGAATCTGATTTTCTGGTCGTATTTCAGCAGGTAAACCACTACAATAACTGTTTCCACAAATCTTGCTATAACAGTTGCGGCGGCGGCACCTACTACACCAAGTTCTGGCATACCGAATTTACCAAAAATCAGACCATAGTTAAAGAATACATTTACAAAGAAGGATACACAGTAAACAAACAGCGAAATTTTTACAGTTCCTACTGTTCTCAGCATGTTGAAAGTGCTCATTGTAATACCACTTAATACATAGGTAAATGAAATTACTTTCAGATACTGTGCCCCATAGAAAATAACATCAGGGTCATTGGTATATATGCTCAGGATAAATTCAGAAAACAGCAGTGCCAGTGTCATAAACAGAAGGGAAATGCTGGTGGTAATTTTGTATGTAATGCTTACAGCCTTTTTGATTGATGGTATATCGCCACGTCCCCAGTACTGGCTGGTAAGAACAGCAGAACCTGCTGTCACCCCCATGTTGATAATCATAAACATAAAGCCAAACTGACCACCCAGACTGGAAGCGCTCATAGCTACTTCGCCCAGCTGACCCAGCATAATGGTATCCAGCAGACCTACAGCCACGTTTATAATGTTCTGCAGTGCCATAGGTATGGCTATAGCCATCATTTTCTGATAAAAACTTTTATCTTTAATTATAAAACTGTTCATTTTTTCACCTTGTTCAAAATATATCTTGCGGCTGGCTTTTCAACAAAATATGTCATAAAAATCGCCACTGCAAAAGAAGCCACTATACATAAAATCAGATATTTCCACATCCACGGCTTGTCTCCCAACTGGTTTGGGGCTACATCGCCTTCCCAGTATGGAATTCTGAATTCTTTCAGTTTCACAGAAATATACTGGTGCCAGATATACAGGTTGTAGGATATGCCTGCAAAAAATTTCATAGCCTTGTTTCCCAGCAATGGATTAAAAAGCCTTTGGGCCATCAGCACACCAAAAACAATCATCAGATAAACTACAGACAGCAGATATCTGTTGTCTACCTGCCATTTATACATATCATCAGCTGCCATACGGCAATGGCACATCACTTTGTAGATATATAACCCCGACAGAACCAGTATGACAGACAGAGCCTCTGTAATTCTGCCAAACTTTTTATTCTTTGTGAATTTTATATACAGCCAAGCACCCAGCATACCATTTGCGAATACACAGCTGTATGTAAAGCTGTTGTGGGCGTACAGCCACACGTTGATATTTGCAGCATTTTCGCTTATCAGCCCACAGCTGATAAAGCTTACCAAAGCCATGGCAATGTAAGTAACCACTGGTTTTTTGCTGAAAGCCTTTGCAATAAAAGGAAACAGCAGATAAAACTGCACCTCAACGCACACAGTCCATAAAGCACCGTTCATTTTTGTGCCAAAGAGAGTATCAAGAGAAAAATTGGACACAAAAAATGTTCGTGCCAGAATATCCTTTATCATAAAGTTTACACTGCTGTATTCTTTCAGTGGCAATGCAAAACAAAAAAAGCATATTGCGGCACAAAGGTAATAGGACGGCAGAATCCTTGCTGTTCTTTTTATATAAAATTCCTTTGCGGATGTGGTGGCACTGCCGTATACCATCTGCCTTGCATATGGCAGAAACAGGCAGAAACCAGACAACAGTATCATCATATCCACAAGTATAGCGCCGTTTCGTGGTATCCAGTCTATGTTGAAATCACCTATAATCGGCATCAGCCAGGACTGTTGCCAGAAGTGAAACCACACTATTGTAAGTATGGTCAAAACCCTTATTCCGTCCAGCACATCTATGTGGTTTTGTTGGTAGTCTGTTTTTGTGTTTTTTATAGTTTGTTTATTCAATATTGTCATAAAAATCCCTGTAACATTGTATATTAGATTTTATACTTATATTCATAACTTGTCAATCAATAGAACAGTGGGAATAATTTGATTTATTGCAGAATATAATTGTTATTTTAATAACAAATTGACTGTATATTGTTGACGGACAGCCGTATTTTGTGGTAAAATTTATAGCATGAATATTAATAATTATTTATAGAAACTCATTTGTTTCTATAAAGGGGAGAAGTATTATGGCACAGAAAATTACAGGCCCTCGTGGCACACAGGATGTTTCTCCATACGAAAGCTATAAATGGCTTTTGTTGGAAAACAAATTAAGAGAAATCGTAGACCAGTATGGTTTCAAAGAAATCAGAACACCTACTTTTGAACATACAGAACTGTTCCTGCGTGGCATCGGCGACACAACAGACGTTGTAAACAAAGAAATGTACACTTTTGAAGACAAGGGTAAACGCAGTATCACACTGCGTCCAGAAGGCACAGCATCTGCTGTTCGTTCCATTCTGGAAAAAGGTATCCTTAACGAAGGTCTTCCACTTAAAGCATACTATATTCTCAGCTGTTTCAGATATGAAAAACCACAGGCTGGTCGTCTGCGTGAATTCCACCAGCTGGGTATCGAACTTTTTGGCGCACAGGACTACACTGCAGATGCTGAAGTTATCGCAACAGGCGCAAGAATCCTTAAAGAACTTGGTCTTACAGCAGTTAAACTGAACATCAACTCTATCGGTTGTCCAAACTGCCGTCCTGAATACCACAAAAAACTGAAAGAATACTTTGCACAGCACATCGATGGCATGTGTGCAGACTGTAAAGCACGTTTTGAAAAGAACCCACTTCGTCTGCTTGACTGTAAAGAAGAAAAATGTTCTGCAATTGCTAAAAATGCACCAGTAGTTATCGAACATCTGTGTGACGAATGTCACGACCACTTTGAAGGTCTTAAAAAGACTCTGGATGCAATGGGCGTTGACTATGCAATCAATACAAAAATCGTTCGTGGTCTTGACTACTACACAAAATCTGTATTTGAATTTGTATACGACGGTATTGGTTCACAGGGTACAGTATGTGGCGGTGGCCGTTACGACGGTCTGTTTGAAGAACTGGGTGGTAACCATGTGCCAGCTGTAGGCTTCGGCATGGGTCTTGAAAGACTTCTGCTTACACTGGAAGCTGAAGGCATCTCTCTTGGCGATGACACAGTGCCAGAAATCTTCTTTGCAAACATCGGTGAAGAAGCAAAAGTATATGCTTTCACACTAGCTGAAAAAGCAAGAGGCGAAGGCCTGCGCGCACAGTCTGACCTGATGGCCCGCAGTCTCAAAGCACAGATGAAATATGCTGACAAAATCAAAGCAAAATACACAGTTGTTCTGGGTGACGATGAAGTAGCAAACAAAACAGCAGTGGCTAAAAATATGCTGACAAAAGAACAGATTACTCTGGATCTTACAAAATCAATCAGAGAACAGTTGAAATAAAGAGGTAATTACTATGGAACTTATGGGTAATATGCGCAGAACCCACTATTCTACACGCGTGACTGAAGAAATGGTAGGTCAGGAAGTTGTAGTAGCTGGTTTTATTGCAAAAAGCAGAGACCTGGGTGCAGTTATCTTCTGTGACGTTAGAGACACAAAAGGTATCATCCAGCTGAACTTCAATGACGAATGTCCAAGAGAAACTTTCGAAAAAGCAAAGCTTCTCAGAACAGAATATGTTGTAATGGCTAAAGGTGTGGTTGCACTCCGTGAAAGCCCAAACAACAACATCCCTACAGGTAAAATCGAAATTCTTGTAAAAGAAATGAAACTCCTTTCAAAAGCAGACACAACTCCTTTTGAAATCAAAGACAATGTTAACGTAAACGACGAACTCCGTCTGAAATACCGTTACCTTGACCTGCGTCGCTCCACAGTACACGAAGGTCTGCTGCTCCGTCACAGACTGGCAAAAATTGCTCGTGACTACTTTGATGCAAACGATTTCGTAGAAATCGAAACACCTATCCTTGTTAAATCCACACCAGAAGGCGCACGTGACTATGTTGTTCCTTCCCGTGTTCATCCAAACAAATTCTTTGCTCTGCCACAGTCTCCACAGCTGTACAAACAGCTGCTGATGCTGTCTGACTTTGACAGATATGTACAGATTGCACGTTGCTTCCGTGACGAAGACCTGCGTGCTGACCGTCAGCCAGAATTTACACAGATTGACGTTGAAATGGCTTATGTTGACGAAACAGATATCCAGACAATGAACGAAGGCTTTATCAAAAAAGCATTCAAAGAAGTTCTGGGCGTTGACGTTCCTACACCATTCCCTCGTATGACATATCAGGATGCTATGGATTTCTATGGCTCTGACAAACCAGATACACGTTTTGATATGAAACTCTGTGACCTGACAGAATGTGTTAAAAACACAGAATTTGCAGTGTTCAAAGGCGCTATCGAAAACGGCGGTTCTGTAAGATGTATTGTTGCTAAAGGTCTGGCAGATAAACTTACAAGAAAAGAAATCGACAAACTGACAGAAGTAGCTAAAACATATGGTGCAAAAGGTCTTGCATTCACACGTATGACAGCTGACGCTACAACATCCAGCTTTGAAAAATTCCTTACAGCTGAAGAAATTGCTGCTCTCCACGAAAAATGTGGCGCAGAAACAGGCGACGTTATTCTTGTTGTTGCCAGCGAAGAAAACAGCGTAGTTTATGCAGCACTGGGCGCACTGCGTCTGGCTATTGCTAAAAAATACGAACTCTTCGACCCAGACCAGTTCAACTTCCTGTGGGTTACAGACTTCCCACTGTTTGAATATGATAAAGAAGAACAGCGCTATGTAGCAGTTCACCATCCATTCACAATGCCAAAAGACGAAGACATTGACAAAGTGGAAACAGACCCAGGCGCATGCCGTGCAAAAGCATACGACATGGTTCTCAACGGCGTTGAACTTGGTGGCGGTTCTATCCGTATCAACAACCCAGAACTCCAGCAGAGAATGTTCAAAATCCTTGGCTTCACAGAAGAAAGAATGCAGAACAGCTTCGGCTTCCTGATTGAAGCTTACAAATATGGCGCACCACCACACGGCGGTATGGCTTACGGCTTTGACAGACTTTGTATGCTGATGTACAAAACAGACTCCATCCGTGACGTTATCGCATTCCCTAAAGTACAGAATGCAAGCGAGCTGATGACAAACTGCCCAGACACAATCGAACAGAAACAGCTGGACGAACTGTACCTCAATCTTGTTGAAAAACAGTAATTTAATACAAATATTAAAAGCAGATGATATTTTTCATCTGCTTTTTATGTTATAATGATACCATGCAGAAAGTGGGGGATAATCTTGAAAGAATACTTGAAAAAAGTTCCACATTTTTTATGGTATTTTATTGTTATGTTGGCAGTGGTTTTGGTAATGGATATCAGAAATACACCACAACCAGAAACACAGCATATTTTTATAGAGGATTTACAAAAGGCATCTGTAGAAAACCACAGGGCTGATGGTTATAATGTTGAGTATTACGGTACAAAGGAACGGTTTATCACAGCATTGGAAAAAGATGCTGACAGCCGCCAGCATTGCGATTATATTATAGAAAAAATCCAAGACCCGGCAAAAAACAGGCGGTATGCCAAACTTACACTGTATTATGATGTGTCAACATATTATACAATCCGTCACAATATATGGCTTACGGTAAGGACTATTGACGGCAAGCCTGCATCAGTATTTGAATTGCTTTTGACAAGAATGGATTTGGGTAATCTATTCGCATTACATTCAGTTGATGGCAGAACATATACAGTAAATGCTACTAATGGTAAAATAACCAATTTTACTGAACTTACTGTCTATCCCGGTGCACCACAAAAGATATCAGGTGTAGATAATGTTTATTACACCAGCATGTTAAGCGACGAAAACAAAGCAAGGGATAATATGCTGTACAACAAGTACTACATCTGGAATCACAATATATTTTTTATGGAAATGTAACAAGTTAAGAGGAATTAAATATGAATAACTTTATTTTTAAACATTTGAATATAGAGGATAAAGAAACCGTAAAAGAGCTGTTTCTGGCGGTTTTCACTGCCAGCCCTTGGTATGACGATTGGTCAGATGCAACCCAGCTGGACTGTTATCTTACCGACCTTATGGGCCAGAGCAATTCCCTTACATACGGTATGTTTGACAGGGAACAGCTGGTAGCTGTATCCATGGGCAGAATCAAGCACTGGTATACAGGCACAGAATACTGCATCGATGAATTCTGTGTAAGAAAAGAAATGCAGGGACAGGGAACAGGCACATATTTCCTTAAAAGTATTGAAAAGGCAATCAAGGAAATTGGCCTTGTGCAGATTTATCTGCAGACAGATATAGATGTACCAGCCCTTGGCTTTTATCTTAAAAACGGATTTATCCATCTGGAAGAAACAGTATCTCTGGCCAAAGAGGTGTGAGTGAGCACAATAACAGTAACAGGGGATAGTAAATGATACATAAAATGAAACTCAAGGGCCAACCTTTTAATAAAATTAAAAACAGAACGAAAACTATAGAGATGAGATTGTGTGATGAAAAGCGTTCAATCATATCTGTTGATGATGTTATAGAGTTCACTAATACAGAAACCAATGAAATATGTGAATGTGTGGTTATTAATTTGTACAGATATGAGAGCTTTAATGAACTGTATAAAAATCACAATAAAACAACAATTGGGTATACCAATAATGAAATAGCTGACCCTGACGATATGCTTGCTTATTACAGTGCCGAAGAAATAGAAAAATATGGTGTATTGGGAATTGAGATTAAAGTAAAATAAGCAAATCAGAATTAGGAAAGAAAGCCTTCTCATAACAGGGGAAGGGGGACCGCTTGCGGTGGATGAGGTCGCGGAATGATAGTTTTTCGACCTCATCAGTCACCTTCGGTGACAGCTTCTCCTGGGAGGAGAAGCCTTTCTTTATATTTTAATCTGTTACTCAAATCCCAATTTGTCTAATAATCAAAAAAACCTCCATTTTAAAGGGAGGCGTTCTTTTATTTCTCTATCAGTTCTTTCAGTCTTTTGTTGTTTTCAATCACTCTTACCAGCAGCAGACCGATTACACCACAGCTGATAATCTGACCCACAGCCACAGAAACAGCCTGTGCTGTGAAAATCATAGGGTGGAAACTG
>JAZQYH010000091.1:0-25532 GCA_045633415.1 Oscillospiraceae bacterium | reverse complement strand
TAGTTTGGGTTTCCATCCAGACCTTGAAGCGCCTGATTACAGAAATGGAATGAATCCTTATTTCTCACGCAAAGATTCATCGATGTATCAAGATAGTTTTGAATGCATTGTGGTGGATGAAAACACTTGTGAAAAAAACGACGTTTGTTCTTATTGTTTTGTCTATGTTGATAAAGAAACAAGAACGGCATATATCGAACCAGTCATCACAAGAGAGAAATACCGACACAAGGGTATTGGTACTGCTATGATGCATGGGGTTATGCAGAGATGCAAAGAAAAAAGTATAGAAAAATGCTACGTTAATTCTTATGATTGGCGAAGAAAGTTTTATAACGCAGCTGGGTTTATTACAGAAGACAGTATAGGTTTTTGGCATAAAACAATAAAATAAACATTCTGTTCGATAAATCCCAATTTATCTAATATCCAAACCACCCTTCTTACACAGGTAAGCTGTTATTAGCAAAAAATCAAAGGCACTGCATTGCAGTGCCTTTTGTTTGTGTAAAATTATTCTTTATCGTCTTCTGTTGTTTTTTCGATGATAAATCTTGGTCTTTCTTTTACTTCAGAGTAAATTTTGCCAATGTATTCACCGATGATGCCAAGGCAGAACAGCTGGATACCGCCGATAAGTGTCATAACAGCAATCATACTTGTCCAACCGGAAACTGTGTCGCCAAAGAATTTTGCCAGAATAGCATATGCAAAAATACCAAAGCTTACAATAGCCATTGCAATACCTATACCTGTAATATAACGCAGTGGTTTTACAGACAGGCTGGTAATGCCGTTAAGGGCAAGGTTCAGCATTTTTGAGAAAGGATAATGGCTTTCGCCAGCAATTCTTTCGTATCTTTCATAGTAAACAGATGTGGACTTGTAACCTACCATTGGCACCTGTCCGCGAAGGAACAGGTTTACTTCTTTAAACTGTGCCAGACCGTTAAGTGCCTCTTTACTCATCAGGCGGTAGTCAGCGTGGTTAAACACTGTTTCTGCGCCCATAATGTGCATGAATTTGTAGAAGCCTTCTGCTGTTACACGTTTGAAGAATGTATCTGTTTCACGTTTGGAACGTACACCATAAACAACGTGACAGCCTTCGTAATAGTTTTTCATCATTTCGTCCATTGCATTGATGTCATCCTGACCATCGCAGTCAATGGAGATAGTTACATCACAACGGTCTTTTGCCCACATAAGACCTGCCAGCAGTGCATTCTGGTGACCACGGTTTCTTGTAAGTGTAAGACCTACGATTTTTTCATGGTCGTTTGCCAGTTGCTGAATGATTTCCCAAGTGTTGTCTTTGGAACCGTCATTTACAAACAGAACTCTGGAATCTTCGTTACACAGACCTTTTTCAATAAGGCTGTTGATTTTATCAAGGAACATTGGTGCTGTAATTGGCAGTACTTCATGTTCGTTATAACATGGAACTACAATATAAAGTGATTTGCTCATGTTTTCCTCCATCACTC
Source organism: Oscillospiraceae bacterium (assembly GCA_045633415.1). Lineage (GTDB taxonomy): Bacteria > Bacillota > Clostridia > Oscillospirales > Ruminococcaceae > RGIG3102. The sequence goes on along the minus strand of JAZQYH010000091.1, from coordinate 24,045 downwards.
GTTAATATAATTTGTAAATCTTCACAGTTCCCTGTGAAAATACAGTTTCAAAATTTTCCAGCTGGTCTGTCACACCTTCAAACTGTGTGGAGAACACAGCATAGCGGATATTCAGCTGTTTGCACATCTGTGCTATATCTGCAGTGGTTTTCTGTGGCATATCGTATATGCCGAATACACTGCCCACATTGTCAAGACGTGGTTGCACCTGTGTTTCAAAGTCTATGCCCATGTTTGACACTGTGTATTTAAAACCTTCCATATAGGACTGTTTGCCGGAAAAACAAGTGTAAACATTTGACAGCCCCTCCCCTGCACCTGTGTGGGTGCGGTTGGTTATAAACAGTTCGCCTTCCAGCATATTATCTTTAAGATACAGTCCTGCCAGTTCGTCCTCTGCCTTGATACACCACATATATGGGTATTTCTCCAATATATCATAGTGCAGTAAAAACTGTCTGATACCGCTGCCGCCAAAGTTAGTGTAGAAAAACAGTGTGGTGGTACAGCTGAGTGCAATAAGCGTATATGGAATAATTCTTTTGACTCTGAAGCAACTGAAATCAAAATATTCAACTGCCAGCAGATTTAAAAAGAATATTGCCACATATATAAAATAAACCTGACTGAATGCTTCGTGATATGTGATAAAAAAAGCCAGAGTGCCACCTGCTATTGCGGCATAAAACCACAGCTTTTCAAATGAAAGCCTGAATATTCTGAACAAATCCATAAACATTCTTGGTATAACAACCACTGTCTGGAATGGTGCCATACACACAAACTGTATAACCATAAATACAGGTACAGACAGTTTATACACCATAGGATTTGTATTCATAAACAGATTTAAAAAGTTTTTGAAATAGCCCAGCTCCAGTGTTTTTGTAAGGCTGAACATTGTGGATTTGCCTGTGCCAGCTGATAAAAAGCCGAAATAAATCAGTGCGAAAACCACCATAATCACACAGCTCAATGCCGTGATTATTTTTTTATCATTTTTAGTCAGCAGATTAACCACTGCGGCACACACCATTGCCAGCGCCACTATTGCCGCCACAGGAGATTTGGAGAAAATCACCATAACAAAGGTAAGTATGGCTGTAAACAGGTAGATGCCACCAGCTTTTGTGTGTTTACGGGTAAGATTTACAACCATGGCACTGAATACTGCCAGAAATGCCAGAGATGTACATTGGCTGTTTACATTGCTGATAACTGTCTCCAACAAGCTGTAGGTAAACACGCTGACACCGTTTGGAAGAACTTTCCACAGACTGAGGCATGAAAGCGTAAAGAAAGACAGCACAAAGAGATTGGTTTTGCCTTTATTTTCGTTGTAATAAACTGTACCCAGGTCATATAGTGAAGTTATAAAGAACAACAGCATAAGCCCCTGCATATAGAAGCCCATAATGTCGTAACAGGATATGCCTGTAAAACTGCTGATAGCCGCCGCCACAAGTTCTGTAAGATAATGGTATTTTAAAACCACACCGTCAAAACGGATATCTGTCGGTGGCAGGCTGTTTTTTATACTTTCAGCATTGCCCACAGTCCACATAAAGTCCTGACTGATAAGCAGCTGACCTGCCTGTGTAGGATGGGCATGCTTTGCAACTGCAAGGAATGTGTATATGAACATTACAAAGCTGTACACCAAAAACAGGAATACCAGCTGGTTGTTTTTTGCAGTGGATTTTTTAGGACCGTTGATTGGTTTTGTCCATGCAGTGAAAAGGCTTACAGCCACAAGTATAACAACAGGTATGTACACAGCCCCGGCAGTGTACCCCGCCACATAAACAAAAACCAGAAACGCTATACCAAATACATAATACAGGCTGTGCAATCTCCCGTTTACAGAGAAATAACTGTCCATATTCAAGGCGTGGTATATCGCCCTGCCTGGCAGAAATATAAACACTGTACACGACAAAGCAAACCGAGCAAGATTAATTAAACTACCCCCTGCCAGCACTGTACCTGCAATATATACAGCCAGAAATGCTATACCCAGCATTATTTTGGGTATGTTGAAATTTTTATATAATTTATCAATCATATTCATTCTCTTAAATGTTACTAATTTAAAGATTATTATATCATATTATTAATTATATTGTAAACGGAATTAGGTGATGATATAATGAATAAAGTTTAAACAAAATATTAAAAGAGGTAAAAGATATATGAATTATCGGGTTCAACTGCTGATTATCTGCCCTTTGGTATTTCTGGCAGGTTTTATTGACTCTGTAGCTGGTGGCGGCGGATTGCTGTCTACACCAGCATATATGATGGCTGGTCTACCAATGCATAATGTACTGGGCACAAACAAGGTAATGGGTTCTGTAGGTACAAGCATGGCTGCGGCAAAATACATAAAAAGTGGCAAAATTGAATGGAGAACAGCCGTTATCAGCGCACTGCTGAGCTTTGCCGGCAGTTTCACAGGCAGTAAAATAGCACTGTTGATTGACCAGACTATGCTGAAAACTGCATTCACCTGTGTACTGCCATTTATTGCGGCTTTTGTGCTGTTCAACAAAAAAAGTCAAGAAGGTGTGCAGAAACTTTTCGGCATGAAAATGTACATTGCCGCCGCTGTAATCGGCTTTGTTATCGGTATGTATGATGGTCTTATCGGCCCTGGCACAGGCACATTTCTGATTTTTGCATACACACTGGTTATCGGCTTTGATTACATCACAGCCAGCGGCAACGCAAAAATAATCAACCTTTCTTCAAATCTGGCGGCAGCTTTCAGCTATATTATGGCTGGCAAAGTGCTGTGGACAATAGCTATTCCAGCGGCAACAGCAAACCTGCTGGGCAACTGGCTGGGTAGCAGCTATGCGCTGAAGCACGGCGGCAAAGCTGTAAAGAAAATGCTGATTGTGGTACTGGTGGGTATATTTATCAAGCTGGTGACAGATATATTCTAGCAAATAAAAAACGGAAAGCGATTGCTTTCCGTTTTGTTTTTATTACACTCCCAGTTCTTCACCAACCAGAATAACATTTATTCTGTCTGGCACTCTGGAGAAATTGAGAATTGCTGTGGTACAGCAGCTACGCTGTGGATGGAAGCAGTTGTGACACATGCCGTCTTCTGTACAAGGTGTGGAGAAACCTATACGTTTGCAGTTCTGTGGTGCCACCCATTTAGTGCGTTTCACAGCCTCTGCCTGGCTTTCCACAATTTTGTTTACACCAGCTACAACAAACACTTTGTCCGGGCCGTAAATCAATGCTGAAACACGTGTGGATGCACCGTCTTCGTTGTAAAGTCTGCCATCTGAAATAATAGCATTGGCTGACAGGAAGAAAGAATCAGCAAAAAAGCGCTGGCGTGTGGCATTTTTCTTTTCTTTTTCAGTCATATCGGCTGTAGGTGCCACATATTCAAAGTCACCGCTTTTCAGCCAGTCCAGTACACCACACTGAGCCAGAGTTACAGAGCCGCCGTTGGCAACCATTTCACCTTTTTCCACCATTGTTTTCAAAAGTGGCAGTACGTCCTCTTTTTTCTCCACATAAAATGGTCTGAACTGTCGCTTTTTCAGATTTTCTATTGTTTTCTGTACCAGTTCCATATTTACTGCCATATTTTTTCTCCTTTGTTTACATAAAATCTCATTGTAAAAATCTGTAATAAATGTTATTATTACTATAAACTAATAAATTGGATATATCCGTTGTATATATTTTAATATTATACTATCGGCTGATATATTTCAATACAGGAGGATAATATGAAACTTAACAAAGGCGTAAAAATGCCTGATTTCCAGTATCTCAGCCCTTATGCAGAAGGCCCACAGAGTTTTAGTGAATATGCAAACGGCAAAAAAACTTTTGTAGTGTTCCTGCGTTACTATGGCTGTACAGTATGTCGTCTGGACCTGCACATCTTTGCACAGAGAATGGCTGAATTTGCAGAAAAAGGCGCACAGCTGATGGTTGTTCTGCAGTCTGACCCTAATCTTGTAAAAGAAGAAGCGCCAGTGGGTACTTTCCCATACGAACTGGCATGTGACCCAGCACAGGACGTTTACAAAAAATTTGATATCGAACCAGCTAAAAGCATGGGCAAACTGATTGGCGGCGGTCTTTTCAAAGCACTGAAAAAAATGAAAGCTGCAAAACAGTTTGGTTTTGAACACGGCGAATACGAAGGCAACGAACAGCAGCTGCCAGCAATGGTTCTGGTGGATGAAAACGGCATCGTAACATTCAGCCACTATGCTAAAAACCTTGTTGATATGCCAAGCGTAGACGAAATGCTGGCTAAACTTTAATCATAATAAATTTTATATAAATTTATAACGGAAAAGGAGATTTTTATTATGGCAAAACTCGAAAAAGGTATGAAAATGCCTAACTTTAAACTGGACACAGTTTTTGGCACAGAAATCATGAAAGATGTTACATTTGAACAGCTGGTTGACGGCAAACCAACATTCTTCTGGTTCCAGAGATACATCGGCTGCCCACCATGCAGAATGGACGTACATCTTCTGTCTGTTGCACATCCAGAATTCGTAGAAAAAGGCGCAAACATCGTTGTTGTAATGCAGTCCAAACCAGAAATCGTTCTGCGCGATATGAACGGCCAGACACTGCCATTCCACCTTGTATGTGACCCAACAGAAAGCCTGTACAAAGAACTGGAAATCGGTTCATGGGACCCAGAAAACCGCGGCGAAATGAACGAAGAAGAACAGGCAAGAATGGCTGTTAAAATTCAGGGTATGAAAGAAAACGGCTACGAACACGGTGACTACGAAGGTAACGAACAGCAGCTGCCTGCATTCTTTGCAGTAGACGGCGAAATGAACGTTCTGGAAGCACACTATGCTAAAAACCTGGGCGATATGCCATTTGCAGGCGAAGTTCTGGCAAAATATTTCTAATTGAATATTTGATTTACTTTTGTGGGGGAGATGGGAACATCTCTCCCCTTTTTATAAGGAGATTATCCATGGCTAAACTTGTTAAAGGCGATAAATTCCCTGATTTCAGATTTGACACAGCTTTTCAAAATGATATGACAATCACTGATGTGGTAAATGGCAAAGAAACATTTTTCTGGTTTCTGCGCTACATTGGCTGTACCATTTGCAGATGGGATGTGCACATGCTGACACAGCGATACAATGAGTTTGTTGAAAAAGGTGTGAATGTAGTTGTGGTAATGCAATCTACACCTGAAATTGTACAGAGAGACTTAAATGGTGAAAAACTGCCATTTTATCTTATCTGCGACTCAAAGCAAGAACTGTACAAAACTCTTGAACTGAATGTAGCGGAAAATCAACAACGGAAAGTACCAAACGAAGATGCCCTTGCCAGACTTACTGTAAAAAAAGAAGGTGCCCAGGCATCTGGATTTACCCACGGAGATTACGAAGGAAACGAAATGCAGTTGCCTGCATTTTTCCATATACTGCCTGACCTGACAGTTAAAGAAGCACACTATGGCCAGCATATAGCAGATATACCTACTATTGACGAAATGCTGGAAAAAATAGTTTAAGTATGATATAATAAAATCAACTAAATATTCGGAGGTAACTACCCATGGCAAAATTGACAGTAGGCGAAAAATTCCCTAATTTTACAGTTAACACAGCATTTGAAAACGGTCTGACAATCGAAAAAATCGTAGATGGCAAACCAACAATGTTTATGGTTCTGCGTTACATCGGCTGTACAGTATGCCGTTATGACGTACATGTTCTGACAGAAAGATACAACGAATTTGTAGAAAAAGGCGTTAATGTTGTTGTAGTAATGCAGTCCAAACCAGAAATCGTACAGAGAGACCTGGCTGGCGGCACACTGCCATTCCACCTTATCTGTGACGAAGCACAGGAAATCTACAAAACACTGGAAATCAACGCAGCAGCAAGCATGCCAGAACTTCTGGGCGATGCAATGCCAAAACTGCAGGAAAAAGGCGCAAAAGCTGCAGCTGCAGGCTTTGCACACGGTGACTACGAAGGTATCGAAGAACAGCTTCCAGCATTCTTCTATGTAGACGCTGACCTGACAGTTAAAGAAGCACACTACGCTAAAAACATTATGGATATGCCAACAGTTGACGATATGCTGGCAAAAATCTAATAAAAAGATTACAGGAAAGGCTCTGCGGAGCCTTTCTGTTTTAAAAGGACATTTTATGATTTGTATCAAAAAAGCAACAGAAGAAAATCTAAATGATATTGTGGATATTTTAAACGCCGCCACACAGAAACTGCTGGCAAAGGGCGTAATGCAGTGGGAATATCCATGGGATAAAAATGTTATTGGTGAGGATATAGAAAAAGGGCTGTTTTATATCGCCACAAAAGATGAAAAGCCAGTGGGCTGCTTCGGGCTGAAAAGCTTTGAAAACAATATGTTCAACTGTGATAACAGTGGTATGTATTTTTACCATCTGGCAGTATACCCAGATTACAGCGGCAAAAAATACAGTATACAGATGTGCCAGTTTGTCCAGAATTTTGCCAGAGAAAACAATATCACAGTTTACTTTGACTGCTGGGCAGGCAACGATTTTCTGAAGAAATTTTATTCTGACGTAGATTTTGAATATATGGGCGATTTCCCTGAAGAAGATTATTTTGTATCAGCTTTTAAAACAAGATAAAAAAAATAGCGGCACACCCATGGTGTGCCGTTTTTATTTTGTATAAATTATTTTGAGGCGGCTGTCAGACAAATTGGGATTTATCAGTCAATTTCAAAACCACAGTGATGACAGAATTCCCCACTGTTACGCCCTAATCTGTTTTTGCAATTAGGACATCTGTTGTAAAGAAAATCTGGAATTAGACAAGAAAACATAATTACAGCACCGATTATAGTGCATACAAGACCAAATAAATATCCTGTCATCATCACAATAAAGCCGATAATCATAAGTGTATCTCTTAAAACACGGGCATCTTTATGGTTCATACAAATAATCTCCCAATTTAAATACCAATTTAAATATTTTTAATTATATTATACAAAATAGATGTGAAAATTTCCACATAACATCTATTCGACCTATTAAAATTTACCGCTGTTTTATTTCTCCATAAACTGGGCGGTGTTCTCATAGGTGTAGCCGCATTTTTCGTACAGGGCTTTGGCTACAGGGTTATTCACATTTACATACAGCCTTACACCATGGGCAGAAAATTCTGTTTTCATTTCATCTGCTTTTGCCATAAGAGCAGTTGCAATGCTGTTACATCGATAATTATCCTGTACCCACAGTTCATCCACATAGACAAAGCCCGTGTCTGTCCAGCTGATTTTTGGCATAAACACAAGGCTTATCCAGCCGACAAACCTGCCTTCTGCCTTGGCGGCATAAACACGGAAATTTTTATCTGCAAGGTGCATTTTTACCATGGCTGATGCCTGGATAGTTTCCCCTGCTCTTTCCCGCCCGTTTTTGCGCCAATAGGTCATATCAGCAAAGGCTGGGTAATTATTTTCAGTTATTCTTTCTATTGTAAAATCCATAACAATACCATCTGAGTATATTAAACATAAGGCGGACAAAAGTCCGCCTTTAAAAATTCTTATTTTGTGCCGAAAATTCTGTCGCCTGCATCGCCAAGACCAGGTACTATGTAGCCGTGGTCATTGAGATGGCTGTCCAATGCCGCAACATAGATATCTACGTCCGGATGGTCAGCACGCAGTCTTTCCATGCCTTCTGGTGCGGCAATAAGACCAAGGAACTTGATGCGTTTTGCACCTTTTTCTTTAATCAGCTTGATAGCGTCTGATGCACTGCCGCCTGTAGCCAGCATTGGGTCAACAACAAAAACATCTCTTTCCTGAATATCTGCAGGTAATTTGCAGTAATATTCCACAGGGTTAAGTGTTTCCGGGTCGCGGTACAGACCAATGTGACCAACTTTTGCAGATGGTACGATAGTCTGCACACCTTCTACCATGCCAAGACCAGCACGGAGAATAGGCACAATGGCCATTTTTTTACCATCCAGCATTTTGCAGTGTGCTACATCCACAGGTGTCTGCACATCCACGTCTGTCAGTGACAAATCACGTGTTGCTTCGTATGCCAGCAATACTGCCAGTTCGCTTACCAGTTCTTTGAACTGTTTGGTGCCTGTGGCAACATCTCGCAGGATGGCAACTTTGTGCTGAACCAGCGGATGGTCCATAACCATTGTTACTGCCATAGTGTATCTCCTATCTTTCTTCGTCCATAGCTGTCAGTTTATCTACTCTTCTTGCGTGGCGGCCGCCTTCGAATTCTGTTTCGAGGAACAGGTCAACCATTTCACATGCAAGACCAGGACCTACAACTCTGCCGCCCATTGACAGCACGTTTGCGTCATTGTGCAGGCGTGTATATTTAGCACTGAATGTATCAGAACATACACAGCATCTGATGCCTTTCATTTTGTTTGCAGCGATGGAAATACCTACACCTGTGCCACAGAAAATAAGACCTTTTTCTGCTTCACCACTCTGGATTTTTTCACAAGCCAGTTTAGCCATATCAGGATAGTCTACACTTTCGCCGTTGTGTGTACCAACGTCGATGTATTCCACACCTTTTGCGTCCAAATGTTTTTTAACTTCTTCTTTCAATAAATAACCACCGTGGTCAGCTGCTAATACAATCATTGTTGTGCCTCCATTTTATCTTTTAATTCTTTTTCCGCCTGGGATAAGCGCAGATAGCTTGGGGAAAGGTCAAAATGTGTTTTACCGCCATTTTTTTCGAATTCCTCCTGTGCCAGCAGGCACGCGCCCAGAGCTATACAAGGCATTTCCACATTATTTGGTTTTACATTGCCCTGTTCCTTATAGGTATTATAGCACAAGGTTTTGCCGTCGCCTATAAAATAAACATCTTTTTCAGTTTCTGTAATATATTTTTCCAGAACAGACACGTCCCGGCAGAAGTCATCACAAATCACATTGTCACCATCCATTACACAGGCATAAACCTGTCTGCGTCTTGCATCAAAGGATGGTACAACAATGCCATTTAAATCCACTGATTTTGCCATTGCTTTCAGACTGGACACGCCGATACATGGTGTACTCGTTGCGGCTGCCATGCCTTTGATGGCGGCAAGACCGATACGCAGACCAGTAAATGAACCAGGCCCCAGTGTAACAGCATACAAATCAACATCTTTGGCTTTGTAGGAACACACTGTAAGCGCTGCCTCTATCATAGGCAGAAAGTTCTGTGAATGGGTAGTATTTGTGGCCTGAACAGCTGTGTATATCACTTTGCCATCCTGCATTATACATACACTGCTCTGCTTGGAAGAACAGTCAACGCCAAGAATTACCAATCGCAATCCACCCCTTCTATTGTAATTTTTCTGGTTGTTTCGCCCAGTTTTTCAAAAGTTATAGTAATATTGTTGTCATAGAAAAAGTCCTGAATGTTTTCGCTCCATTCAATAGCCAGTACACCATCATAGTCCAGATAATCGTCAAAGCCAATGTTGAACAGCTGGTCCTCATTTTCGATTCTGTACATATCAAAGTGGAACAGGCTCAGTGGTCTGCCGTGGTATTCATTAACTATGGCAAAGGTTGGGCTGGTAACATCAGCATCGATACCCAGACCATCGCACAACCCCTGTGTAAAGGCTGTTTTGCCCATACCAAGACCACCTATGTAAAATATAACATCGTGGTTGTTCAGTTTGCCTGCCAGTTTTTGTGCCAGTGCAACTGTTTCTTCTTTTGAATTTGTAATAAAGGTTTTCACCATAAACCTCCACATTTTTATTTCAACTTATATAATATCACAAAAATTTCAACTATTAAAGCATAATATTTAATACAATATTAAGAATTTTATGGTATACTTGTAAAAAATAATATATTAGAATATAATCAGTGGATAAAACATTTAATTTAACTATACAGGAGTATGTATTTTGAATAATATAAAACAGATTATCAAGGAAACTGACCTTGTGTTTATGGCTATATGTGCCACATGTAGTGGACTGTCAGTTTTTTCCATGTATGCTATTTTCAAGCATATGAGCCTTATGGAGACTGTGCGCCCTGTAATTGTACAGCTTGGTGCCAGTATTATAGGCATTGTCCGGGCATTTATAATATCTTTTGTAGACTATAAAGAACTGTGCGAATACTGGAAAGTACATATGGCGCTGTGCATCGGGCTGATGGTGCTGTGTATGTTTATCGGCTATGCACCACCTGGCACAACCAACAAAGCATGGATTTCCCTGCCTTTCGGTATGTCTTTACAGCCAAGTGAACTTTTAAAAATCAGCACAGTGCTGATGCTGTCTCACTTTTTTGAAAAATATAAAAACAGCATCAATGAGGTAAAAACAATAGTCCGTCTGGTTGCTATCGTGTGTGTGCCTGTGGCATTTGTTGCCATACAGAAAGACATGGGTACACTGATTATCTATGCAATTATGATTTCCTGCATGTTCTTCGCCGCAGGTATCAGCACCAAAATCATCGGTGCCTGCTTTGCCGCTGTTGGTGTGGCATTCCCAGTTCTGTGGATGACAGATAAAATAGACACCTACCAGAAAAACAGAATTCTGGGACTGTTCTACCCAGAGGAATATTCCTCTGTTATGTGGCAGCAGAATATGGGCAAAATTTCCATAGGCAGTGGCAGAATATTCGGCAAAGGCTTCCTTGTGGATAACCACAACGCCACACCTCTGGCATACAACGACTTTATGTTTTCATTTATCGCTGAATGTCTGGGCTTTATCGGTACAGTTTTAGTGCTGTTACTGATAGTGTTTATGTGGCTGAAAATACTTTCCATCGCACGCCGTAGTGCCGACACACAGGGCAGTATGGCTTGTGTAGGTATTTTCGGTATGCTTATGGCACAGACATTTATCAACATCGGCATGAATGTTTCACTTCTGCCTGTTATCGGCGTAACACTGCCGCTGTTTTCAGCCGGCGGCACAAGTGTAATAGTAACCTATTGTGCCATAGGTCTTGTATTAAGCGTGGCACGCCATAACCCAAAAAATCTGTTCTAGGAGATTGACAGATGACAAATAATTCAGAAATTGTAAAGGAAAACCAGCTGATTGAAGCCCATCATGGTTTCTCTTTTCCTAAAAAGGAAAGCTCTGTTTCCATCATAGAGTATGCCCAGACACAGATGGAAAGGTTTGATAGTCTGCCATTCAACGCTGTGGACAGCCTTCTGTTGTCACAGCTGGCATATATGCATCTGGGTGATGTTGTACCTGGAGTGGAGTATCAGCGGCACCCTGTAAGAATGGCAGATTTGTACAAAGCGGAATTTTTCGAAAATATGCTGGACGATGTACGTGATGCAAAAAGCAACCGCAAACTGCTGAATGCTGTGTGCGCCAGCCCAAGATACAGGGATATAAAAATCAATTACTATATTGACAATATTGACGAGGAACTGGAAAAGCAGTTCTGCGCCATGACCTTTATACTGCCAGACGGAAAAATTTACATTGCTTTCCGTGGTACTGACTCCACTATAGTAGGATGGAAAGAAGATTTTAATCTGTTTTTCCAGCCAGTTATACCGGGACATATCTCTGCACAGCATTATGTGCAGACAGTGGCAAACCGTCTTGACGGGGATATTTACATAGGCGGTCACTCAAAGGGCGGCAATCTTGCGCTGTTTGGTGCTTCTTTCGCTGATAAGAATATTCAGGAGCGAATTATCACCGTATTCAACCACGATGGTCCTGGTCTGTCCCCTGAAATTCAGAATATAGCAGGATATACAGACTTAAGCGAAAAAGTGGAAACCACAGTGCCACAGGCTTCCCTCTTCGGTCTTATTTTTGCCACAGATGATTTTTTAGTGGTCAAAAGTGACCGTATGGGTATAATGCAACACGACCCCTTCTCATGGGAAATCAGCGACTCTGACTTTATATACAGTGAAGAGCTGAAAAAGTCTTCAAACAAGTTGATTTTCACAATGTATGATTTGATGAAAACACTTGACAGTGCCGACAGAGAAGTTTTTATCGACACTGTTTTCGATGTTATTTCTGCCCCTGGTGTTACCAGCTTTACCGAATGGCCGCTGATGGCTATCAAGAAATTTGACAGTATGGTAGGCACACTGAAAAGTCTGGACAGCCAGACAGCCGAACAGCTGAAGACAGTGCTGTTTGAACTGGCAAAATCTGTAGGTAAAAACTTTTTCAATATTCCGGACAAAGAACAGATTGTAGACTTTATTACAGAAAAAGTAGCCAGCTTAACCAGAAAAGATAAACCGCAAAATCAGGATAAATAAAAAACGGTACAGCAGTTAATTCTGCTGTACCATTTTTATTGTCTTGATATCCATCTATTCTTTTATCCAATGTTTGCCATCGATAATTTTTGTCACCATCATGGATGCCACTGTGTCACCACATACATTGAGACAGGTTGCAGGTGGGTCCACAAGGAAGCCTATTGTGGCTATCAGAGGAAAAGCTTCTGGTGGAAAGCCCATAAGTGATACTATCAGCATTTCACCAACCAGCCCGCCACCCGGTACACCAGACAGCACCACACCGCTGAGTATAGCTATTACTATGGATATAAGATAAGTTTGCCAGCCAGCAAATTCCATGCCGAAGATACCGAAAAGAAAAGCTATTTTCAGCACTGCCGCCAGCACACTGCCATCCATATGCATTGTTGCACCTATTGGCAATACAATACCGCTGATATCCTTTGGCACACCTATTCTGTCTGCTGCTTCGATATTTACAGGAAGTGTGGCGATACTGCTTTGTGTGGCAAGAGATGTTACTGCAGGGGGCATAATATTGGAGAAGAATTTTTTCATAGCCAATCTGCTCCCGCTATAAAAAGCATAAACAGCAAATGCAACAAAGAAATACACAACACACAGTGGGTAATAGAGCAACATCCGTCTGCCATATGCCCCCACAAGCTGTGGACCAAACTGCCCCACCAATGACGCAAAATATGCACACAGGCCTATAGGCGCATACAGCATAATAAGGTCTACCATCTTCATCATTACCTGACTGAAAGCAGTAAGAAAACGTGCCATAATATTATTTTCTCCCAGTTTACCTGTGCAAAAACCAAACATAACGCTGAATACAATCAACGGCAACATTTTACTGCGTGAAAGCAACAGGTTAAAGTCTGACACTGTAACAGCATCCACAAGCCGCTGTGCCAGAGATACTGTCTGCTGTGGCTGGCTGGTTTCCAGCTGAATAGTCACCCCCTGTGCAGGCGGATATATTTTTACTGCCACTATAATGATAACCGCCGCAATAAGACCTGTAACCACAAAAACCAGCAGCATATAGCCCAATATTTTCCCCAGACGGTTCATATTTGTCATATTGCCCACAGCGCTGGCTATAGTGGCAAAAACCAGTGGCACTACTGCAGTAAACATAAGATTCAGGAAAATGTCTCCCAGTGGAGAAAAGACAGTTGCTTTTTCTCCCATTGTTACCCCTATAATACTGCCCAGAATTATAGCCAGAATGATTGTTACAGGAAAACGATAATTTGCCCATAGTTTGCGAATTGTCATAAATTTATCTCCCAAATAAAATATTTTTTTCCACAGTTATATCAAAGCCTTTGTAGCCTTTTTCACACAGCATGGAAATGGTCTTTGTATCTGCGGAAGAGACAGTTTTTATATCCCTGTATTCATTTGTATTTCTTTTTTCAAAACTAAGCTGCTTTGCAAATATGTAGTGTGGTACCAGATTATCCAGTCCTCGCAGACCCACAAGGTCAAAACCGCTGTACACCAGCTTTTCCATATCAAAAGGGATTCCTGCTGGCATATAGTGTATCAGCATCTGTCGCCCTCGCCTTTGTGCCTGTTGAAGCCACAGTTTTGTGATTGGCGAGTAAAAATCTGTACCTGTATAATCTTCCTTTACCCATACATACCCGCAAATCAGTGTATTTTCCAGACTGCAGTCCAGCAAATCCACAACATGCCAGCTGGCAGACAGTTTTGTAAAGGCTGTGCTGTCTGCTGGCAGTACATAGGTTATCGCCACAATATTTTCTTTGTGACACACAGCCCAGAAAGCACCTTCCAGCATTATCTGCCAGATATATTCTTCACAGAATGGGTTAAAGTAAAGCCCGTTGAAATATCTGCCATACTGCTGTATTTCTGCCATATCCTCTTTAAACAGCCTGCGAATAGTGAAAACTTTGTAAGTCCGATCCATAGCATCACCTCGTTATATCACCAGTATATGCAGGCAAGGAAAAAGTGTGAAAACAATTGTTAAATATTTAAATTTGTGGTAGCATTTTAGTAAAGAAACACCGAAGGAGTGGTAGTATGATTAGATTGCCGATGCAAGCTGACAAAGCAATAGATATGCTTGTAGCTGCCGGTTTTGAAGCCTATGCAGTGGGCGGCATCGTCCGCAACAGCCTGATGGACCTTGACCAGAGTGATATAGATATTACCACCAACGCCCTGCCACAGCAGACAAAGGCTGTGTTCAGTGATTTCAATGTTACAGAGACAGGACTTAAACATGGCACTGTAACTGTAATGATAGACGGCGCCCCTGTGGAGATAACTACCTACAGAACCGAGTCTGGCTATACTGACAACCGCCACCCTGACAAAGTGGAGTTTACCGCAAGCCTGTATGAAGACTGCGCCAGAAGAGACTTTACCATAAATGCTGTGTGCTATAGCCAGCATACTGGCATAGTGGATTTTTATGGTGGCTGTGAAGATATAAAAAACCAGATAATACGTTGTGTAGGTGATGCCGACAGCCGTTTCAAAGAAGATGCATTTCGAATATTACGTGCTGTAAGGTTTGCATCTGTACTGGGTTTTGAAGTTGAAGAAAACACAAGAAAATCAATTTTTAAAAACTGCCACCTGTTAAAAAATATATCCAGTGAAAGAATTTATACCGAACTGATGAAACTGCTGTGTGGCAAAAATGTAAAAAACGTACTGCTGGAATATGTGGATGTTATAGGAACCTTTATTCCCGAAATTATGCCACTTAAAAATTTTGACCAAAAAAATTACCATCATATTTATGATGTGCTGACACATACTGCTGTGGCAGTGGAGAACTGCCCTGCCATACCACAACTGCGCCTTGCCGCACTGCTACACGACTTTGGCAAGCCACATACATTCACCCTTGATGAAAAAGGTGTAGGACATTTTTATGGTCATGGAGAAGCCAGCTTTGAGATTACAAAAAATATACTGTCAAGCCTTAAGGTATCCACCCATGACTATAATATGATATCCACACTGGTGCGCTATCACGACACAGTTATCACTGACAGTGAAAAAGCTGTACGCAGGGCGCTGAATAAATATGGCGAAGAGACTTTAAGACTTTTGCTTTTGTTAAAGCGTGCCGACAACGCCGGGCAGAATATACTCCTGTTCAACCGCAAGGAAGAATATGACCAGCTGGAGCAGATGATAAATTATGTAGTGGAAAAACAGCAGTGTTTTTCATTGAGCCAACTGGCTGTAAACGGCAACGACCTGATAGCTCTCGGCATCCCACCTTCCCCACAGACAGGCAGGATATTGAATATTCTGTTGGAAATGGTAATAGACGGGTATATACCTAATGAAAAATCAGTTTTACTGGCTGAAGTTGAGAAAATCAAGCAATAAAACAATGTTATGTTTTGTCGCAAAACATTGTTTTACAATAATACATAATTACGATTTCAGGGCTTTTTAGCCCTGATTTTTGTACTTTCTGGCACTTTTTTACCATTTATCTATACTGTTACTAAATTGTAGCCCTGTAAAAAGTATAAAACCAGTCTATGTTGATAATATTAAAGACAGACGCTTTATGCGTAAAAAACAAAGGAGTTCATTATGAAAAAAATTATATTTTTTACCCTGTTTACAGCTGCACTGGTGCTGACAGCCTGTGGTGCAACCAAGACAAATGCCGCAAAAAACTTTGATTATAAAGTAGGCACTGCCAGCTACACCCACACAAACGACAGCTATGGCTACACCGAAGGCAGAAACGGACGTGGTGCTGTATCCACAACTCTTGTTGCAGCAGTGTTTGACAACAATGGTAATATTGTGCGAATTTCCATAGACGAAGTGGAAAGCAAAATCGGCATTGACAGCACAGGCCAGCTGGCTGATTTCACAGCTGGTGAAGTAAAAAGTAAAAAAGAACTGGGTGATGCCTATGGTATGAAAGCCTACAGCGGCATCGGCAAAGAATGGTACCAGCAGGTGGAAACACTGGAAAAATGGCTGGAAGGCAAAGCTGTAAATACCATTATAGGTGGTGCCAGCGCAAAAATGTTTACAGCCGAAAACAGCTACTCCACAGGCAATATGACAAACAGTGCCACTACAAAGGGGGCTGTAAGTTCATCTGTTTCTTCTGGTATAGCAGGTGATGTGATAGACGGTGTAAATAGTGCCATTGACGATATGACAGATGGCACAGGCTATAACAACATGGGTACAAACAGCGCTGACTGGATGGACACCGACCTTAAAGCTGGTGTCACAATCAATACAAGCTATATTGAAAAGGCTATTGAAAAAGCATGGAGAAATGCGAAATAACCTTTTGCAGTCCGGCTATTAAGTTTTATAAAACGGTTATAACAAACAAAAACACCGCAGTGTAATACTGCGGTGTTTAAATATTTCAGTAGTGTCAGTCTGCAACTATTTCTTCTCGGATAATATCGCTGTAGGATACAAGAAGCTGTGCCAGAAGAGCCATATTTTCTGCGCCCATTTTTTCTGCCATGCTTTCTTCCACTTTGTTCATTGAACCAACCAGACTGGCGATATATTCTTCACCTGCTGGTGTAAGAACCATAACCTTTTCTTTGCGGTTGTTGGCGGCAAAGCCCATTTCGATATAGTTACGTTCTTTCATATCCATTACGATATTGTTAACTGTCTGTTTTGGTAACAGGTAGTATTCACAGATAAGTTTCTGTGTGCAACTACCGTGCCGGTACAGATGATAAAGCAGGAGCATTTCGTGGTAATTGATATTGAATTTTTTTGCCAGCTGAACCCAGCTGCCTCTTATCTGGTTGATATACATATTAAAATCAATCAACGAGTGTTTTGTGCTATTTTCCATATCATTACCCCTTTTAAAAAATTTATTCTTCTTTGATGCGATACCCCACACCAATTTCTGTCATAATATACTGTGGTTTGGCAGGATTTTTTTCTATCTTTCTGCGCAGACCTGCCATAAGTGTGCGCAATGCCTGTGTGTCCTGACCATATCCCGGACCCCACAGCTCTTTGATAATGGTGGCAGTAGTAACTACCTTGCCTCTGTTTGTAAGCAACACAGACAAAAGTGAATATTCCATAGGTGTCAGATGTACTTCCACTTCATCCAGAAATACCAGGTGTTTTTCCATATCCATGCACAGACCACGCACCTGAATAACAGGCTGTTTTACCACATTTTCACGTCTGTTCATATGGCGGATAGCCACCCTGATTCTTGCCAACAGTTCTGTGGAAGAAAAAGGTTTTGTCAGATAGTCGTCTGCACCCAAGTCCAGAGCATATGCTTTTTCTTTGTCCTGGTCTCTGGCAGAAACAACAATTATTGGAATTTCAGACCACTGTCTTACCCTGTTGATAACATCTATACCATCAATATCAGGCAGACCAAGGTCCAGAATTATCATATCTATATTTTCGTTTTGTATTATGTTTAAAGCCTGTGTGCCTGTAGCGGCAATCTGGCTGTTGTAACCTTCGTTTTTTAATGCATAGCAGATAAAGTTTCTGATTTGCATATCATCTTCAACAACCAGAATAGTCTGTTTAAAATTATTCATCTGCAATAGCCTCCATCGGTAAAGTAAATGTAAATACGGCACCACCGTCTGGGTGATTTTGAGCTGTTATTGTGCCACCATGGGCTTTTATAACAGCATCGCATATTGCCAGACCCAGCCCCATACCTTTCTGTGAATCAGCAGAATTACGGTATGTGGTGTAATACATCTGGAATATGTATGGCAGGTCTTTCTCTGCGATACCTTCACCTCTGTCTGTTACTGTAAAATAAACATACTTGTCTTTCTTTTCCACTGCCAGAGATATTTCCTGTTGCGGTGTGGTATGTTTTACAGCATTGTCCAGCAGGTTTATAAGCACCTGTACAATAAGCTTGGCATCAACAGGTACCAATATCAACTCATCTGGTATGTTTACCTGTAATTCCCTACCCGGCGCACGTTTTTCAAAACGTTCCAGAACTACTGCTATAATTTCTTCTATTGCCTCTGGCTGTTTTTTAAGATAATGACGATTGTCCTCTAGCTTGGTAAGGTTAAGGATGTTTTCCATCAAAGAATGCAGCCAGTTTGCATCTTCCATAATTTCCTGCGCCAGCTGATATCGTGGGTCCTGCTTTTCTGTCATACCCATAATCATTTCGCTGGTTCCCATAATGCCAGACAGCGGTGTGCGCAAGTCATGTGAAATAGCACGCAAAAGATTTGAGCGGTATCTTTCCCTTTCGTTTTCCTGCAGAAGCTGTGACTGTTTTTCTGCCGCTATCATACGGTCAACAGCCATGGATGCACCCTCAATAGCCATCAGAAGAACTCTTTGCTGGCTTACATCAAACTTGCCTGCCTGTATACGTGGAATACAAAAAACTGAGATAATATTGTCGTCACTGTGAGACTTCCATATGCGCATTTTTGCATCATTTTTGTAATATTCCACTGCATTTTTAAAGCACTTTATATCTTCCAGCTGTTCTGGAAATGTCATATCCAGAATGCCGTTTACATATCTTTTCTGAATGTATTCTGTGCTGGACAAAAGAACGTTTCTATATACACAAATCAGTTCTGTTTTGCACATTTCGCTGATATCTTTTGCACAGATGTGTACTACTTCATCAACAGACTGCGCCGCAGAAATTTCATTAGTAATGTTATACATCTTACTGTTTTCTTCAGCACGCTGGGTAGCTATCTGTGCATTCTTTTTAATACGCTGTGTCAACATAGTAATAATCAATGAAACAGCAACCATTACCACAAATGTGATAACGTATGTAACACTGTCTATCTCAAATGCCATGTATGGAGCTGTGAAAAAGTAGTTGAACACCAAGGTTGTCCGGACTGAATATATAATACTGATTATGTATTCCTGTGTAAAAATGGAAATAGCAACAACTGCCAGCAGATGTATTATGGCAATGTTTGACTCTGGAATACCTATGTAATTAAAAAACAAACCTGTCAGCAAGGCCAATACGATAAAAACAGGTCCTACAAATATGTTTTTTACTGATTTGTTATCTTTACTGGACATAATTTCTCCCGTTAAATAAATTTAATAGTTCTTTTATCAAATTATATTAAACAATCAGCAAAAAAACAATAGAGCCACCTTTATTCGATATACTTTTACCCATATAGTTTACCATATTATTTAATAATCTGATGTTAAAATGCCGTTATTATCTGTTAGTATTGTGTTAGTTTTATCCTAAATAAGAACATCTCCCTGCCATAAGACAGGGAGATATTAGTTTATTTAACCCAATATTTAATCTGTGGCTGTGGATATTCCACACCGAATGTTTCCACTTCTATATCAAGCATAAATTCATCTTCCACAGGCTGTTTGATTGTGGCGTTTACACCTTCTGGATAAACCTGTACTAATGGAACATTTTCTATACGCTTAACTTCTTCAAAACCGTCGATAACTTTGCCAAAGGCGGCAAATTTGCCCTGCAGTTTAGCACCTGTTTCGTCTGTGAGAGTTATGAAGAATTCACAGCCGTGGGCTTCTTTATCGCCGTCACCAGCCATGGCAACAGTCCATTGTTCCATCTTCATTTCATTTCTGATACCATTGGATTCAAATTCACCTTCCAGCATATAGTCACAGCGCTTATCGTCAAAATAGCAATAAGATGGCTGCAGTACAAAGCCCGGTACCACACGCTTGATAAGACGGTCTTTATACATTTTTTCTTTTGCCGCCCATATAAAGCTGTTTACTGTGTTTGGGGCATATTCTGGGTAAAGTTCTATTGTGATTACACCTTTTGATGTGTACATTTTTGCTATAGGATGTTTCATACCAATCTCCCTGTATTATTATTTTGTTTAATTATACCAACTATCCGCATATATAACAAGTTTTTATTGCTTGCCAGTGAAAAAAAGGCTATACTTGATGTATAACCAAAAAGGTGGACTAATCTATGAAATACGATTTTGATGTGTGGGCAAGCCACGAAAACAACGGCAATATGAAAGGTGCATGGGCAAAGGAAATGCCTGTTGGCGGTGTAATGCTGTCTGGGGCAGAAATGGACTATCCTCTGCCTGATTTTATAACAGATGCACTGGCAGATTTTTCTAAAAACGGACTTTTCGGCTTTACCCTGCCAGACAAAGAATATAAAAAATCAATCTGTGACTGGATGAAGCTGACAAGAGGCTGGGCAATAAACCCAGAGCATATTGTGGCAACTCTTGGCACAACCTTTGGACTGTCCACTGCTATACGTGCTTTTACACAGGAGGGTGACGGGGTAATCATCCAGCATCCGTCCTACGGCAGATTTGACCGTGCTATGGTGAGAAACAGCCGCGTGTTAGTATCCAATCCTCTGCTGGAAGAAGATGGTGTTTACAGGCTGAATTTTGCTGATTTAGAAGATAAGATGGCCGACGAAAACAACAAGATGCTGGTACTGGTAAATCCACACAATCCTACAGGCAGAGTGTTTGACAAAGAGGAACTGGAAAAAATTGCCGTCCTTGCCAACAAATACAATGTGGTGGTTTTTAGTGATGAAATTTTTGCCGAGACCAGTCAGTGTGAAAGAGTGATACCTTATACAGAAATAGACCCTGTAATGGGTATTTCCTGCACATCTCTGGGTAAAACATTTAACCTTACAGGTGTAAATCAGGCAAATATGGTTATTCCTTGTGATAATCTGCGAGAAAAATACCAAATGCAGAAAGACATAGACCATTTTGGCAGTATCGACCCGTTTTTCTACACACTGCTGAAAGCCGCTTATTCTGAAAAAGGATGGCAGTGGGTACAACAGATGAACCAGCACACCCTTGTAAACTATAACAAGCTGTGTGATGCACTGAAAGAAATGCCACTTATATCTGTAAGTCCACTGGAAGGCACCTTTGTGGCCTGGCTGGACTGCAGAAAGCTGAATCTCACTGACAAAGAGATAGAACATTTCTTTATGGATGATGCTCTGCTGTGGGCAGACTGGGGCGAAGAATACGGTCCTGGCGGCAGTGGATTTGTAAGAATGAACATCGCCACAACCAGTGAAAGACTGGAAACAGCACTCAGCAATCTGAAAAAGGCATATAAAAATAAATTTGAGTGATATTGCATAATAAAAAGGCTTCAGAAAATCTGAAGCCTTTTGTTTGTTTATAAGTATTGTGACGGATGTAAGGAACAGTTATTACACATCAATACCGAATATTTTAGCGGCGTTTTTCCACAGCACTTTTTCTTTGATTTCATCGCTGAATGGCCATTCTTCCACTGCATTGATAAGATATTCCAGTGTTTTGCCCTGGCTGTTCCAGTCAGATGAGAAGAAGAATTTATCCTGTACTCTTGGCAGCCAGTGGAGATATGGTTCATAACCACTGCCCTGTACTGTAATAAGTGCTGGGTTGTGTGTTTCCATATTCAGATAAACATTTTTGTGGCGCAGTGCCAGACCGATAAATTCCAGTGTCCATGGCCAGCCTGAAACTGATGCCATAATTTTAAGTTCTGGGAAGTCACGTGCAACTTCGTCAATATATCTTGGGTGACCGATGTCGTAAGGTACAGCAGCAGACAGGTTCATACTGCTGTAAATAAATACAGGCACGCCCAGTTCCACACATTTTGCATAGATTGGGTAGCAGTGTTTGTCATTTGCTGGCAGATGTGTTCTGAATGCTGTGATATATACACCTTTAAGCCCCAGTTCTTTTACACTGCGTTCCACTTCACGCACAGCTTTCATACCATCCAGTGGGTTTACAAAGCAGAAACCACCCAGTCTGTCTGGGTACTGCGCACAGATAGCTGCAGTTTTGTCGTTGTCGTGGCTGTTGTGGCAGGTCATACCCCAGCGAACGCCAAGGTCGTCCATTTCTTTGATAAAGCTGTCAAGAGTAGGTGCGTTTTTATGAGCAGCAGCAGTGATTTTTTCCATAAACACTTCTCTGCCCTCATTTTCAAAAATAGCGTCCATTTCAGCCAATGTAAGACCGATTTTCTTTTCGATACCACCGTTGAAATTTTCACGGTAGCCACCCCAGGCTTCTTTGTGTTCAGGAAGTACAAAATGGCAAGCTGTTCTGATAAGGTCCTCTTCAAAATCTGGCATATCAAGACATAAATCCAATACTTTTCTCATTGTTATTCCTCCTGTATTAACATACATTTTTTATAATATATTATACATATTACTACTATACCAAGAGATTGTCAATAGTTTAACAAAACATTGACTCCCATACATATATACAGGAGTCAATGGGTAGCTTATTCGATTATTTCTTTCTGTACAGCTTCTGCCATGGCTCTGTAGCCTGCGGCACTTGGGTGCAGATGGTCACCACTGTCATATTCTGGTAAAAACCAGCTTGGGTTTTCAGGGTCTGCCAGTGCTTTGTCAAAATCCACATAGCCGTCTATCAGGTCTGTGGTGCGAATCCAGTTATTGAACTGATTTCTCATTTCTTCCCTGAATGGTGCATAAGTGCGCCAGCCGCCGATTGGTATAAGGGTGCCTACATACACTTTGTAGCCAAAGGAACGTGCCTGTGCAATATATTTTTTCATACCCTCAATCAGCTGTTCTACAGTAGGCAGGTCGCTCATTGGGCGGAATGGGTTAACGTCAACACCTACTGGGTGGATGATATCGTTTATACCCTGCTGAATCAGCACTGTGTCTGCGCCGTCTGTTGGGATTTCGTGGTGGAAGCGGTTGTCCCCCATCAGTCCGTAGGACTCGTATGTAATACAGCTGTACTGGCGCAAAATTCGGCTGCCAGAGGTTGCTCTGCGTATAATTGCAGTGTTGTTATAGCCTTCTTCCATACATCTTATAGACAGGTAATCTGGCCAGTCCTGTGCAGTGATGGAGTCGCCATAGCACACGACTGTTCTGTTCTTTTTGTCTGTCAGCACTGAAACATTGCTTAAAAAATAGAAATAATGGGTATTTCTGGAAATATCCATGTCAAATTCTTCTGTTTTTGTGTGGTCGCCGATGGCGTAACTGCCGATGGACAAAGGACCTTTTGTAAACACCATAGAGCGCATCTGAGTAAAATCTGCCAGATAGAAACTTACATGCATTGTGCTGTGAGGGTCAACTGTACAGGAAACGCTGTCTGAAACAGCATTTTCACCAGCTGGGATAGTGACAGATGCATTGCCGCCAAAGGTTACATCGTAGAATTTACCGTCCAGCAGTACTGTTGTTTTGAAAATAGTGATGGTGTCTGTGCCACAGTAGTTATCAAAAGTAAGGCGCACCGCCTCACCGCCAAACCGTGAATACACAGGATAGCGCAAGGTTATATTTTTACCATAGGTTTCTGGTCTGTTTTCTGCGATGGACACTGCATTTCCCCATACAGCTGCCCAGTGTTTTGATATATTGGTCACAGTAGTTCTCCTCGTAGTTTATTACCTTTTATAATACGATAAAGTAAAGAAAATTTCCAGTAATATTTAAAATAAATGGATGTATGTAAATATTTGCAACACAAAAATCCCCCGTATAAGCAAATATACGGGGGAATGTTTTATAATATTGTATTTTAGAACAGACCAGTGATTTTGCCGTCGTCATCAACATCGATGTTAAGTGCGGCTGGTACTTTTGGCAGACCAGGCATTGTCATGATTTCGCCCATTACTGCCACTACAAAGCCTGCACCTGCAGACAGACGCAGTTCTCT
>JAZQYH010000090.1:0-51648 GCA_045633415.1 Oscillospiraceae bacterium | reverse complement strand
CCGTCCATTATACGCTCTGTGCCAAGAATAAGCAGTGGCAACAGTGCAAAGCAGTCTGCCCACAGGATATTGAAATAATATCGTGTGAAGAAAGGATAGAATGTGTACATCAGGGCAAAGCCTACATTCATAAGGCTGTTGTCAAAATGTTCACGGAGGTAGGTGAACATACTGCCAGCCATAAACACTGCCCTTGCAATAAATACGGCAAACAGGGCCATCTCTATATTTTCAGGTGCAAAAAGATAGGTTATGAAATTGAATGGTGAAAAGGTGTAGTAAGACAGCAGACCGAATGTCTGGCCGCCAAACCCTTTGGTAAGGGAGAAAATCTTTTCACTCAACGAACTGTTTCTGAAAAACACAAGAAAGTTTACATACTGTGTTGCAAGGTCTGAAAACAGGTTTGAATTTTCGCCGAAAGGAAATATACCACTTGCATAAAAGCAGTATGCCATACCTGCGGCTGCAAGCAATGCAACCACCAGATACCAGCCAATGTCCTTCTGGGCTGTTTTATATTTGTTAATCATTTTCAGCTTTTCCTAAAAAGTCTTTCCGTGCTTTTTTCAGCGCATCTTCAAATTTGCCTTCGATTATCTGTGCGTGACCGCTTATCATAAGGTTGCAGGCACCACTTTCAAAGAATGCACCGTTGTCATCGCGCCAGAAAACTCCGTCAGCGTGGACAGCACCGATATATTTTTCATAACATGGACGTGTATCATCCATAAAGCCATAGATTTTCTTGTCCTGAGTATAGGCATATCCGATTTCAAAACAAGTGCCACCGTCTGGTTCCCAGCCACGGAAGTTGTTTAAGTTTGCAATAACAAGGTCACAGCTATTGATATATTTAATGTTGTTGTAAAAAATCTGCTTTGCAGCAACTTTTTTACCCTGTGAAAAATCTATTTCGTCACCTGATGGATGACCCAGTACAGGGGAAATACCTTCAAAGCCATATTTTTCGCATAATGTTACTGCCGCCTGTGCCAGTTCTGTTCCGTTTGGCTGGAAACATTCAGGGCCAGCAATATAAACAACAGGTTTTTTATTCATAAGACACCTCTTTATTATTCTTCGTCTTCAGGTCCTTTGTTTTTTTTGAACCGGTTAAGTTCGCTTTCGGAAAAGTCGTAACCAACAGGGAGAATCTGTGTTACTTCCACAGCCCTGTCTCTCGTCCACATTTCAGGTGTTGTGGAGATTGTAAAGCCACAGCCGTTGTCAGTTGTCCATTCACCTGGGTTTTTACGTGGGAAAGCCAGCATGGACAAAAGCAGAACAATTACACCGCCGTGTGTTACAGCTGATGCTTCGTGGATGCCGTTGCGCATCATATCCATAAAAATCTGGTCCAGAGCCAGTACTACACGTTCTGCAAAGTCAGCACTTGCTTCGCCACCTACAGGCTGATAACCACTGTTTGGGTCCAGCCATTTTGCAAAGTTAGGGTCGATAGCCATAAGCTCGTGGAATGTTCTGCCTTCAAATTCGCCAAAATGACATTCACGCAGGTCTGAAACGATTGTGTAATCATGTTCAGGGTAAATAATTTCAGCTGTCTGGATAGTTCTTGTCATTGGGCTTACATACAGTTTTTCAGGCCATGGATATGCAAATTTTTCTTTCAGCATTTCAAGGCGTTCAATGCCAGATGCACACAGAGGTGAGTCTGTGCCGCTGCCAAGATACTGGCCTAAAAGGTTGCCTTCTGTAAGGCCGTGACGGATAAGGTGAAGGTTATAACTTCTCATTTGGATTGCCTCCATATTACAATATATTTTGTTATTTTTAGTTTAAAATTGCTATTTACAATATGTTTTTTTTGGGTTATAATTTACGGACAGTATTAAAAAAGAGGAAAAATCATGAACAGCTTCAGCAGAATCATAACTTTATTACGCAAAGAGAAAGGCATTACACAGAAACAGGCAGCAGCCGATCTGGGTATCAGTCAGGCTTTGTTGAGCCATTATGAAAAAGGGATGAGAGAATGTGGTCTTGATTTTCTTATCAAGCTGTGTGATTACTACAATGTTTCCAGCGATTACATACTGGGCAGAAGCCCTGACAGAAGCGGCGCTGTACTGACTGTAAACGATTTGGAAGGTGCTGAAACTGCAAAAGACAGCCACTATTCAGGCAGTGTGTTACCAGCTATGAACAAACGACTTATTTCTTCCTCTTTGAATGTTGTTTACGATATGCTGGCTAAAGCAGGCAACAAAGAACTGACAACAAAGGTAAGCGATTATCTGATGATGTCAGTGTACAGAATGTTCAGAAAACTGTATCGGTCTGAAAAGAAAAACAGCCAGAGTATGTTTAAAGTTTCTTCCCAGCTGTATGAAAGCTACACTCTGGGCGCCATGGAAAAGGTCAGCGCGGATATAAACCTTCTGCTGGCTGATAAAATAGTGACAAAACAGATTGGCGATGCTTTTGAAATGACCAGCGAAAGCATGGCGAAAGAATATCCAAAGCACAACACAGGTCTGCTGAACACTGTAAAAACAGCTGAAGAAATAATCAAATAATTTTACTATAAAGCACCGTTTATGCGGTGCTTTTTTATTATATAATTTTAGCAGTTCCGCACATCACATATTTATTTTATTATATCAAAAACTAGCAATGAAAGTCTATATAAAATACCGTAAAAATAGCCCACAGCTGTTAAAACCACAAATAATTGCAAAACAAAAAGACGGTCATACGACCGTCTTTTAAATTATAAAGATTATTCAGCGTCTTCTGCTTTTTCTTCTTTAACTGGTGGTTCCATTGTCTGTTTGATAGACAGGGAAACACGTTTTGCTTCAAGGTCAACACCGATGAGTTTAACCTGAACTTCCTGACCAGCTTTGAGAACTGTTGCTGGGTCTTCTACTCTTTCGTAAGAAATTTCGGAGATATGTACCAGACCGTCTACACCTGGGAGGATTTTTACAAATGCACCAAATTTTGTGATGGATGCAACTGTACCTGCGAGAACTGTACCGATTGGGTATTCTGTTTCGAATTTAGCCCATGGGTTGTCTTCGTCTTTTTTGTGGCCAAGGGAGATTTTGCCGTTTTCTCTGTCAAGAGATTTTACGAATACTTCGATTTCCTGACCAACTTTGAGGATTTCTGCTGGGTGTTTGATTTTTTCCCATGTCAGTTCGGACATGTGAACCAGACCATCAACGCCGCCAAGGTCAACAAATGCGCCGTAGCGTGTAAGGCTCTTTACAACGCCGCTGTAAACTTTGCCTTCTTCAACTTCTGCCCAGAATTTTTCTTTCAGTTCAGATGTTTTTTCTTCTTTAACAGCACGGATAGAACCGATAACTTTTCTTCTGTTGCCATCTTTTGAAGATTCGATGATTTTGATTTCCTGTTTTGTTTTTACCAGAGCTTCCAGAGATTCATTTCTGCCTGCTGCAAGTGATGCAGGGATGAATACGCGCACGCCGTTAACGAAAGCAACAAGGCCACCTTTAACAGCTTCAACGATATTAGCAACCAGAACTTCGCCTGTTTCAGCAGCCTGTGCTACTGCGTCAGCGCCTTCCTGTGCGTCATATCTCTTTTTAGAAAGTTCAACTGTGCCTTCCTGGTCGTTAGGTTTAATAACGATGAGGTTCAGCTCGTCACCTTTCTTAACCAGATCTTCAACTTTGGCACTTGGATCATCACTCAGTTCACTTGCTTTGATAAAGCCTGTGTGTTTTGTGCCAATGTCAACAGTAACTTCGTTAGCTGAAACACCGGTTACAACTCCTTTAATTTTTGCGCCTCTGTAAACTTTTGGCTGGTTTGCATAAGATTCATTGAGCATTTCTTCAAAGCTCATGCCATCTTCACGAATTACTTCGCTCATGTTATTAAGTACCTCCTGAATAATGAACGCCGGTGTACTTGCACCTGCTGTGACGCCCACTTTTTGTATATTTATAAACAACTCTGGTGAGAGTTCTTTAACTGTTTCAATGCTGATAGTAGGGCAATACTGCTCGCATACTTTTACCAGCTTCTGAGTATTTGATGAATGACGACCGCCGATAACAACCATCATATCGCTCTGCTGCGCAAGGTGTGCAGCTTCGGTCTGTCTTTCATTGGTTGCTCTACATATTGTATCAAAAATTTCGCATTCTGTACATACTTTTTTTACAATATTTACGATTTCATCCCATTTTTTTAACATGTATGTTGTCTGGGCCACTAAATTGGCAGGTTTTTCGGCATTTTCACCAATAGCCAGCCAAGCCTGTAACTCTTCCGGCTCGTTGAACACAAAATACTCGCCTTCTGTATAGCTTACAATGCCTTTTACTTCAGCATGGGTTTTGTCCCCAGCCACCAGAAGAACCTTGCCCTCCCTGCCTGTTTTTTCAGCCAGACGATGAATTTTTTTAACATAAGGACATGCCGCATCATGAGTAATTATACCGCGGCTTTCAAAATATTCATAAACGTGTTTTTCCACACCGTGACTGCGAAGGACAACTTCATAGCCTTCTGGTGCATCCAGACTTTCCATGGTGATAACACCCAGTTTTTCCAGTGCTTCAATAGCCTGATGGTTATGGATAAGGGGGCCCATTGTTGCCACTTTTTTGCCGAACTGTGCCAGGTTTGTAGTCATATCCACAGCACGGTTTACACCAAAGCAAAAGCCTGCTGTTTTGGCTTTAGTCACCTTCATTTTCATCTACCGCCTTTTCAGTCTGTGGCTGTACTGGTGGTACATAACCCACAGAATCGTTATATTCTTTAAGCAATGCTTCAAGACTTTCTTTTACAGTGGTTTTGGCCGCACGCAGTGCACGTTTGCCACCTTCCACCATGTTCAGGTCTTCTGCCAGCAGTGGCTGACCTACTTTTATAACAACTTTACCGAAAAATTTAAGCTTTCTTGTGGATGTTGGGTAGATTACGCGCACAGGGATAATATCTGCACCTGTAGCCGCTGCAACCATAAATGCGCCAGATTTCATTTTCAGCATTTCATCGCCTGTGCCACGTGTACCTTCAGGGAAGATAATCATACCCTGACCATTTTTTACATCGGCAATAGCTTTGTCCAGCGCTGCTGTATCGCCTGTACCTCTTTCCACGGGGAAACCGCCCAGCTGGCGGAAAAACCAAGCTAAAACTGGATTACGGAACAGTTCTGCCTTGCCCATAATTGAAAATTTAGGGCCATAGCCATATGCCATAGCAATAAAAATAGGGTCAAGCATAGACAGGTGGTTTGCCACCACCACAAATGGTCTGCCGTTTGTTTTGTACTGACGAAGTACTTCTTTGTTGTATGAACGGTAAGAGAAAATAATTCTGAATGCTACCATACATACACTGAAGCAAAACAAATAAATCATGTTTTATCTCACTTTCTCATCAATTATATCCAGCACAGCCTGTACTGCCTGCTGGAAATCCAGATTTGATGTGTCCAGCAATACAGCATCTTCTGCCTGACGCAGTGGTGCTTCTTTACGGTTGATATCCTGCCAGTCACGTTTTTCAATATCTGCCAGAACTTCTTCAAATGGAGTGTTGTCGCCTTTCGCCTGCAGTTCAAGATATCTGCGCTGTGCACGTACTTTACTGTCTGCAGACAGGAAGATTTTCACCTGTGCATCTGGCAGAACAACTGTGCCGATATCTCGGCCGTCCATAATAACTGATGTTGTTTTAGCCACATTGCGCTGTGTATCCATAAGGAATGCACGCACCTGTTTGTATGCAGATGTAACACTGGCGGCCATTGAAACCGGATTTTCACGGATAGCTGTGGAAACATCTTCACCATTGAGGATAACACACTGTGCGCCATCTCTGTATTCAAGCCTGATATCCACATTTTCCAGCTGTGAAACCACAACTTCTTCATTATGGATATCCACGTTGTTTTTAAGCATGTACAGTGCAATGGCACGGTACATAGCACCTGTATCTACATAAACAATACCTTTTAATTTTGCAACCTGTTTTGCAATACTGCTTTTGCCGGCACCACCTGGGCCATCAAGTGCGATGGAGTAAATCATAATAATTTTCCTTTATTTTAGTGCAATATATTTTTTGCAGAGGCGGTACAGCCACCTCTGTATTTGTTTTTCAATTACATCTGCCCGATAACACTTTCTGCACAGGCATAAGCTGTGGAGAATGCAATCTGCAGATTATAGCCACCTGTATAGGCATCTGTATCAATAACTTCGCCGATAAAGTAAAGTCCCTGTTTGATTTTGGACTCCATTGTGGCTGGGTTCAGTTCTTTTGTGGCTACACCGCCTGATGTGATAACAGCGATGTCCAGTTTATATTTGGAATTAAGAGGAATTTTAAAGCCTTTCAGCAGTTTTACCAGAGCCATTCTTTCCTCTTTTGTAATCTGGTTTGTAGTTTTTTCTGTATCGATGCCCCACTCTTTCAGCATTACATCTATCATTGATTTTGGCAACAGCAGGTCAAGACAGTTTGATGCTTTTTTGCTGTGGAGTTTTTCAAAGTCTGTGCAGATACGTTTGTACAGCACTTCTTCTGTAAGGGCAGGTTTCAAGTCTATAACAGCCACGCACTGCTGGATATCCTTGTCTTTGATATGGCAGGATGCAGACAGTACCAGCGGACCTGAAATACCAAAATGTGTGAACAGCATTTCGCCCTGCTCTGTAAACAGTTTTTTCTTACCATGGATAATGGACAGGTTTACATTTTTAAGGGAAAGCCCCATCATATTGCGACATTTTGTGCCGTTTTCAACCAATGGTACAAGGCTGGCTGTAGGTGTGATAACCTTATGACCTGCGCTTTCTGCAAAGCGGTAACCGTCACCTGTGGAACCTGTCTGTTTGTAAGACAGACCGCCTGTGGCAACTATAACCTTGTCTGCAAACAGTTTTTTGCCGTTCTTCAGAACAACACCTGTAACCTTTTCTTCATCGAAAACAAGGTCTGTTACATCGTCAAATATTATCTTGGCGCCTTTTGCATGTCTGTCCAGAGCATTTTTGATATCCTGTGCTGAATCGGACACAGGGAAAACACGTCTGCCTCTTTCAGTTTTAAGAGCAACACCCATACCTTCAAAAAATTCCATAGTCTTTGCAGGTGGGAAACCGTAAATGGAAGAATAAAGGAATTTTGGGTTTGTTCTTACGTTTTTGAGAAATGTTTCTTCGTCACAGTTGTTTGTTACATTACAACGGCCTTTGCCTGTTATAAGCACCTTTTTTGCTGTGCGGTCAGAATGTTCTATGACAGTGGTGTCCACGCCTGCTTTTGCCAGAAAACCTGCGGCAAACAGACCTGCGGCACCACCACCGATGATAATTGCTTTCATTTATGCCTCATTATATTTTGGAAGCACTCTGCTTTCAGAAAAGTCTTCCATATCAAGAGTTAAGTTAGGGTTATAGAATGGGTCACGGAGCAGGCTGTCACCAAAGCGGCCTTTGAGTCTGTTGCGTTCGCCTTCAAAACGTTCTTTCTTTTCGCCTTTTTTGTCAGAGCCACGGGAAATACTTTCGTGGTGATAACATTCAGCATAAGGAGTAAACAGCACCTGATAGCCCATATCACGAATACGCAGGCAAAAGTCCACATCGTTGAATGCCACTGTAAACTCTTCGTCCAGACCATTTGCGGCATCAAATGCCTCTTTTGTAACCAGCAGGTTTGCCGCTGTTACACAGGACAGGTTCTGAACACATGACAGGCGGAACATATAGCCGGATTTTCCACGTGGGTGGTATTTATGGCTGTGTCCTGCAAAACCGCCAAGACCTGTGATAACGCCTGCATGCTGAACTGTATCGTTAGGATAATAAAGCATAGCACCAACGATGCCCACATTTTTCTGCAACGCAAGGGATACCATTTCACCCAGCCAGTTTTCACTGATGATTTCAATATCATTGTTCAGCATCAGATACATTTCACCATTTGCCTGTGCCGCCGCAAAGTTATTGATTGCGGAAAAATTGAAACCACCTTTATAGTAAAGAACCTTCAGATTTGAATGTTCTTTCTGAATTTTGCCATAATATTCAAATGTTTCCGGTTCTGTGGAGTTATTTTCCACTACCAGAACTTCAAAGTTTTTGTAGGATGTTTTTTCATACAGGCTGTCTATACATTTTGTAAGGACAGGCACCTGGTCTTTGTTTGGAATAATGATGGAAACCAGTGGCTGACTTGTAAGTGCATAGTCAATTTTGTATGTACTGCCAAACTTACCTTCCACAGCTTTACCCTGTACACCTATACGTGCCAGATGGTCATCCAGCGCCTTGATAGCATTCCGTGTAACATATGGTTTTGCCCCTACACCGCCACTGGTGGACTGTGCATGAACACGCCAGTAATAAAGCACCTTTGGAATGTGGTGAATTTTAACATCAGGCTGTTCTGTAACTTTAAGGAACAGGTCGTGGTCCTGTGCACCATCATAGGATGACTGCAGACCGCCCAGCATAGTGAATATACTGCGTTTCATACAAGCCAGATGACAGATATAGTTGCAGTTTGTCAGATAATAATAGCTGAAATCAGGTTTAAAATGTGCAACGATAGGATTTTTCCAGTCTGTGTCAAACAGGGCTTCATCACTATAGATAAAGTCTGCGCCTGTGTCTTCAATGGCTTTTGCCATCTGGTACAGTGCATCAGGAGAAAGAATATCATCGTGGTCTGCCAGGCAGATGTAATCACCTGTAGCGTGGGAAACAGCCAGATTTGTGTTGCCTGAAATACCAAAGTTGCCGTTCAGCTTTACATACACGATTTTATCACTGCCAAGAGACTGTACATATTCGCCCACATAGCTGTGTGCATCGTCTGATGCATCTGCCAGAACCAGCTGACCAAACTGATAGCTCTGGTTTAAAAAGCTTTCCACATATTCTTTGAGGAAATTTTTATCAGTGTTATACAAAGCTGTTACAACACTGATTGTTTTGTTTTCAAATGCAGGTATGTAGCTTTTCTGCATTTCCAGAGCGTCATTAGGTGGCAGGAAGCGACCTTTTTTAGCCCTTAATCTACGTTTGAAAAAGCCGAGGGCACGTTTTACTGTACCTACTACACCTTCTTCTTTCATGTATGTGAAAAACAGAGCTACAAGCTCCCTGAATCTTTTGATTTTAAGCATTATTTATACCCGTAATTTTCATATAAAAGTGTAAAGTGAGGGTTGTAATATGGGTCACCATAGTTGAAATATTTCCGCCATTTTGCAGCAAAACGTGCTTTTTCACCCTCATAGCGCAGATTAGGCTTCTCTGTTTCATCCAGACCACGGGACTTACTTTCATAGTGTACACCAGCGCTATATGGTGTAAAAATAT
Source organism: Oscillospiraceae bacterium (assembly GCA_045633415.1). GTDB lineage: Bacteria > Bacillota > Clostridia > Oscillospirales > Ruminococcaceae > RGIG3102. The sequence continues at coordinate 42,298 of JAZQYH010000090.1, read as the reverse complement.
TAAGATAGCCCGCTTCATACAAGCGAAGACAAAAATCGATATCGTTATAGGAAACTGCAAAGTTTTCTTCATCCAGTAAAAACTGTCTGTAAAGACTGGTTTTTACCATCAGACATGCACCTGTCACAGCCAGATAGTTCTGTGTTGTAACAAGACGATACATATGCCCTGTAATACCACGTGCTTTTTTAAGACCTTTATGGCTGTGACCCGCAGAGCCGTTGATACCCATTATTACACCGCCGTGCTGTAAATCTCCGTCCGGGAAATACAGTTTTGCGCCAACTGCACCAACATTTTCACGCTGGGAATATGAAAGCATCTCTTTTATAAAGTCGTCAGTTTCAAACTCTACGTCATTGTTGAGAAGAAGAATATGCTCGCCTGTGGCGTATTCAACACCGAAATTGCATATAGCAGAGAAGTTAAATTCGCCTTTATAATACACAACCTGTACTTTGCTGTTTTCGGCTGTGATTTTTTCATAATAATCAAATGTTTCCTGCTCTGTGGAATTGTTTTCAACCACAATTACCTGTACATTGTCCCAGCCGCCCAGCGCAAAAATACTGTCGATACAACGGGACAAATCTTCGATATGGTCTTTGTTTGGGATAACAACGGAAACCTGTGGGTTACCTTCCACTTCATACACAGTTCTGTAACTGCCAGGATATTCCTGTATAGATACCTGGCCTTTAAGACCGATTCTGTCCAAATGTGCCTGAATAGCTTTTCTGCCCGCTTCAAAAGCATACATTTTTGTAGACATATCACTGGCTGTAGAAGCCGCATGGGCACGCCAGTAATACAATACTTTTGGTATGTGATGAATTTTATCTGTGTTTTCTGTAAGTCGCAGAGTAAGGTCATAGTCCTGTGAGCCGTTGTACTCAGGGTCTTCGTAAGGACCAGCCTTTTCAAACACTTCTCTGCTGAACACAAGAAAATGAGTGATGTAGTTTACTCCTCGTAAAAAGTCTGGTGCATAATCAACTTTGAAATGATACCGCCCTGCATGTTTTAAATCTGTATCAAGAATAATTTCATCACTGTACAGCACCTGTGCGCCAGTTTCATTGATGGCTTTTACATTTTCATAAAGAGCATTTGGCAGAATCACATCGTCATGGTCCAGCAGTGCCAGATAATCACCCTCTGCAAGAGCAAAACCAGCATTGGTATTTTCGCTGATACCTTTGTTTTCTTCCAGCTTTTTATATGTGATTCTGTGGTCCTTGTAACTGTCCACCACTTTTCTGATATGTGGCAAATCTTTGTCAGAAGCGTCTGCCAGTACCAGCTGCCAGTTAGAGTAAGACTGCTTTACAACACTGTCTATCATTTCTTTGAGAAATTTTTCAGGTGTGTTGTAAAGAGGCACAACAATGCTGATTTTTGGCATATAAGGGAATGTGGCTGTTTTCTGTGCCTTCAGTTCCCTTTTCAGCGGAATATCACTGCGATGTTTCCACACATCACCCTTTGTCATCAGTTTGATGCGGAAATCAATCTTGCGCCATGTGGCTTCCAGACCTTCATTTTTTAAAGAAGCGACACCTCTGCCTGCCAGGGTGCCGATTCTTTTTATATTCAGATTTCTTTTTATAAATTTTAATGGGGAGTCCTGAATGTTACTCATTTTTAATTCCTTTTAATACTGTTTGCTGTAAGCGTCACAAACTGTGTCTGCGTCGCCTGTCATAATAATTTTGCCGTGTTCCAGCCATGTAGCCTTGTTGCACAGGCGTTTTACCTGTTCTGTGGAATGGCTAACAAAAATAACTGTAGTACCGTTTGCCAGCAGCTGTTCCATACGTTTTTCGCATTTTTCCTGGAAAGCATAGTCGCCTACTGCCAGCACTTCGTCTGCAATAAGGATATCCGGGTCTACTACTGTTGCAATAGCAAATGCTATACGCGCAACCATACCGGAGGAATAGTTTTTCAGTGGAACATCAAGGAAGTCGTGCAGTTCAGAGAAGTCTACAATATCCTGAAAATGTTCGTCCATAAATGTCTTTGAAAAGCCCAGAACAGCACCGTTGAGATAAATGTTTTCCCTTGCTGTCAGGTCCATATCAAAGCCAGCGCCCAGCTCAATAAGTGGAGCAATGGTGCCGTTTACAGTAACTTTACCTTCTGTTGGCTTAAACACACCTGCAATAGTTTTAAGCAGTGTGGATTTACCAGAACCATTGATACCAACAAGACCGTAAAAATCGCCTTTTTCAATTTCAATGCTTACATTTTTCAAAGCCCAGAATTCTTCAAAGTGGAGAGAACCCTTTGTAAACTTCAAGAAATATTCTTTGAGAGAGTCTACTCTCTCTTTTGCAAGGTTGAAACAGATACCAAGGTCTTCTACTTTAACAATAACGTTTTTATCCATAGCAACCTCCTAAATGTACAGAATAAATCTGTCCTGACCGTTTTTGAACACTTTTGCACCTACAATCATAGATACAACTGCACAGCCGGCACAAACCGCAATATGTGCGATGCTGAGAGTATTGCCGTAAATAGCAACCTGTCTGAATGCATCCACATACCAGAAAATAGGGTTGAGATAGATAAGGTAGCCCATCAGAGAACCTTCCAGCATGCTTACTGGGTAGATAATTGCAGAAGCATACATCAGCGCTGTTGTGAATACACTCCAAAGATGGATAATATCGCGGAAGAAAATAGCTGAGGATGAAAGGAACAGACCTATACCCAGACTGAAGAAAAACAGCATGAGCATTGGGTAGATGGATAAAAAGATTGTAGCGTGGAAAGGTGCGCCTGTAACAAACATTACCACAACAAGTGCCACCATGGAGAAAAGCATGTTTACAAATGCAAAACAGCTTTTTTCAAGTGGGAACACATATTTTGGCACATACACCTTTTTAATCAGTGGGGCATAGCCTATTACACTTTCCATAGCCATGTTTGTACTTTCAGTAAAGTAGTTGAACATCAGCTGACCACTGAGGATATATACTGCATAGTTTTCGATGTCAAAACGGAAAAAGTGAGAAAACACCAATGTCATAACACACATCATCATCAATGGGTTAAGTACACTCCAGAGAATACCCAGTTTGCTACGACGATATTTTACCTTTATGTCTCTGTTAATAAGATTTGAAAGAAGAAATCTGTATTTCCAGAAGCTTGCAATTTTAGTTTTCATTATTTAAATACCTTTGTAATTAAAATTTTCTGGCCCATTCAAATGTCTGCTGTGCGAATGGTGAATGTTTTTTATCTTTTTCGCTGAGTTTCACTTCACAGTCCAGTGCTGGCCATTCGATACCGATTGTTTCATCGTTGTATGGAATACCACCTTCTGCTTTTGGGTTGTAGAGGTCTGTGCATTTGTAAACAAATTCTGCTTCATCAGAAAGAACTACAAAGCCATGTGCAAAGCCTTCTGGTACATAGAACTGTACTTTGTTTTCTTCAGACAGTGTTACACCGTACCATTTGCCAAAAGTAGCAGACTGTGGACGGCAGTCAACTGCAACGTCAAAAACTTCACCTTTGATTACACGAACAAGTTTACCCTGTGTGTTTTCTGTCTGGAAGTGGAGACCGCGGAGAACACCTTTACTGCTTTTTGAATGGTTGTCCTGTACAAATTCTCTTGTAATGCCTGCAGCTGCAAATTCTTCTTTGTGGAATGTTTCCATAAAGAAACCACGGTCATCACCAAAAACAGTTGGTTTGATAACAACCAGTCCTTCAATTTCGTTTTTGATAAATTCAAATTTAGCCATTTCGAAAACCTCTTATATTAAAATTAATTTGTCAAATCATGATGGCGCAGTTGCGCACTATATCATAATAATATTATCATAAAGTGTAGATATTTTCAACTTAAATACTTATTAAAATGATAATACCGCAGATTAACTCTGCGGTATTATTCGTGTTTTATGTTATTCAGATTTTATTCAGCCTGTGCTTCTGGTTTTACGTCTGCTGGAATAAGACATTCGTAAACTACACCTGATGCTTTGTGTTCTTCAATAGCCTGCTGTACAAGTTCTGGATTCTGTACCAGCTTCATACCTGTAAGGGCCATAACTTTGGCGTTGTGCATCATAGCGTCATGCATCAGTTCTGTACCAGACTGTGCAACCAGTTGCCATGAGTGACCAGGTGTGCCTTTGGATTCAGCAGCATACATAATCATAACTGTTGGCACCACATAGGAAACATCGCCTACGTCTGTTGAACCAGGCATAGCATAGTTCATACGTACATATTTTGGAACGGATGGGTCCAGCACATCTTCTGCAGCTGGGTTACCTACTGCAGGGGCAATAAGTTTTGCAACTTCGTAAGCTTTTTCGCTGAATGGTGTTTCACCTGTTTCTGCCCATGCTTCTTCACATACTTTGCCCAGTACATCGTTGTTGAACAGGTCTGTCATAGCTGATTTAACTTCAAAGTCCATTGTAGTGCCTGTCATAATAGCGGCACCACGGGCTACATCCTGTACTCGTGCAAAGATTTCTTTAACCTGATAGCCTTTAGGTGCACGGATATAGAACAGCAGTTTTGCCTGTGCCTGTACAACGTTAGGTGATGTACCGCCTGCATCGATATAAGCATGGTGGATTCTTGCTTCCTGAACGATATGTTCACGCAGGAACTGCACACCAACTATCATAAGGTCAGCGGCGTCCAGAGCACTGCGGCCTTTGTCTGGGTTTGCGGCAGCGTGGGCAGCATGACCATGGAATGTAAATTCTGCCTGAATGTTTGCCAGCATGGAAACGCCCAGAATGCTGTTGCCATCACTTGGATGTGGAGCCATAGCTACGTCCAGTTCATTGAAGATGCCTTCTCTTGCCATAAAGGATTTGCCACAGCCCTGTTCTTCTGCTGGACAGCCGTAAACAATAACTGTACCTGGCAGTTTGTATTCTTCCATAAGTTCTTTCATTGCAACTGCAGCTGCAAGACAGCCTGTACCTATGGCATTATGACCACAGCCATGACCTGGTGCGCCAGGAACGATAGGGCATTTTTCAGGATTCATAGATTCCTGTGAAAGACCTGCAAGGGCGTCGAATTCACCAAGGAAGCCGATTACAGGATGACCAGAGCCAAACTGACCTTTGAAAGCTGTTTCAATACCTGCCAGATTTTCACTCACTTCAAAGCCACATTCCACCATAGCATCTTTAAGTGCTTTTGCTGATTTGTATTCTCTGTAAGCCAGCTCAGGATTAGCCCAGATATAGTCTGCTATATCTGTAAAATATTTGCGTTTGTTTTCAAGAATTTCATTGATACGATTTTTCATAATTTTCTCCTTTTGGGTATTGTGTTCTGCTATATTTATAATACATTTTTTCAGCCTGAAATACTATTGACCAGTATTAAAAATATGCAGTGCAATTTTAGTGAAGATGTAAATTATAATTTGATTATTGAAAATAATAATGCTACAATTAAACTATACACATTCAATCGGAGAGATATTATGAATTTTTTGAAAGGTTTTACCAAAGAAGAAAAAAGCTGGATGATGTATGACTGGGCAAACAGTGCCGAAAGCGTTATCATTGTAACAATCCTGCCTATTTTTTACGACACAATCAGCGCAAACAGTTCTGCCGCCATCAACAGATGGGGCTATGGCACCAGCCTTGCAATGCTGGTATGCGCATTGCTGGCACCACTGCTGGGTGCTTTGGGCGACTTTAAAGGAATGCGCAAAAAGCTGTTTGCTGGCTTTATGGCAGTAGGTGTTCTGGCATGTGCATTACTGGCATTCACACCACAGATGGACGTTTCCTCTGCCGCTGGCAGTGAGAGAACAGGCCTTATTATTCTGGCGCTGTACATAATCTGCAGTATCGGTCATGCAGGCGCAAACGTTTACTACGACTCATTCCTTACAGACGTTACCACAGACGACAGAATGGACAAAGTTTCCACCATGGGTTACGGCATGGGCTATATCGGCGGCAGTACAATTCCGCTGGTAATATTCCTCGTAATGAACCTTGTTGGTATTCCGATGACAACTTGCCTTACAGTTGCATTCGCCCTGACAGCAGTGTGGTGGGCAGTTTTCTCAGTTCCACTTTTCAAAAACGTACACCAGAAAAACGGTGTTGAATACCACAAAGGTGCTGTTAAAGAGGCTTTGAAAGGTCTGGGCGGCACAGCAAAAGAAATTTTTGCCAACAAGAAAATGTTTGTTTTCCTGCTTGCATATTTCTTCTATATCGATGGTGTAAACACTATTATCCATATGTCCACAATTTACGGCTCATCTCTGGGCATAGACTCCACACAGATGATGCTGGCACTGCTCCTTACACAAGTACTGGGTCTGCCATTTGCGCTGATGTACATAAAACTCAGTGAAAAACTGGGCACCAGAACTATGATTGGTTTTGGTATCTGTATGTACATGTTTATCTGTGTATTCGGTTTCTTCCTGCGCCATGCATGGCAGTTCTGGGTGCTGGCCGTACTTATAGCTACAAGCCAGGGCGGTATCCAATCACTGAGCCGCAGTATGTACGGCAAACTTATCCCAGACAAAGACCGCAGTGGCGAATTCTTCGGTTTCTATGATATTTTCGGCAAATTCTCCGCTATCATGGGGCCTACACTTTTCGGCTGGACAACAGCTTTTGCACAGCAGAAAATCATGAACAACATGGGTATCGACGCATCTGCTCCTGCTGAAGTTCTGGACGCTGTAAGCCGGCAGGCTTCCCCTTGGGGTGTTTTAAGTGTTCTGCTTATCTTTATGGCAGGCGCTGTGCTGTTCTTTATGGTTTTCCCAAAAGTAAAAGAAAACCACGTTACAAACAAATAACATTTACAGAAAGGCCAGATTATGGCAGATAATTATACACATCAGTACAATGCAAGAAATGCGCTGGAAATCGCAAAATATGTGCCCCGTGATATAAACAGTTTTATAATGGGTGCCAACGGACCTGACCCGCTGTTTTGCTACCAGATGTATAATCCATCAAGAAAATACCGAATTTCTGATTTAGGTCATAAAATGCATAAAGAAAAAACAGGTCTTTTTCTGAAAAACCTGTTCCGCTTTGCACAGACAGACAGTCAGAAGGACTATTGTCTGGGATTCTTGTGCCATTATGCCCTGGATTCCACCTTGCATCCATATGTAAATTATGTAACAAATCTCTATGGCTCACCTTTCAACATTCCTGCAGGTCACGGATTTTTTGAAAGTGCACTGGACAGTAAATTAAGCATGAAAGCCACTGGTCATCCAGCGGCTGATGTAGACAGCTATTGCCCTGAAATGAACAAAATGGCATTGAACCAGATAGTTGCCCTGCTGAAAAAAGCGGTGGATGCAACATACGAAGACCATAATTATCCTCGCAGTGAATACCTGCAGGCTTTCAAAGATTTTCGTTTTATCAAAAAGTTTTTCTATTCACCAAACAAATTCAAGTTCCCAGCCGCATATCTGGTTGAAAAAGGTCTCAGATTCAGCGACGGCTTTGTTATGAGCCATATGCAGCCTTGTACAAGAGAAATACCAGAATTTCCTTTCTGGAAAAATGAAGCAGCAAATCTTTACAGTATAGAAACACTGGACAACATCCTGCTGCGTGCAGATTATCTTGCGGCAGAGTCTATAAATATCGGTCTTGAATATTTCAAAGGAATATATACTCTGGGCGACCTGATGGAAGACATAGGCAACAAAAGCTACGACACAGGCGTAGTGATAGACTAAAATAAACAGCTCTGGCAACAGGGCTGTTTTTATTTTCAGATATCTGCACATTAATATATTGATTATTGTTTCATTTAATGGTATTATATATATCAGTTAGCATAGTACAACTAACTGAAGGAGAATGATTATGGGAGTATTAGGTACTTTAATTTTAACCACTACTCTGGCTGGTGTTGTAGGCACTGGTCTGGGTGGTCTTATAGGTGCATTATTGCAAAAGGATTCCAACCGTGTAGTAAGTTTGTTGCTCAGTTTCGCCGCTGGTGTAATGCTGGCAGTAGTTTCCTTTGACCTTGTGGTTGAAGCAATCGAAACTGAAGTAGGTGTAGGCATCGTAATCGCATCAGTTGCCATTGGCGTAGCTGTGATTTACCTACTGAACCGGATTATCGACCACAAAACAAACCCACAGGTTCCACATATTGATGAAAATCACCCTAAAACAGCTGACGACCTGGATGAACTTATCCACAGTGACCATCTGAATCAGCACTATATCAACAAAGACAGCAAATTATCCCTGTTTGTTGCAGGTATCGTTATGGTATGTGCCATTGCACTGCACAATGTACCAGAGGGTATGACAATCGGTGCTTCTTACGCCAGCAATGATGCCGTAATGGGCACTGCGGCCATCACTCTGGCTGTTCTTATCGGTATGCACAACATTCCTGAAGGTATGGCTGTTTCAGTACCTCTTATCGCAGGCGGTATGGCAAAATGGAAGGCTGTTTTAATTACAGCGTCATCTGGTATTCCTACTGTTATCGGCGCTCTTCTTGGCTTTATGCTAGGCGAGCTGGGACCTCTTGGTCTTGCTTTAAGCCTTGGTTTTGCCAGCGGTGCAATGCTGTATGTTGTATTTGGTGAAATTCTGCCACAGGCTATTCTTATGTATCACAGCAAACGGCCTGCATTTTCAGCTATCGCAGGCATGCTGGTAGGTTTGTTTATTATATTTGGTTAAAACATTATACAAAAAAGCGCAGTGAAAACTGCGCTTTTTGTTTTGCAATAATTAAAATTTAGAATTGTAATAAGTAAATTGAAACAGTTATTTATCTCTTACTTACCAAAAAAATCAGATTCTTTAATAATTTCAATGTTGCAACCTTTTTCATTGTATTCCATAGCTTTTTTTACTTTAGTGCCGTATGTACCATTTGAATAAGCCGCACACTCATTGTTTCCAATCATTAAAACATCTGTAGTTTTCTTTACAGATTTATCTATGACCCCACCATGTTCTACAATATACGCTTCTACAGCAGACTTTTCACCATATGAAAAATTACCACTGAGACATACATGTTTTCCTTCTACAGTATGGATTTCTTTTCTTAATGCATCCACAGGGTCAAGAAGTTGATTAATAACAGATGTTATATATTCAGACTCTTCTTTTGTGATAATTGAATCTTCCAAAACATTATCCACAATTTCCAGAAGTTTATCAAATGGAAAATGACCAGATAAATAAATATTGTCATATAACCACTGACGAAGATGGATACCTTCTTCCTCTGACACATTACCGTCCACCACGATACCTTTCATTATACCATTCAGTATTTGGGTTGATAATGTAATCGGTGATGTTGAAACAACATCCAGATATTTTTTCACAGCACTTTGCAGTGTGGTGATTTCAGATACAGTAATTATACCATCCTCTAATATTCTGTCTATTGTATCGACAATATCTTTTATTTCTATGTGTCCATAATATTTGTAATTAGCTTCACGCCAATTAATTATATATTGCTGTTCTTCTGATGTAATTTCATCATCTATAGAGAATCCTCTTATTACTCCAAAGAAATCACTTACAGCTTTTCGCAATTCTGGAGCAGAAATATATTGTGAATATTCCCAAGAATTTTTTGGAGAATATTTTTTTACTACAGAATCCACATCTATATCATATTCTTCAACTAATGCTTTGAATAAATCACTATTTGCACAAGCATCATCAAAAGCATTGTGTTCAGAATCTATGTCTATATCAAAGTATTTGCATAAAGAAGACATTCTGTAATCTTCCACAGCAAATCTTGGAATATATTCCCTCGCTAGTTCAAGCGTACATACATAATATAACTCCGGAATATCAATATTGTATCTTTTAAGATTTTTTACCAATGCATCCAAGTCTGATGATGCAACATTATGTCCGATAACTACAGTATTTGTAAAATATTTTTCAATTTCATCCCATACAGCATTAAATTTAGGTTCATTCAATACCTTTTCGAAAGTAATTCCGTGAACTTTCACGCACATATCGTCAAATTTATCGTCTGGATTAATATAAATATCTTTTTCAGGGAAGTATGGTTCTCTGGTTTTATAATCTTCACATAGTAACCCCATTTGGCATATTGCTTTATTACGTGAATTAGCATACTCAACGTCAAAATATGTAACCTTTTTCATATCTTTCTCCTTAAGCAATTTATATTAGCTTATTCGTATTGAAAATATATTTATATCTTATATTATACTACATTAATCTTATTTTTTCTACCTACTAACTATCTGAAAAAACAGACCTATACAAAAGAACAAAAGCTACCTGCTTACACAGGTAGCTTTTACAGTAAAAATTGCAAACAAAAAGCGGACTTTACAGTCCGCTAAAAGTTATAAAATCACAAGCCGCTCAAATATAAAGATTATTTATATTTACGTTTACGAGCTGCTTCAGCTTTTTTCTTGCGTTTTACGGATGGTTTTTCGTAATGTTCACGTTTGCGAACTTCAGCAAGAACGCCTGATTTTGCACATGAACGCTTAAAGCGACGAAGTGCTGAATCCAGAGATTCATTATCTTTTACTCTAATTTCTGACATCTATTTTCACTCCCTTACGCTTTTTCGCTTGATTTAACTGTACGGCATACCGTTACAGTCACAAAATAATTATACAGATATAACTACCACTTGTCAACAAAAACTTTATTTTTTGATGGTAAAATATTGCTGTTTGTATTCATTAAACAACATTCCGGACAGAAGATGTCCGGAATGTATTTTTATTGTGTTTTAAAATTAGCCTTTAACTACAATGTTTACCATTCTGCCTGGAACAAAAATCTGTTTTACAACAGCTTTGCCTTCAACAAATGAAGCTACTGATTCCATTGCCATAGCGATTACAGAATCTTTGTCTGCATCAACAGCAACTGTTACTTTACCTCTCAGTTTGCCGTTAACCTGTACTGGCAGTTCAACTGTGGATTCAACGCATTTTGCTTCTTCATATACAGGCCATGGTGCAACGGAGGCCACACCTTCAAAGCCCTGCTGCTGCCACATTTCGTCTGTCATATGTGGTGCAAATGGGTTCAGCAGAAGAATAAATGTTTTCAGTTCAGCTTTTGTGATGCTGCCTTTTTCTGCGATTTCATTCAGGGCACCCATCATAGCAGCGATAGCTGTGTTGAAGCCAAGAGTCATAATATCTTCGCCAACTTTTTTGATGAGTTTGTGGAATGTTGTTTCCAGTTCTTTGGAGTATTCATCGCCTTCTACCACGATGTCCTGCAGGTTCCATACTCTGTCAAGGAATCTTGCACAGCCTTTGATGGAGCTGTTGGACCATGGAGCAGCTTTCTGGAAGTCGCCCATAAACATTTCGTAAAGACGGAATGTATCTGCGCCGAATTCGTTAACGATATCGTCTGGGTTAACTACGTTGCCACGGGATTTGGACATTTTTTCGCCGTTTTCGCCCAGAATCATACCATGTGATGTTCTCTTTGCATATGGTTCTGCTGTGTTTACTACGCCGATATCATACAGGAATTTGTGCCAGAAACGTGAGTACAGCAGGTGGAGTGTTGTATGTTCCATACCGCCGTTGTACCAGTCAACAGGCATCCAGTAATCCAGTTCTTCTTTTGCGGCCAGTGCATCGTTGTTGTGTGGGTCGATGTAGCGCAGGAAGTACCATGATGAGCCTGCCCACTGTGGCATTGTATCTGTTTCGCGTTTTGCTGGTTTGCCGCAATGTGGACATGTTGTGTTTACCCATTCTGTGCAACGTGCAAGTGGGCTTTCGCCTTCGCCTGTTGGTTCAAAGTCCAGCAGTTCTGGCAGTTCCAGTGGAAGCTGGTCTTCTGGCACTGGTACCCAGCCACATTCTTCACAGTAAACCATTGGGATTGGTTCGCCCCAGTATCTCTGACGGGAGAAAATCCAGTCACGAAGTTTGAAGTTTACTTTTTCTACACCGATACCCTGTTCTTCAAGGTATTTTACGATAGCTACTTTTGCATCTTCAACTGACAGGCCGTCCAGCATGCCGCTGTTTACCATAACGCCTGTATCACAGTCTGTAAATGCTGCTTCTTCAACGTTGCCACCTTTAACAACTTCAACGATTGGACAACCGAATTTTTTAGCAAATTCCCAGTCACGTGCGTCGTGGCCTGGAACAGCCATAATAGCACCTGTACCGTATGTTGCCAGAACGTAGTCAGAAATAAAGATAGGAATTTCTTTGCCTGTCAGTGGGTTGATAGCTTTAACGCCTTCCAGCTGAACACCTGTCTTTTCTTTAGCCAGTTCTGTTCTTTCCATATCGCTCTTTCTTGCTGCAGCTTCACGGTATTCAACCACTGCATCATAGTTTGTCAGAACATCTTTCCATTCGTCGATGAATTTGTGTTCTGGAGCGATAACCATATATGTTGCACCAAAAATAGTATCTGGGCGTGTTGTGTAGATTTCCAGCACGTGGCCTTCTGTTGTGTTGAATTTAACCTGTGCACCTTTTGAACGGCCAATCCAGTTTTTCTGCTGTGCAACAACAGGTGAGATAAAGTTTACAGTATCGAGGTCATCGATAAGTTTGTCAGCGTATTCTGTGATTTTGAGAATCCACTGGCTTTTGTTTTTGTGTACTACTTCGCCACCGCAACGTTCGCAAACGCCGTTTACAACTTCTTCGTTTGCCAGAACAACTTTACAGCCTGTACACCAGTTTACATTCATTTCCTTTTTGTAAGCAAGACCGTGTTTGAACATCTGCAGGAAAATCCACTGTGTCCATTTGTAGTAATCTTTGTCTGTTGTGTTGATTTCTCTGTCCCAGTCAAAAGAAAGACCAAGGCTTTTCAGCTGTTCTTTAAAACGTGCTACGTTGTTTTTTGTAACGATTTCTGGGTGGATGTGGTTTTTCATTGCAAAGTTTTCAGTAGGCAGACCGAAAGCGTCCCAGCCCATTGTGTACATTACATTGTGACCTGTCATTCTTTTATATCTTGCGATAATATCCATAGCTGTGTAGGAACGAGGGTGACCTACATGAAGACCTGCTCCTGATGGGTATGGGAATTCAATCAAGCCATAGAATTTAGGCATAGTTTTGTCATTTTTTGTTTTAAATGTTTTTTCTTCGTCCCAGATTTTCTGCCATTTGGCTTCTGTCCGTTTAAAATCGTATTTCATCTCTATCTCCGTTTAATGTGCTATGCACAATATATTACTCGTTGTCCAGATTCAGTTCGATTTCTTCGCCGTCTGCCCAGAGTTTATCCAAGTTGTAGTAATTTCTTGCTTCAGGGTGGAAAACATGTACAATAACGGTGTCGTAATCCATCAAAATCCAGTTTTTAGACTCGTAGCCTTCTACTCTTGAAGGGCTCAGATTAAACTGAGTTTCTAGCTGGTATTCAACCTCATCAGCCAGTGCTTTAACCTGTGTTGTGGATGTACCAGTTGCAATAACAATATAGTCTGTTACGATTGTCAGGTCTTCAATTTTCAGCACTTTAACATCGTGTGCTTTCTTTGTGTCCAAAATTTTAGCGATAGATGTGGATAGTTCTAAACCTTTCATATTTTTCCTCCTTGTAGATTTATATTATACAGGCCGCTAATTGCCTGCACACTATCATAGTTTGTTCTTTTGTTTAAAAGAATAATAATATTTTATTACTTTTTAATGTTTAAATCAATAATATTTATACACAAATACAGTATTTTACTACTGTGCCTGTGCATTGCCCAGCAGTTCACCGATGGTAGTTTTTGATGCAGCTACAACGCCAAAGTCTCTTGTGACCTCACCTTTAGGTGGTGCACCAGGGATTTCCAGCTGGTCTGCTGGTACTGGGTCCTGATATGGTCTGAAATATTCATTCAGAGCATCTGCCAAATCATCCTTAACAAAATGCTGGATATTCAGCTCTCTTGTTTTGCCTTCATAAATTACATTGTAACCATGTGTAGCAGGCTTGATAAGTGTCATATCATTGAAGTCTACAGAGAAGCCGAATTTTGCCATAGAAGCAATTTTTGTCCAGTGCATATCAGTTGTAAGATATGTTGTGAAACGGCTCATAACCTTGATAAAGTCGCTTACTGTCAGGTTATCTCTGAAGTTTTTGATAAGGGAAGCATAGAAATATTTCTGCACTTCGCCACGCTGTGTGTCAGAGTTTGGATAGTTTCTGTTTCTTACGATTACTTCAACTTCTTCACCGCTGAGTGTATACCAGCCTGGTTCTTCAATAAATACTTCCTGGTTGCCGTTGGCATCTTTCAGAACAATCTGACATGGAACATACATTTCAAAGCCCCAGTCGATACCGTTTACCATAGTAACAAATGCTTCCATATCAAGAGTTACATAATGGTCAATAGGAAGGTCCATTTTTTTGTTGATAGCTTTTACCAGATTCATAATCTGGTTTTCTTCATCACCATGGGCATAAACACCATTGATTTTCTTTGTGCCACCAGTGTTGATATCATCACCTATGTAAACATCTCGTGGAATCTGCATAGCAGAAACTTTATTGCCTTCAACGTCCAGTGTTACATACATTATAACGTCTGTCATACCAAGGTCACGACCAGCCTCATAGTCAATGCCGCACACCAGTACATTGATAACTTTGTCCTGTAAATCTTCTGCAGTACGGATATCGTCCACAATTTCACCGCCAGACTGATATCTGCTGCCTATAAATTTATTTACACCAAAAGCTACAACTGCAACTACCAAAGCTACAACGCCCAATTTTACAAGAAGGCTTTTTCTTTTAGCAGCTTTTTTCTGTCTTCTTTTTTCGCTTTCGGTTACACGACTATGTGTGTTCTTTGCCATTTGAATTTCCTCCGTGATTCAGAGCAGTAAAATACTCCAGCGCTTCGTAGCTATCTGTATCTATTACTCCGCCTTTTTCTTTCAGCCAGTTTATACTGTCTTTCAAAGCCTGTTCCATGGCGATATCCAGATTTTCCCAAGCCAGAGCCAGCAATGGTTCTTTTTCAGGGTAGTTTCTCTCTTCGCTGAGCATATCTGCCAGATAGATAATTTTTTCAAGACAAGTCATATTCCGTCTGCCGCAGGTATGGCTTTTTATAGCCATAAGGATTTCTTCATCTTCTATATCCATCTCTCTGCGAGCAAAATCAGCGGCCGCAAAGCCATGTAATACAGGCATTGGCTTGCCACTTATTTTTTCAATTATATCACTTTGCTGTGCACGGTGCAACATTATATGGTCTGGTGCCTGTTTCATTATATCATGCAACAATGCCGCAAGCTGTGCTTTCTGCACATCAGCGCCGTGTTTTTTAGCAAATTCAACTGCCAGCTTTGCCACGTTGAAAGTGTGCTGTGCTCTTTTCTCACGCAGTAAAAGCGGAATAAGCAACTGTGCTGTGCCTATATTCTTTTTGTAAAAATCAGCAGAATACAGGTGGTGTTTTTCCACTACAGATGCCACCTTGCTGTCTACAAGAGCAGAAATATCTTCTCCTGCCGATGCTATGGCACGTACCTGTGTGGAAGATACCGGTATCACCTGACTTTTGATAATTGCAGTGTCAGGTGAATACTGTTTTATTGTTTCCACTGCCTGTTCCAGCAATGGATTTTCGCCCAGCTCCCTGTCAAACACAAGGAATGTTACATTCCGGGCAAGATATTCCCATCTGGCCCACTTGTGCATATTGATGGCACTGTCAGCGCCTATAACAAAGTAGATTTTTCCATCTGGGTACAGGCTTTTCAAATGGTCTGCTGTGATATAGCTGTAGCTTTTTTCAAAGCTGTTGCCTTCAAAGTCAGATACTTCCATTTCCACACCGATATCGGAAAAAGCCTGCTCTACCAGATATTTTCTCACTGCAAATGGGGCTTTACAGCTGGCTTTGTGGCCAGGGGAACCTATTGGCATTATGATTATTTTATCGAATTTTTTGTATTCAAGGGCAGTTCTCAATATATTTTCATGTCCGTTGTGAACAGGGTCAAATGAACCGCCAAAGAGTAAAATATCCATATTTTTACTAGTTTTAAATTACAGTGTTGTAAGGTTTTTCAGGTCGAATTTGGAATCTTTTGCTTTCTGTTTGAAAAGAACGATTTTGGAACCGATTGTCTGCACACATTCGCAGTCCAGTTCTTCAGCCAGCAGAGCGCCAGCTTCTTTTGCAGAGTACATACAGTTTTCAAGAACGTGAAGTTTGATAAGTTCACGAGCGTTCAGAGCTTCTTCGATACCTCGTACGCTTTCTTCTGTAAAGCCTGTTTTACCAATCTGATAAATTGCGTTAAGTGGCTGTGCCTGACCACGCAGGAATGCACGCTGTTTAGATGTAATCATAGTTTCTCCTTTATAATTTTGTTTATATATAATAAGTTGTTGTTTGGGTTGTTACAGGGCAGAGAAATTTGCCCTGTATTCTGTTGGTGATTTTTAAAACTGCATTTTGGCTATTTCTTCACCCAGCAGGCGCAGTGCCTGACCACGGTGAGAGATAGCATCTTTTTCTTCTGCAGACATTTCAGAATAGCTTGTCTTACCAACCATGAAAATAGGGTCGTAGCCAAAGCCGCCTTCTCCTATTCTTTCATAGCCAATCCAGCCTTTGCATTTGCCTGTGCATACAACAGAAATATCTTCGCCGCTTTCTACAGGTACATACAGACATACACTGGAAACAAACCGTGCTGTACGTTTTTCTTCTTCCACGCCATTTAAAGCCGCCAGAAGTTTGTCGATGTTGTCATCATCTGTGGCGTTTTCACCTGCATAGCGGGCTGTGTAAACGCCTGGGGCACCGCCCAGAAAATCAACTTCTAGACCAGAGTCATCGCTGATTGTAGGCATTTTGCAGATTTGGGCGATTGTTTTTGCTTTAATCACAGCATTTTCTGCAAATGTGGTGCCGTTTTCTTCTATTTCAATATCAATGCCAAGTTCTTTCAGTGTTTTGGCATCGTGTCCCAAAGCTGAAAGAATTCTTTTGATTTCTTTCAGTTTTTTAGCATTGTTGGTAGCTGCTGCAAAAATCATTATTCTGCCTCGCTTTCTTCAAGGCTTACCAGTGTTTCTGCGAAAGCCTGTGGGTCAAACACCATAAGGTCATCCATACCTTCACCTACACCGATAAAGCGTACCGGAACACCCAGATTGCGTTTGATGGAAATTACACTGCCGCCTTTTGCTGTACCGTCAAGTTTAGTAAGAATAATACCTGTAGCATCAGCTGCTGCGATAAATTCTTTTGCCTGACTGATAGCATTCTGGCCTGTAACAGCTTCCAGTACCAGCAGTGTTTCCACACCTGCTTCACTGTCTGCCTTTGTTACAACACGGCGGATTTTTGAAAGTTCTGCCATAAGGTTTTTCTTGTTGTGGAGGCGACCTGCTGTATCGCAGATAACAATGTCGTAGCTTTCGTTTTTAGCCTTCTGTACAGAATCAAAAATTACAGATGCTGGGTCTGCGCCTTCATCGTGCATAACAATATCTACACCACTGCGGCCAGCCCATTCATTCAGCTGGCTGGCGGCTGCGGCACGGAATGTGTCACCAGCTGCCAAGAGAACTTTGTTACCCTGCTGTTTGTAAAGATTTGCCAGTTTGCCGATGGATGTTGTTTTACCTACACCGTTTACACCGATAATCAGGATTACTGTTGGTTTTTTGGAGTAATCCATTTCAGTGTCAGCAGACAGCAGTTCTGTGATAATCTGTTTCATCAGTTCCAGTGCTTCCGGACCTGTTTTAACTTTTTCTTTTTTAACTCTTCTTTCCAGTTCATCTACCAGAAACTGGCTTGTTTCATAGCCAACATCTGCCATAATCAGCTGGTCCAGAAGTTCTTCATACATATCGTCGTCTATCATAGAGCCTGAAAGTGCTTTTGTGATAGTGCCGAAGATACCACCTTTAGTCTTTTTAAGACCAAAATTCAATTTATCAAACAATCCCATAATGTTCTCCTTTAGTTAAGAATAGATGGTGAAAGGTTGTTTACATCCAGCTTGAGAAGCTTGGAAATACCGTCTTCCTGCATAGTTACGCCATAAAGAACATCGGCAGCTTCCATTGTACCACGACGGTGTGTAATAACAATGAACTGTGTTTTATCACAGATGCGTTTAAGATAGTTGGCATATCTGGCAACGTTTACATCGTCCAGAGCAGCCTCGATTTCGTCCAGAACACAGAATGGTGAAGGGTTGTGTGCCAGAATAGCAAAATAGATGGAAATAGCTACCAGAGCCTGTTCGCCACCTGAAAGTGCATTAAGGCTTTTGATAACCTTACCCGGTGGGCTTACCACGATTTCGATACCGCTGTTAAGCACATCTTCCCTGTCTGTAAGTTCCAGTTTTGCAGTACCACCACCGAAAAGTTCGGCAAATATACGGCCAAAATTATCGTTGATAACATCAAAGCTCTGTGTGAACAGCGCTTTCATTTCACCGTTAAGGGATGTTATCAGTTTTACCAGCTGGTTTCTGCTTTGCTGTAAGTCGTCCAGCTGTGTCTTGAGATATGTATATCTTTCAGATACTTCCTTGTATTCTTCAATTGCAGATACATTTACGCTACCAAGACGTCTGATACCGTTTTTAACTGATGCCAGGTCCTTTTTCATGGCAGTTTCATCTGTGATTTCCACACAGAAGAATCTTGCAGACCGCACTGTAAGTTCATATTCATCCCACAGCTTTGTAATAATTTCATCATAGGATGTTTCCATTGAAACAATGCGTTCCCCTATTGTAGCAATCTTGCCGGAAAGGTCTTCACGCTGTGACTGCAGTGATTTGTTGTCTGCATTCAGCTTGCTTCTTTCAGCGTCGATTTTCATTCTTTCAACTACAAATGATTTATTTTCAGTCTCTTTGTCAGCAATAAGCTGTTTCAAAGCGGAAATTTCTTCATTGATAGCAGAAACAAGACTTTCTTTTTCTTCTATCAGCTGATTGAATGTAGCAATATCTGCCAGAATTTTTTCTCTTCTTGCTTCTCTGCCAGCCAGAGTTGATTCCAACAGTTTGAGGTTGTTTTCTTCCAGTGACAGCGCACCACGAAGAGTTACCACATCCAGTTTGACCTGCTGAATCTGATTTGTAAGGGCAGTCTGTTTTGCCAGACTTTCTTCGTCCTGAATGCCAAGGGCATCAAGTTCATTTCTGAAGGAAAGAATCTTTCTTTCATCTTCTTCAATAAGTTTAACCAGTTCCAGTTTTCTCTTGTTGTTATTACCAAGTGTACGGCTGAAGTTTTCAATTTCACTTTCCAGATTTTCCACTGTGTTGAGATACTGTGTCCACACCTGTTCAAGACGTGCATATTCGATTTCTGCATTTACTTTTTCGCCATTGAGATTGCCGATTTCGCCATCACAGCCTTCAATCTGGCTGTTTACCTTGTCCATGGCATCCTGTGCAGAAAGTCTGTTTTTATCCAGCTGTACAAACTCTTCTTTCAGTTTTGCAATTTTGGATTTAAGTGAATCAATTTCAGTTTTTCTTGTAAACAGACCAGCACTTTTGCTTACAGAACCACCTGTAAATGAACCGCCAGCGTTGATAACCTGACCGTCAAGGGTAACGATTCTGTATCTGTAGTTCAGTTTTTTGGCAAGGGAAGATGCAGAGTTAATGTCTTCCACAATGATTGTTCTGCCAAGAAGGTTTGAAATGATGTTTTTAAACTTAGGGTCTGTTTTAATAACACTGTCACCTGTTGTAGCCCATTCTGGTAAGTTTTCGTTAAACACAGATGGTTTTACAGTGTCAAGTGGCAGGAATGTGGCACGGCCGCCACGGCTCTGTTTAAGATATTCAATGGCTCTTTTTGCCGCTGCTTCGTTTTCAACAACGATGTTCTGCAGTGCAAAGCCCATTGCGATTTCAACAGCTGTTTCATAGCCTTTTTCTACAGAAATAAGCTGTGCAACACTGCCCAGAATACCGCCCAGACCGCCTTCTTTGCCTTTTTTCAGCACCTGACGAACAGACTGTGCAAACCCGTCCATGTTGTTTTCCATTTCAGTAAGGATTCTTACTCTGTCTTCTGTCTGGCGCTGTGCAACAAGGTTGTCTTCTGCCTGTTTTACAGCCATATCCAGTTTTGCCTGTGCTGAATTTCTTTTCATCACAAGACCGTTTCTGATATTAGCGTTTCTTGTAATATTTTCCTGTGTCAGGTCGATGAAGTCTTTTACATCATCTGCCTGTTTTTTGCTCTGTGTGCAGAACTCCTGTGCCTTTGTCAGGTTTTCTTTTGCCAGTTCAAGACTCTGTTTGATAGTTTCGTTCCGGCTGTCGATGGAGCCCTGTTCAATTCTCTCTTCCTGAAGTTTGATGTTGAGAGTGTTTATAATGCCGCTGATTCTGCCTTTTTCATCACCAGACTGTGAAGCCTGTGCAATAAGTGTATCCAGCTGCATCTGCATATCGCTCTGTTTATAGAGGTTTGTGTCTATTTCACTGGAGATAGAAGCAATTTTTTCTTCCAGTTTTTTCTTTTCATCACTGTCCTGTGCGCCTTCATTTTCAAAGCTTTCCAAATCCAGCTTAAGACTGTTTATCTGGTTTGTTGCAAAGCCTTTTTCACTTTCTGCAACTGCTCTCTGGCTGGACAGTTCTGATATATTGGCCTCTGCCTGACGAATGGTCTGGACATTTTCTTCATTTTTTACCAGCAGACTGTTGGCATACAGGTATCTTTCTTCCAGATATCTGTCGCTTTCTTCCAGTTTTTCACTGATGGCATTATAGTCATCTGTAAGAATTTCCAGACGGCGCTGCTGTGCACGGATAAGTTCTTTTGACTTGTCCACTGTGTCCATCCACAGAGAGATTTCCAGTTCTTTTTTCTTTTCGGAAAGCTGGAGAAACTCTTTGGCCTTTTCGCTTTCTTTGCGCAGAGGTTCTACCCTTTCTTCCAGCCCCATAAGGATGTCTGTAAGTCTTACGATATTGCCTTCTGCTGAGGACAGTTTTCTTTCTGCTTCGTTTTTCTTGTAACGGAATTTTGCTATACCAGAGGCTTCTTCAAAAATTTCACGCCTGCCTTCAGGTTTTGAAGTAACGATTTCGCTTACTTTACCCTGACCAACTACAGAGTAGCCGTTTTTGCCAAGACCTGTGTCAAAAAACAGCTCCTGAATATCACGCAGACGTACTCTAGCTCCGTTGATATAGTATTCACTGTCGCCGCCACGGTAATATTTTCTCATTACCGCAACTTCGTCACTTTCCACATCAAAAACGTGGTCGGTGTTGTCCAGAATAAGGCTTACAGATGCAAAACCCATAGGACTGCGCTTCTGTGTACCACCAAAAATAATATCTTCCATTTTGCCTGCCGCACGCAACTGGCTGGAACGTGTTTCACCCAATACCCAGCGGATAGCGTCAGAAATATTACTTTTACCAGAGCCGTTTGGACCTACAACCCCGGACATACCTCTTTCAAATTCAATTTTTGTTTTTTCCGGAAAAGATTTAAAGCCGTGAAGTTCAATAGCTTTTAAATACACTGTTTTTCCCCTTCCAAAATTTTGTAATCATCTTTATTGATGGTGTTGTCTTGTTTTATCACCACATTGTACCCCAGCTTTGCCAGCGCCTTTATATTGGCTTTTTTCTGACCTGTAGCCTGTGAATGCTGTCTTGGGTTTACAAATATGGTGTAGTCCCCCATAGGCAGTGCCTGCAGGTCTCTGGAAAATTCTTCCAGTAACATTCTGCTTTGCACCAGCTCTTTCAGGGCCGGATGATAGGGACCTACCACAAGGCTGTTTTCCATGCCTGTATCAGCATGGAGTCCCAGTTTGATTATCCTGATATTCTTCTGGTTGAACATCTTTACTAAAACTGCACATATTTCCACTGCGTCTTCAACACAAAGAGGCGTGTACATACCTTTTTGGTAAAGCTTTTCAAGTAAAGTGTCTTTCAGGATAAGGGTAGGATAAATTCGCACTGTGTCAGGATTTATCTGTATAAACTTTTCTGCTGTGTCTATTGCATAAGCCATATAGTCTTTGCATCCGTAAAGGCCAGGCATCATCTGCAAGCCAAGAGAAAAGCCGTATTGTTTTATCAAAGCAGATGCCCTGAACACATCTTCCACACTGTGACCACGGAGATTTACCTTCAGCACATCATCCTGCATGCTCTGTGCGCCCAGCTCAATGGCTGTGACACCATAGTTTTTCAGTATGGTGAGTATTTCATCATCTATGGCGTCTGGTCGTGTGGAGCAACGGATACCACTGGCTCTGCCAGAAACCACAAACGGATATGCCGCCTGTAATAAAGCCAGCATATAGTCTCGGTCAATGGCTGTGAAACTGCCACCAAAAAAGGCAATTTCGTAGCTTGAGCCCTCTTCTTCAGAGTGTGGTAAAAATTCATCACACAGGGCTGTTACCTGCTGTGGTTCAGGTGGGTTCTGTGTACCGCTTATTTTTTTCTGGTCACAGAAGCTGCATTGATTTGGACAGCCTTCATGTGGCACAAATATTGACAGGTTCTTGTGTTTTACCATAGCTGTTCTTTCTTGATATTTATTATAAAATCAGTCGCCTGACTATAATTTAGTCTTTAAAGCCCATAAGTGCCAGCGCTTCTTTTGCGGCGGCCTGTTCAGCCTGTTTTTTGCTTTTGCCTGTACCTTTGCCGATAACATTGCTGTTGAGGTGTACTTCCACATTGAACACTTTGTCGTGGTCCGGACCGCTTTCGCCTGTTACAACATAGCTGAGTCTTTCACCAGGGTTTTTCTGAATGATTTCCTGCAGAAGAGTCTTATAGTCTTTAAGTGAAGTGTGTGCGACATCAAGAAAACGGCGTACAAAGCGTTTTGCGTTGTCCATGCCGCCATCAAGGAAAATAGCACCTATAAGAGCTTCAAAAGCGTCTGCAAGTATGGATGGTCTGTTTCTGCCGCCTGTGGCTTCTTCGCCTTTACCCAGCAACATAAAGTCACCCAGATGGATTTCGTGTGAATAGCCTGCAAGGGCATCTTCGCATACCAGTGCCGCACGCTGTTTGGACATACGGCCTTCAGGCATATCAGGGTTTTCTTTAAAGAGTTTTTCGCTGGTAATCAGCTGGAGGACAGCGTCCCCCAGAAATTCCAGACGTTCGTTATAAGCCAGACCACCACGGTTTTCATTTGCAAAAGATGAATGTGTAACTGCCGCTTTAAGCAGGTTTTTATCTCTGAAATGATAACCGATATTCTTTTCCAGCTGTTTCATTATTTTTCTTCCTCCAGGCTTGCCAGTTTGGCAGCGATGATACCAGGCACGTCATACTCTGCACAAAGTTTTGCCTGACGGATAGCATTTTTGAATGCCAGAGCATCAGAAGCACCGTGTGCTTTGATAACACCTTTGGAAACACCCATAACTACGCCACCACCATAGTATCTGTAGTCCATTTTTCTTTTAAAGCCTTTCAGCTGGTCTTTCAGAAGCAGTGCGGCAATCTTTGTTTTGATATTTTTCATAAACATATCTTTCATCATGCCGTACATAAAGCTTGCACAGCCTTCAACAGATTTCAGGGCAATGTTGCCGGAGAAACCGTCTGCCACCAGAACATCAACATGGTCGTTGAGAACTTCACGGCCTTCGATGTTGCCTACAAAGTTAAGATGTGGGTTAGCAGCCATCATGGCGTGGGCTGTTCTCTGGATTTCAGGACCTTTTGTTTCTTCTGCGCCATTGTTCAGCAGCCCTACTCTTGCTGGTACTCTGCCCATAACTTTTTCCATATAAGTAGAGCCCATAACAGCAAACTGGTCCAGCATTTCTGGTCTTACTTCGTTGTTTGCGCCACTGTCAATCAGCATAAAGCCTTCTGGATGTGCGCCAGGTACAACTGCGCCAAGAGCAGGGCGTTTACAGCCTTTGATTCTTTTTACGATAAATGTAGCACCCATAAGTACAGCACCGGATGAACCGCCGGAAACCATAGCTTCGCCTTCGCCATCTGCCAGTGCTTTGAAAGCAACGTGGAGAGATGTGCTTGTTCTTTTCTTTACGATTGCCATTGGGTCTTCGTGAATATCAAAAACATCGTCTGCATGTTTGAATGAGATACCTGTTGTATCGATGTTGTTTTCTTTACAGCATTCTTCCATTTTAGCGATGTCACCAACTGCCAGAACTTCAACACCCAGTTCTTTTACAGCCCAAGCTGCGCCTTTAAGTGGTTCCAGTGGGGCGTGGTCGCCGCCAAAAGCATCAAGAATAATTTTCATTTTAGTTTCTCCTTTCAGTTGAAGGTATGTAAAACAAGTTGATTTAAGAGTTTAATTTTCTGCCACAGTATGGGCAGTATATAAAGTCAGATGAAATTGTGGAACCACAATACATGCAGTATCTTTTTTCATCTTCCTGTGAGTATGAGTCTGTGTGGTAATAATCTGTTGATGAACGGTTATTGTAGTCGTACATATCCTGATTCATCTTTCTTGCCCTGTATTCCTTTATGCTTTGCACAAAACCCTTGACTGTTACATACAGCCCGAAAAGGCCCACAACAGGGAATATAAAAGGGGCGCCACTTGTTATGACACCGTAGTTCCAGTACAGCATAAACAGTACTGTGATTGCAGAGAATACAACAGATTCACCACTTCCCTTAGGTGTTTGTCTTTTACCCATAGTCTGTCACCTAGTATTCAAGATTTATTTCTTCAATATCTTTTTTACCACGTACAGACAGCGCCATATATCTTTCACGTTTGTCACGGATATGATTTTCCAGCGGTAGCAGGATACCCATATTGGCACCCATTGGCTGGAAATCCTTGTTAGGTGTTGTGATGTAGTTCAGCAGTGCACCACAGATAGTAGTCAGCGCTGGAATCTGCGGCTGTACATCATTCAGTCTGCACCATACAAAGTAGCCTGCCAGCAAGCCACACATACTGCTTTCTGTATAGCCCTCCATACCTGTAATCTGGCCTGCAAAGTATACATTTGGGTATTCCTTCAGGTTAAGTGTGTTGTTCAGCACTACAGGTGAGTTAATAAAGCTGTTTCTGTGCATTACACCGTAACGTACAAACTGTGCATTTTCAAGGCCTGGAATCATACCAAAAACTCGTTTCTGTTCACCGAATTTAAGGTTTGTCTGGAAGCCAACAAGGTTGTACATTGTTTTTTCCCGGTTTTCACAGCGAAGCTGAACATTTGCCCATGGGCGATGACCTGTGCGTGGGTCACGCAGACCTACAGGTCTCATAGGACCATAGCGCAGTGTATCCCGACCACGGCCAGCCATAACCTCAACAGGCATACAGCCTTCGTAAACAGTCAGGTCGTCCTCAAAGCTTTTAAGAGGTGCTCTTTCAGCATTTACAAGTGCGTCATAAAATGCTTCGTATTCTTCTTTGTTGAATGGGCAGTTAAGGTAGTCGTCGTCACCTTTGCCGTAGCGGCTGGCGGCAAAAACCTTGTCCATATCGATGCTGTCTGCCATAACAATAGGGGCGGCGGCATCGTAGAAAGACATACCTGCACCACACATAGCCTTGATTTTGTCGTACAGGGCACCTTCTGTAAGAGGACCTGTGGCCACAATTGTAAGCTGGTCTGTGTCGATATCTGTTACTTCTTCATAACAGATTGTAATATTTGGATGATTTTTTACTTTTTGTGTAATAATATCACTGAAAATGTCACGATCTACTGCCAGTGCACCACCAGCTGGCACTGCACAGTCATATGCAGATTCCAGCACGATAGAGCCAAAATGCTTCATTTCATTTTTCAGCATACCTTGACAGGAGTCTTCTCTCATACTTTTAAGGCTGTTGGAACAAACCAGTTCAGCGAAATTTTCATTTTTATGTGCCGGGGAAAATTTTACAGGTTTCTGTTCGTACAGGGTTACCTGTACACCACGCTGTGCCAGAAAGTAAGCTGCTTCACAGCCAGCAAGACCTGCCCCTAGAATTTTTACTTTTTTGTCCATATTATTTATCCGCCTTTTTCTTTCTGCCTCTTGTTGTCGGTGGGGCAACAGAAGCGTTTGGACAGCCATCTTTTATACAGTGTGGCTGTGCGCCTTTGGCTGATTTTTTAAACATAGTACTGCCGCAAACTCCGCACTTTTTGTCTGTTGGTTCTTCCCATGACATAAAGCCACAGTCTGTGCCGTTTTCACAGGCATAGAAAACTCTGCCTTTTTTACTGTTGAGCTGGAGAATTCTGCCGCCGCATTTTGGACAGGCACCTGGAGCATATTTCACAATTTTCTTTGTGTTTGTACATTCCGGGAAGCCACTGCATGCCATAAATTTACCATAGCGGCCCTGTTTGATAACCATTGGTTTGCCACACAGCTCACAGATTTCGTCTGTTACAACATCCGGCACTTTAACCTTCTGGCCATCCATTTCTTTTTCAGCTTTGTCCAGAGCTGTCTGGAACATATCATAGAATTCTCTGATAACTTCTGTCCACTCTGTGTCGCCTTCTTCAATCTTATCCAGATTATCTTCCATTCTTGCAGAGAACTTGATGTCTACAATGTCTGTAAACTGTGCCGCCAGCACATCGTTTACTGTGATACCCAGTGCTGTTGGAATAAGCTTTTTGGCGCTGCGTTCAACATAGCCACGTTCAATAATTGTGTAGATGATAGGTGCATAGGTTGATGGACGGCCGATACCGTTTTCCTCCAGAGCTTTGATAAGTGTAGCTTCTGTATAGTCTGACGGTGGCTGTGTAAACTTCTGTTCTGCTTCCATTTCTCGCAGTTTCAGCTTAGTGTCTTTTTCCAGCGGTGGCAGTGCTGTTTCTTTTTCTTTCTTTTCATCTGTCTGTTCTTCGTACAGTGCTGTAAAGCCGTCAAACAGAACAGTGTAACCTGTGGATTTGTACATATGGTTAAGACATGTGATATCCACGCTTACTGTTTCCTGCACACTGTCTGCCATCTGGCTTGCCATAAAGCGTTCCCATATCAGTTTGTACAGTTTTGCCACATCACCTGACAGACTGCCATAGGCAATTTCAGGTGTGATGTTTACATTTGTAGGACGGATAGCTTCGTGAGCATCCTGTGCATTGTTTTTTGTTTTATATGTTCTGCGATATGGTGGTACATACTTTTCACCGTATTTTTCACCGATGTAGCCTTTTGCAGCAAAGTATGCTTCGTCAGAAATTCGCAGGGAGTCTGTTCTCATATAAGTGATAAGACCCAGTGTGCCAAAGCCGTTTACTTCCACACCTTCGTACAGAGTCTGAGCGGCACGCATTGTTCTGGAGGCTGTAAAGCCCAGACGGCGGGATGCTTCCTGCTGCAGTGAAGATGTTGTAAATGGTGGTGCAGGTACACGTTTTCTTTCACCTTTTGTGATTTTTTCTATTTCAAACTGAGAGCCTTCACACTGTGTTTTGATAGCAAGTGCCTGTTCTTCGTTGAGAACTGTCACTTTTTTGCCATCAGTACCCCAGTATCTTGCGCGGAATTTTTTTGCAGAACCAGCTGGAGACAGCACAGCGTCGATATTCCAGTATTCCTGTGGAATAAATGCTTCGATTTCTCTGTGTCTGTCTACAATCAGTTTTACAGCAACAGACTGTACACGACCTGCTGAAAGACCGCCCTTAACCTTTTTCCAAAGGAATGGAGACAGCTTGTAACCTACGATTCTGTCCAGAATTCTTCTTGCCTGCTGGGCATTAATCAGGTCCATATCGATGGTGCGCTTACTTGCCATACCGTCTGTGATACCTTTTTTTGTGATTTCACCAAAGGTTACACGGTTCTGCTGTGTGGTATCCAGCTTCAGAATATGTGCCAGATGCCATGAAATTGCTTCACCCTCACGGTCCGGGTCAGTTGCCAGATATACTGTATCGCTGGCTGCCGCCAGTTCTTTCAGTTCTTTGATAAGCTTGCTTTTACCTGGAATATTTATATATCTTGGTTTGAAATTGTTCTCAAAGTCAATGGCAATCTGACCTTTTGGCAGGTCACGGATATGCCCCATTGATGCGATTACGTTGTAATCTTCACCAAGATATTTTTTAATTGTCTTTGCTTTTGCAGGTGATTCCACAATAACAAGATTTGACATTGTTTTCTCCTTATATCTCATTGACGATTTATTGAAATTTTATTTGCTCGTCACATTAATATTCTCATTTTGTGCGTATATACTCGCCACTGGTGGTTTTTGATACCCAGCCATCAATTTCAAGTGATGTAAGGGTAGCTTTTACCAGCCGGGCTTTTACACCGCTGGCACGTATGATGGTATTTGTGTTCATGGCGCCATCAATGCACCCCAGTATTGCCTGTGCCACAGGGTCCAGAGACTCTGTACTGTCCAGCTGTTCTGTCTGCTGTGTTTCGGTATTTTCTTCGTACCCCAGCCACTGTAATATCTGGCTGCCATGGGTAACAGCCTTCGCAATTCCTTCCACCAGCAGTTTGTTACTGCCGCTGTAGGATGGGCTGAATATACCGCCCGGTACAGCAAATACAGGTTTGTCATATTCCACAGCCCTGTTTACTGTGGCAAGACTGCCGCTGCGCTCTTTTGCCTGCACTACGCACAATGCATCGCCAGCCGCCGCAATCAGCCTGTTTCTGAATATAAAGTTGACACCGTGATATGGGTAAGTACAGTGGTACTCACTTACTACCAGATGTTCATTACAAAGTTTCTGCTGAAACTTCTGGTTTGTTTTCGGGAAATATTCATCCAGCGGTACGCCCAGAAAAGCCACTGTTCTGCCACCGGCAGAAACTGCTGATTTGTGGGCAATACTGTCTACCCCTTGGGCAAGCCCGCTGATAACCACTGCACCTTTTTCTGCCACGGTCTGTGATATAAATTCACAGGCCTTTTCCCCTTCTGCACTGCAACGGCGCGAGCCTACAATGCTTACTGTGTACCTGCTTTCCAAAAGGGTCAAATCCCCTTTGTAAAACAGCACCAGTGGTGCATGGCTGATATTTTTAAGCCTGTGTGGAAACTCCACATCAGTGTAATTTATTGATTTGATATCGTTTTCTGTGTGAATTCTGTGGATATGTGCCACATCATCAACAGATGTAAGTTTCGCCTGTTCAATCTGTCGATGTGTAAAGATATTGAAATCTGCCAGATTGTGTCTCATATTGTAGAACAACCGTGGTCCGTAGCCGCTGCTGGCTATCTGCCGGCCATTTGTACAGTTTGGCCCCATAACATAGGCAAACCATATATCGTACAACTGTTTCATTATCTCAGCTCCCACATAAGAACCGCCGCTGAAACTGCCGCATTGAGTGATTCTATTCTTTCGCTCATTGGGATTTTAAGTCTCAGTTTACAGCTTTCAATCACATCGTCGGACAAGCCCTGACCTTCGTTGCCTATGTAAAGTGCCACAGGCAGATTTGTAGGTACTGTGCCCAGTTCCTGTGCGCCTTCCAGACATGCCGCCACTGTAGTAAAGCCCTTTTCGTTGAGCCTGTGGGTAAAATCCACCATATCAGCAACTTTCAGCACATTCAGCTTAACACTGGCTGTCATAGATGTGCGGATAACTTTTCTTGAAAAAACGTCTGCACATTTTGATGAAACCACCACATTGTCATAGCCAAAGCCCAGAGCCGTTCTCATAATTGCACCCATGTTGTTTGGGTCCTGAACATCCTGTAAAACCAGAAGTCTGTCTGCTGTGAAGATGCTGTTTTCATCGGCATCCTTCATTTCAAACACAGCGAAAACACCGTCTTCTGTTTTGCCTTCACTGAGTTTGTCTGCCACAGCCTGTGACACCAGATACACATTGTTTTCTGGCAGTCGGTGGCTGAATTTTTCGTATTCAGTGTTAAGCACAAATACCGCCTGATGTACAAAACCAGCGTCGATTATATCCAGCACCACTTTTGATGTGGATGCAAAAAACACCTTATTCTTTCTGCGGTAGGCAGTGTCAGTAGCTATTTTCAAAGCAGTTTTAACTTTTGGATTGTCTTTGCTTTCGATAAGATTAATCATATTTTTTCACCTTTCTGCGCCCGGCAAAGTCTTTTACAAAGGGTAAAAAATTTTGCCCAAAGCAGCTTGTAAGCGAAGCAAAATTGCCTTATATATAAAGAATTATGTACAATATATTGGCGGTTTATCCCTTGGAATAAACCGCAAACACGCCAAAAAGCCCCTGTTTAAAAGGGGTTTATAATGCGAATTACGCCCTGACACAAAAGTGCCAAGGCGTGATTTTATATATTACAGAGCTTTTTTAGCAACTTCTACCAGGGAAGCAAATGCTGCTGCATCATGGATAGCCATTTCAGAAAGCATTTTTCTGTTCAGTGTGATACCTGCTTTTTTCAGGCCGTTCATGAATGTGGAGTAGTTCATGCCGTGCATTTTAACTGCAGCGGAGATACGTGTAATCCACAGTCTGCGGAAATCTCTCTTTTTCTGTTTTCTGCCAGCGAAAGCGTAGTTACCGCTTTTCATAACCTGCTGTTTAGCCATTTTGAAGTGTTTGGATTTTGCACCATAATAGCCTTTAGCGAGTTTCAGTGTTTTATTTCTTCTTTTGCGAGTCATCATCGCGCCTTTAATACGAGCCATTCTATTTTCTCTCCTTTAATATCAATCTTAGTTAAACAAATTTACACAAATTAAGCGTATGGCAGCAGCTTTTTGATTGTAGCTGTGTTTGTTTTATCTGTGTAGCCACCTTTTCTAAGGTTTCTTTTTCTCTTAGTTGACATTTTTGTCAGGATATGGCTTCTAAAAGCTTTACCTCTTTTGATTTTGCCGTTTTTTGTCAGCTTAAATCTTTTTTTAGCGCCTGTGTGTGTTTTAATTTTGTACTTCATGGATGTAATCCTCCTGTTTATTTTTTTGATGCTGGGGCAATAACCATCTGCATGCTTCTGCCTTCGAGCTTTGCCTGTTTTTCGATAACGCCGCCTTCAACAGCTTCGCCAAAGCGTGTCATAACATCAAGACCTGCTTTTGAGTGAGCCATTTCACGACCTCTGAAACGGATGCTTGCTTTAACTTTATCACCGTTTTTAAGGAACTTGTTTGCCTGATTTACTTTTGTGTTAAAGTCGTTTGTATCAATGTTCAGTGACAGACGAACTTCTTTAGTTTCAACAACTTTCTGGTTCTTTCTGTTTTCCTTTTCCTTTTTAGCCTGTTCGAAACGGTATTTACCGTAGTCCATAACACGGCATACTGGTGGAACAGCAGTTGGAGCAATCTTAACAAGGTCAAGGTTAGCTTCTTCTGCCAGTTTGAGTGCTGCGGATGCTGACATAACGCCCATCTGGCTGCCGTCTGCGCCGATAACTCTCACTTCTTTGTCTCTGATTTCTTCATTGATTTCAAGTTCTTTTTTTGTACTAATGATAAAGCACCTCCATTTTTCATATAAGCAAATTTAAAAAAGCACGAGCATACAGCCCGTGCTAAATAAACATAAGTTTGCGGAGAGCGCTTTTGTCCCCCGTATACTCTGAATATTGACCCGCCCGCTTGGTCGCAGGACAAGGTGAGCACATGCTGTTGCTACTTTATTGCGTAAAAGATTATACCACACCAAACCCTGTCTGTCAACACATTTTTCCTTTATTTTTCTGGGAAAATCCGGTTTTTTGTGGTCTTGTTAAAAGATACCATAAACCGATATTTTTCGCAATATTTTTTGTGCATAGTTTTGAAAATTTTACCAATTATATAATCACAACAGTGTTCCACAGGAGAGTTTTATGAAAAAAAGCGAAATCAGTATAATAGGCGGATTGTTTCTGGCGCTGGCAATATCATTTTTTACAGACAGCAACTTTCAGGCAGACAGTATAAGAAAACAAACCCTGCGCCTGCATGTTATAGCACAGGACGACAGCGCCTACAGCCAGCAGGTGAAAACACAGGTAAAGGATGTTATGGTAAACACCGCCGCCAGCCTCTACTGCAGGGCAAAAAATTACCATGAAGCCGTGCAGATAACACAGGACAATCTGGATTATCTGCAACAGATTGCAGACAATACACTTGAAAATCTTGGGGCTGGATACAAAAGCCAGTGCAGTATAGAGCAGTTTTATTTTGACACCACAGAGTACGAAGATTTCACCATGCCACGGGGGGTGTACACAGCCCTGACAGTAAGACTGGGGGATGCGCAGGGCAAAAACTGGTGGTGTGTTGTCTACCCGACACTGTGTATATCAACAGGTGGCCAGTACGAGGATGACGACTCCAACACATTTATCGAAACAGATAATTTCCGCCTGAAATTCAAAACAGTGGAACTGTGGCAGAAAATGATGAATCTAATTTCAGAAAGCGAACATACCACTTACGATAAAATATAACAGCTTCCTTTATTTTTTCACATTCTGATGGTAAAATATTACCAAAAGAGAGGTGCTGTACTATGAAAAAGTTTATATATAAATATGTGAGAGTTGAAATGCCGCAGTCTTTTCTGAAATTTCCTACTATGGAAGAACACAGAGAGATTATAACAGAATATGGTAGCAAAGGCTGGAGATATGTGGGCAACATCCGCATCAGCCAGACAAACGCAGGCGGCTCTCTTGGCTATGACCTGATTTTCGAAAGGGAAGAAGAATGAACACACCTGTGACAACTGAAGAAAAAATGGCCGTTGCCACAGCTTATGTAAAGAAAATGCGCATGCTGATGGCCATAAGGCTGGCGCTGTTTGTGCCGCTTTCCTATATATTTTTCAACATGAGAAACCTTGATACAGGAAAGGCGCTGGGAGCGTTTATGGTGCTGGCCGCAATTCTGTGTGGTCTTGCTATTTACAGCCAAGCAAATCTGTACTGTCCTTTCTGCAATGACCGTTTCGGCTATTGGACCAGCAAGCTGGAGATACTGCCGGACGACTGCCCAAAATGTGGCGAAAGAATAAAATATTGATATAATAAAAACAACCCCTACCTTTTGCAAGGTGGGGGTTGTTTTTATTATTCTACTGTGTATTTGTCGTCTTCAACTTTGTTCAGTTTCATACCAAAGAATTTTTCACAGATTCTGATGAAATCTTCTGTGTCTTTTACACCAGCTGTTTCGTATGCAGAGTGCATAGCCAGCTGTGGCAGACCGATATCAACTGTGTTCAGTGCAACTTTTGTATTGGAGATGTTGCCCAGTGTGCCGCCGCCAAGAATGTCAGAGCGGTTTGCAAATGTCTGGTAAGAGATGCCCATATCATCCAGCATACCTTTGAAGATAGCTGCAGAGATAGCGTCTGTTGTGTATCTCTGGTTTGCATTGTATTTGATAACAACACCTTTGTTGATGGCTGGGCGGTTTGTTGGGTCAGAAATACCTGGCTGGTTTGGATGTACAGCGTGTGCATTGTCAGCACTGATCATAAAGCTGTGTGCCAGAGCTTTGCGGTATGTGTTTTCATCGCCACCAAGAGCTTTTACCACTCTGTTCAGTGTATCGAACAGGAATGTTGATGCTGCACCCTGTTTTGTGCTGCTGCCAACTTCCTCGTTGTCAAATACAGCCAGAACAGGCATAGCCTTTACATCTTCCTGTGCGATAAAGCCTTTCATTGATGCAAATGCACACTGCAGGTCGTCCAGTTTTGCAGAGCAAACGAATTCGTTGTTTGCGCCAAGAACTGTACCTTTCTGTCTGTTGTACAGGAACAGGTCGTGACCGATGATGTCTTCTTCTTTTACGCCTGCTTCTTTTGCGATAAGAGCCATAAAGCCGTCGCCTTCATCTTTCAGTGCATACAGTGGAAGCATATCAACCTGTGGGTTGAATTTTTTGCCATCGTTCATGTTTCTGTCCATATGGATAGCAAGATTTGGGATAATCAGCAGGTCACGGTCAACATTAACCAATTTCTGTGTGTATGTGCCGCCTTCTCTTACGATAAGACGACCCGCAACAGACAGTGGTCTGTCCATCCAGGTGGACATAATCATACCGCCGTAGCGTTCTGTATTAAGTGTGATGTAAGGACCTGTTGTAATCTGTGGATTTTCTTTGATTTTGAATGTTGGGCTGTCGCAGTGGCTGGCAACGATGTTGAATGATGGCAGAGCTTCTGCTGGTACTCTGAATGCCAGAACGGAAGAATAGTTGCGGCATACATAGTAACCTTTGCCTCTTTCCAGAGACCAGTCATCCTGTTCGTACAGACGTGTAAAGCCTGCAGATTCCAGATTTTCATTGATTTTTTCAACAGCGTGGAATGGTGATGGGCTGTTTTCAATAAAGCCCAGCAGTTCATTTATATTTTTCATAATAATACTCCTATGGGAAATATTTGTTTTTCAATTTATTTAATAATATAATACAGCTATTTTTTTGTCAACAAACTATAAGTTTTATATAAAAATGTAAAAATTTCATCTTCAATTCACACAAGCAGAAAAAAATATGATAGAATATACCTTATAAATGAATTTTGAGAGGTTTTAATGAAAAAGGAAAGACTTATATATATACTGACAATCATTTTTTCTGCATTGTATATATTTTTCGGCAATAAAGCCGCCAATGCAAACAAGATTGATTATTCACTGAATCAGGATATAGGCACACCTATAACTGTAAAGGTCACAAATGTACTGGACGAAAACTATGCTGATGTGGTTTTTGACGGATATGAAACTGAGGACGACATCATACTGTTTGAAGCCCAGATACAGTCCGGCTATCGCAAAGGTGAAATCGTAAGGGCTATCCAGCAGATAGACAGCATGTACGCAATACGCCAGAAAACAGTGGAACCTGGTGACAAAATAGTTATATACAAAAATCAGAATGGGGCGGCGGAGGATATAAGATATATGTTTGCTGTGTACCACCGAATAGATTTTATTATCATTCTGTGGATAGCTTTCTTTGGATTGCTGCTGTTTTTAGGCAAGAAAAACGGTCTTAACACACTGGTATCCCTGGTATTTACTGTATTGAGCATTTTCTATGTATTTATTCCTGCTGTTCTCAACGGCGGCAATATCTACTCCTGGTCAATTTCCACCTGCATTTACATCATACTTATGACACTGCTGATTATCAGCGGTTTTTCCAAAAAGAGTATGGCGGCTATGATAGGCTGTTCCAGTGGTGTGCTGATGGCTGGTATAATCACAGTGCTGGCAAACAACATCTGCCAGCTGACAGGTCTTACAACCGAAGACTCTATGTATCTGCTGTTTTTAAACAACGAAAACCCTATTGACCTGCGTGCAATTATCTTTGCGGCAATTATTCTGGGTGCTGTTGGCGCTATTATGGACGTTTCCATGTCTCTGTCTTCTTCCCTAGCTGAAATGAAAGAACAGGTGGGCAATATGACAGCGGCACAGATTACAAAAAGTGGTATGGTAGTTGGCCGTGACATTATGGGTACAATGGCAA
The DNA here is from genome assembly GCA_045633415.1 of Oscillospiraceae bacterium. Classification (GTDB taxonomy): domain Bacteria; phylum Bacillota; class Clostridia; order Oscillospirales; family Ruminococcaceae; genus RGIG3102. The sequence continues at coordinate 6,866 of JAZQYH010000090.1, read as the reverse complement.
ACACACTGATACTGGCATACATCGGCTCTTCACTTTCAGTTACACTGCTTCTGGCGGCATATAACAGCTCTACACCGCTGCTTCTTTTCAACAGTGAAATGATTCTGGTTGAATTATTACAGGCTGTTGCAGGCAGTCTGGGTATCCTGCTGACAATACCACTGACAAGTATGGTATGTGGTATTCTCTACCGGAGCGACGAAAAATAAACAGTTAAACAAAATAAATGTCATTCCAAGCAATGCAAGGAATGACATTTTTTATTTATCACATTTTTAACTGTGGGAAAGCAACAACCACTTTGAACAAATCGCCGTCGATATGCAGTGTCATTTCCCCTGCAAGAAGCGCGGTAAGACTCTGGGCAATATTCAGCCCCAGGCCACTGCCTTCGGTATTACGGGAAGAGTCTCCACGGACAAAACGTTCCATAAGCTCATCTGGCGAAATATTCAGCTGTGTTCTGGACACATTTCTGAATGTGACAAAGGCTGTATCTTCCGCTGTTTCCAGATTTATGTACACTCGTGTGCCGGGCTGTGAATATTTGCAGGCATTGTTTAAAAGGTTTTCAAAAATTCTCCACAGCATTCTGCCGTCAGACAGCACAAAAACATCTTGCCGTGGTACGGACACCGCCAGCTCAAGGTCTGCTTTTTCAGCTTTCTCACTGTATTCCCCTGCTGTCTGCTGTATAAGCAGATTAAGATTGATTTCAGCCAGTGTGACAGGTATATTGCCAGTGGACGCCTTTGATGCTTCCACAAGGTCTTCCACCAGTTTTTTCAGCCTGTCAGACTGACGGGACAGCACCTCTACATATTCAGCCGCTGTCTGTGAAGACAGCTCTTCTTTTTTAAGCAAATCTATATAGCTGATTATTGATGTAAGCGGTGTCTTTATATCGTGGGAAACATTGGTTATAAGCTCTGTTTTCAGCTTTTCACTTTTCAGCTGTTTTTCCACCGCTGTCGCCACAGCTATATTGATGCTGTTAAGATTTTCAGCCTGCTGTGCCATGGATTTTGGCATATTATAAGTTTCTATCTTGAACTCTATATCTCCACCAGCAATTCTCTCAGTGCCTTTGCGGATTTTCTGATAAGCAACAGCATATCTGGCACAGATAAATAGCAGTATAACAGCTTTGACAACTGCACACACTATAACCACACTGCCGTCCCAACGCCAGCGTCCATACATCCAGTACCACATTTCCCAAAGAAACACAGCAGCTATCACAATTCCCGCCTGCCATATATAAGGCAAGGATGAAATATAGTACCCTATGCTATCCTTGGCTTTTAAAACTGAATTTTTGAAAAAACGGCAGACAATATAGATGACTGTATTGGTAAACAGTGTTCTAGTCTTGCACCTTACAGCAACAGACATGCACATAAATATTGCCGCCAGATATATGCCAGCCAATAAGAAAAATATCAGTTCAAAGCCATAAATCATGCGAATGGCATATCCCAGCAACGCCCCGAAGCCAAATATTATGCCGCCGTCTGCAAGGATGTAAATTTCCAGCGGTACTTTGTCAAAAAAGTTTGGCTCTATTGTTTCTCTGCCTTTGTAATGGCCTGCACTGCGCATTATTGTGGCAAACAGTGACATTCCTACAATTATAAGAAAACCAGTGATAAATGGGTGTACCTCAATATGCCCGATGTTGTATCTTTCAAAAATATAGGAACCGAGACATATTGTGATAAACATATCCACACCCAGCAACGCTATCAGCACACCACGGGTTATTTCGTTATCTACTATTTTTTTCATTTACCGTTCTCCATTTTATACCCGTGGCCCCACACAACCTTTAAATATCGTGGCTCTGCAGGGTTTATTTCCAGCTTTTCACGCAGGTGGCGTATATGTACTACCACAGTATTTTCAGCTCCGTAAGGGGCATCTTTCCACACCTTTGTGTAGATTTCTTTAGGAGAAAACACTTTGCCAGGGGTGTGCATAAGCAGGCGCAATATTTCAAACTCTGTAGGAGTGAGGTATACCGCATCGCCATCACAGGTAACAGACTTGCTGTTTTCATCCAGTGTGATACCGCCAATGGTAATTTTGTTTTCTTCAAACACCTTGCCACCCAGTTTTGTATACCTGCGCAGCTGACTTTTCACCCTTGCCTGTAATTCCACAGGGTTGAAAGGCTTTGTCACATAGTCATCTGCGCCCATATTCAGCCCCAGAATTTTGTCTGTGTCTTCGCTTTTGGCAGACAGTAGTATTACAGGTATATTGTACTGCTGTCTGATTGCAGACAGCGCCTGTATGCCGTCCATCTGCGGCATCATAATATCCATAAGTACAAGGTGTATATCATTTGAATTTATAACTTCCAGTGCTTCCTTGCCGTTGCTGGCAGTGAATGTAGTGTACTCATCACCAGACAGATATATTTTCAAAGCATTTACTATATCTTTTTCATCATCGCAAATAAGTATGTTGTACATAGTTATCTCCTGTGTCTGAATTCAACTCTTTTTATGCTTTTAATTATACACTATAAATTCTTAAGAATCTCTTAATTTTCATTACAATTTTGTCATATTGCAGCAGTTGACAAATTATTTTTTTGTGGTATACCAGCTTTTTACAATAAATCAAGACTTGCATATATTTTAATTTAGTTGTATTCAATAAATAAGGGGTGATTTTATGGAAACAGAAAAACTGCTTTTTTTACAGTCTTTTGCACTGGTATGGCACTGGGCAAACAGCGCCTGGGCATTGGTGGAAGCCAAGGGAATATATAAGCTTTTTGGAGAAAAAGAATATAACAAACTGAAAGCCAACGCAGAAAATCTTTCCAGATATTTCTATCCACAGCTGGACGGAAAATACGCCATAAATCTGTTTATGAATAATTTTATCTGTCCGTTGCCTGTGGCAAATCAGGTTTTCTGTGAAAACACTTTGAAAAACGCCACCCGTCTTGGCACAAAACAGCTGTTACTTATAAACCAGGGGTTGTGTACACAGCTTTATGACCATAAAAGTCTCAAAATTTATGATATAAATAAGCCAGACTGCACTGGTATAATAACCGAACTTAACAAACTCTATGATTTTGATAAATCCTCCACAGCTTTTGCAGTACTGGGTGCATTGCCGATTTTCACAGATAAACAGGATTTTGAAAATCTTATGGGCACCCTTGGCAGTATGCTTTCTGCCGGCAGCAGTGTGGTGCTCAGCTATGGTGATGAGGATTTTTTCAGTGATGTTTCAGCCAGAGGCCCGTCATTTATAAAAGAAATATCAAAAATCAGCCACAACAGCGGCTACAGCTATGCTGAAATGGAGAAGCTATTATCCAGCCGGGGCTTTCTTATTTATGAGCATATTACAAGCAGTGATATGCAAAAGCAGTATTTTGAAAATTACAATGCATTGAATATGACAAACCTTACTAGCACAGAAAATGTAAACTACATTCTGGCTGTGAAAAAAGAGATGCGAAAATAAACAAAAGATTATAAAAAACAAAGGCACAGCAAATGCTGTGCCTTTTAAATTATCAGATATGTAATTTATTTCAGCAGTGTGCCCAAAATACCACGTACAACATTTGCTGTTGTCTGTCTGCCTACATTGCCGATAACGCTGTTATATGCAGATGTCAGTGCTTTTTCTGCAACAGATGCATCTTTGCCTGCTTTACGTTTCAGAGTATTGTTTACGATGCTGGTTGTCATGCTCTTTGCGGCACTTGTTGCCAGCTGTTCAATCTTCTTCTGTTTTTCTTTAGCTGCTTTTTCTTCAGCTTTGCGTTTGGCTTCTTCTTCCTTCTGCAGTGCTTTCAGTTTTGCTGCTTCAGCTTTTTCTTCAGCCTTAATTCTTGCAGCTTCTTCTTTAGCAGCTTCTTTAGCGGCTTTTTCAGCAGCTTTTTCAGCTTCTTTTGCAGCTTTTTCAGCTTCTTTAGCTTCTTCTGCCAATCTTGCCTTTTCTTCCTGTGCAGCTTCAGCTTCAACAGCAACCTGCATCAGAATTTCGTAAGCAGATTCTCTGTCTACTTCCACATCATATTTGCCGCCCATGCCGCTGTTAGCCATAAATGATGCTCTTTCATCGTCATTGAGTGTGCCTGTGTTACTCTGTGGTGGCAGTACCTGTGCTTTTTCTACGATAGTTGGTGCACCGCTTTCATCAAGGAAGGAAATAAGTGCATGACCTGTTGGCAGGTTAGTAATAACATCAACTGTGTCAAATGCAGGGTTTACACGGAAAGTTTCAGCCGCTGCTTTAACTTTTTTGATTTCTGCTGGTGTGTATGCGCGCAGTGCGTGCTGAACACGGTTACCCAGCTGGCCCAGAACAGAGTCTGGAATATCTGTTGGGCTCTGTGTAATAAAGTAAACACCAACACCTTTGGAACGGATAAGGCGAACAACCTGTTCGATTTTCTGCAGAAGAGCTTTTGGAGCGTCATCAAACAGCAGATGTGCTTCGTCAAAGAAGAACACCATTTTTGGTTTTTCAAGGTCGCCTACTTCTGGCAGTGTTTCATACAACTCACTCAGCAGCCACAGCATAAATGTGGAGTAAAGCACTGGTGACTGGAACAGCTGTTCACAGTGGAGAATATTGATAAAGCCTTTGCCGTCATAGCTTACCTGCATCCAGTCTTTAACATCCATTGCTGGTTCACCAAAGAACTGGTCGCCGCCAGCATCTTCCAGTGTAAGCAGACTGCGCAGAATAGCAGAAACAGACTGTTTTGTAATGTTACCATAGTACTGGGACAGCTCTTTTGCATTTTCGCTTACATACTGCAGCATTGAACGCAGGTCTTTGATATCCAGAAGCAGAAGGTTGTTTTCGTCTGCTACTCTGAATGTGATGTTCAGGATACCTTCCTGTGTGTCGTTAAGGCCCAGAATTCTTGCCAGAAGCATTGGACCGATTTCTGTCATAGTTGTTCTTACTGGGTGGCCTTTAACGCCGAATACATCCCAGAATCTTGTTGGGAACTGTACATAGTCAAAACCATCAAGACCCAGTGTCTGAATGCTGTTTTCAACCCATTCTTTGCCGCCGCCCATTTTTGCTGTGCCTGCAAGGTCGCCTTTGATATCAGCAAGGAAAACTGGTACGCCAGCTGCTGCAAAGCTTTCAGCCATTACTTTAAGAGTAGTTGTCTTACCTGTGCCTGTAGCACCCGCAATAAGACCATGGCGGTTTGCCATTTTTGGCAGAAGATACAGTTCTTTTTCACCTTTTGCTATTAAAAGTTTACCGTCTTTATACATTATGTATTCCTCCGTCTATAAACGTATTATTCTATTTTTAAGTATATACAATTTTGCACAATGTGTCAAAGAAAACTGGTCCATTTTTACCAGATTTTGGCTAAAAATACATATATCAGTCCTATGTGCAGACAAATGGAAATAATTCCCACTGCCCAGAAATACCATTTCTGTGTTTTATGGTGAAAAACCTTCATGCCAGCCAGCTGACCTACACTGCCAAAACATAAAGACAGCAATAAAAGTGTGGATTCGCTGATGCGCCACGCACCTTTTTTAGCCTTTAGTTTATCTATACCGAAAGCCAAAAAGGTAATAATATTCATAATCAAAATAAAAATAAAAAAATAATTCATAAAAACGCCCCTTTTGTTACCAATATTCTACCATTTTGTAAATATTTTGTATACAGGCTTGCAAATTATATGATATAATAGTAAAGTAGACGCGAAGTGTTTACTTTATTTGTAATTTAAAAGTTCAAGGAGTGACTTTATGAAATATTGTAAGAAATGTACAATGCCTGACACACGCCCTGGTATCACTTTCAACGAAGAAGGCGTATGTAGCGCATGTACTCATTATGAAGGCAGAAAAAATGTAGACTGGGACGCTCGCTGGAAAGAATTTGAAGCACTGTGCGACAAATACCGTGGTTGCAACGGCCCTGGCCAGTACGACTGTGCTATCGCTGTTTCTGGCGGTAAAGACAGCCATTTCCAGGTATACATTATGAAGGAAGTTATGAAAATGACTCCTATCCTGTTCAGCGTAGAGGACAACTTCCCTATGACAGAAGCAGGCAAACACAACCTGAAAAATATCAGCGAAGAATTTGGTTGCCCAATTATCAGCTGTAAACCAGATATCAGAACACAGAAAATTCTGATGAGATATATGTTTGAAAACTATGGTAAACCAACATGGTACCTTGACAGACACATCTATACATTCCCACTGCACATGGCACTGAAATTCAACACAATGCTGCTAGTTTACGGTGAAAACGTAAGCTTTGAATACGGCGGTAACTCCGACGAAGAAACATACTCTGCACGTGGCCAGATTGAAAACGGCGTTGCATCCGGTATGGACGAAGACGAACTGCTGGCACTGGGCATTGACCCTGCAGCACTGGCTATGACAAAAGCTCCATCTCCAGAAGACCTGGCAAGACTGGACCCAATGTATATGTCTTATTTCCTGCCATGGAACAGCTATAAAAACTATATGCTGGCTAAATCCCGTGGTTTCCATGACCTGACACATGAATGGGACAGAAGCCACCACGCTGAAAACTTTGACCAGATTGACAGCCGTGCATATCTTGTACACTCTTGGCTGAAATATCCAAAATTCGGTCATGCAGCTGCTACAGACTACACAGCACGTTACATCCGCTACGGCATGATGACAAGAGAAGAAGCTATTCCAATCATCAAAGAACGCGACGGCAACCTTGATGTTCTGTCTGTACGTGATTTCTGCAACTTCTGCGGTTACACAGAAACAGAATTCTGGAAAATTATCGACAAGTTCTACAACACAGACCTGTTCTACAAAGATTACACAGGCCGCTGGCTGCTGAAA
>JAZQYH010000089.1:0-1620 GCA_045633415.1 Oscillospiraceae bacterium | reverse complement strand
ACATAGTGACGTTATATGGAACTAAACCCAGTGATTTAGTCAGATGTATAAAGAAGCTTCAGCTTTATATGTCAGGTGATAAGACCATCATATATTTTCATAATCTGGCTTATGACTGGGTATTTTTGCGCAAGTTTATAATGGCTGAATATGGCACACCAGTAAAAATGCTGGCAACAAAGTCACATTATCCTATATGTATAGAGTTTGCGCATGGTCTTATATTAAAAGATTCACTGATATTATCACAGCGCAGCTTGTCACGCTGGGCTGATGATCTGGAAGTTGAACATAGAAAAGCAGTCGGTAAATGGGACTATTTAAAAATAAGAAATCAGACTGTTGCTGACTTTTCAGCTGATGAACTTGAATACATAGAACATGATACACTGGCTGGTGTTGAATGTATTGACAAGCTTATGACCCAGCTGCATAAACGTATTTATTCCATGCCATATACAGCCACTGGTATACCACGTGAGGAAGCCAGAAAGCGCGGAAAAGAAAACAGGGCACGCGATTACTTCCAAAGAGTAGCACCAAAAAACTACAAGACACAGCAGAAGCTTGAAGCTGTGTATCATGGCGGTTATACACACGCTAACAGGCATTTTATAAATGTCACCATAGATGAAGACATATACGCGCTTGACTTCACGTCAAGCTATCCGTATTGCATGATAGCTTTTAATCAGTTTCCGTGTACTGAATTTAGACCGTTTCATAACTGCAGTGTGTCCGATATTTTGGACAGTGCGGACAAATATGCTTTTATATTTAAACTTATTCTGGTGAATGTAAAACTAAGATCAGACGCGCTGCCTATGCCAGCGCTTCAATACAGTAAGTGTATAAAAGACATTAATGCTTGTCTTGATAATGGGCGCGTGCTTTGTGCTAACTATATAGAAATATATCTAAATGAAATAGACTTAAAGGTGATCACCAGCCAGTATGAATGGAAAGCAGCAGCCTGTGTTGAAGTTGAATACGCAGAAAAAGACTACTTGCCGCGCTGGTTTACAGATTATGTATTTGAGTGCTTCAGGGATAAGACAATGCTTAAAGGTGGTGACCCAGTAGCATACGCACTGGCTAAAGCTAAAGTCAATTCATTATATGGCATGATGGTACAAAAGCCTTGTAAAGAGGATATAAAAGAAGACTATCAGACTGGTGAATATACCATAGAACTTGGTGACTATGAAGAAGCTTATAACAAATATCTAAAGAACAGAAATAGCATACATTTATATTCTTCAGGCGTCTGGATAACGTCACTGGCTTTTTACAATCTTTTTCAGCTTGGCAGCTGTTGTGGTTTATGGCTGTATTCAGATACAGACAGCTGCTATGGTAAAGACTGGAATATGGAAAAAGTACAAGCCTACAATGAAGGCTGCAAAGAAAAGCTTAAAGCAAATGGCTATGGTGCAGTCATGCGTGATGGCAAAGAGTATTGGCTTGGTGTGGTAGATGTTGAAAAGCATGACCAGTTTAAAACAATGGGCGCTAAAAGATACTGTGTGCGTGATGGCGATAAGTTAAAGATCACTGTGGCTGGTGTACCTAAAAAGACAGGTGCATTGTGTCTTAATGACGACATAGAAAACTTTACAG
>JAZQYH010000088.1:0-5841 GCA_045633415.1 Oscillospiraceae bacterium | reverse complement strand
TTATTGCGCCCTTTAAATCTGACCCTGCTTTTGCTGACAATGCCAAACCGCCTGTAGCTGCCGTTGTTGTATCGGTCAGTGAATCGGTCAGTTTTACATGTCCATAATTGGTATCTGTACCTTTACCATACGTATCTGTATTTGCTGCATGGTTTATAGGTGCTTTATCATCTACCGCTGCTTTTAGGGTATTCAAGGCATCTGATACCTTCAGCCCTGTTACGTTAGATACGTTTGCAACATCATCAGAATTAAGGTTAATTAACGTGTTCAAGATGTTAGTAATAACAGAAGCAATCAGTGTTTCTGACCAATAGGAATCATCCCATACAGAACCCCCCACAGGGTAAGATGATGTTATGCACCCGTATACTTTTTGATCTATAGGGTTATATACGATATCATTAAGGTTATAATGGACAGTTGGGTCAAAGGTGTTTGCAATGATTGCATTACAAATGCTTTCAATATCAGCAGCTGAAACACCTTCTGCTTCTATTTTCTGAATCTCATTTATAATCCAATCAAGGTTAAGCTGCTGTGCATTTCCGTATGGGTATTCATACATAATACCACCCCTTACATATTACCCATGAATATATCAGCAATATTGATTGTTGACCATTCATCTGGTTTAAATTCGCCTACAGTGGCAGTTGCTACAACACAGTAAAACAGTACATGGTCATGAATTACCAGTGCATTTTCTAAATAGGTTTCAGTATCAGACCACTGTGTACCAATCATTGCTTCTACCTGCTGTTGAAATTTTCTCCACGCAGTAAGCAGCCAATCAAGGTTTAGCTGCTGTGCGTTGCCGTATGGGTATTCATACATAATACATCACCCTTTCTTAATATACCAGTATACAAAAACGTTCTTTAAAGGAATTAATGATATAATCATCTACATGAATCTTTGGTAGAATATCAAGTTCTTGTGTCATCATCTGCTGCGTTGTTGTAACACCAATATTACCATGTATTCTGCTACCCCTGCTGCGTGTCTGATCATTTTTCGCCTGTCTGTTTTCTATCTCAGCTGCTTTGCCATCAGACAAGTTTGAAGCCTGATCATTGGTTTTTGCCATATTTGCGTTAGTGGTGTTTTGCTTTGATTGTGTGTCAGTACCTGACGTGTTATACCCTGCCACCTGATTAATTGTTTCTCCATTAGCAGTGTCTGCGTTCATGTTAAGGTGCTGATTAACGTTTATGGTTTTACCACTGCTACCTGTCTGTGCGTTTTCAAGCCTGCTTTCCGCAACCTGTTCAAGCTCATCTTCATATCTGTCATAGTTTTCAATGGGATTATACTCCATATTTTCAAGCTTGTAAACCTTATCCCATATAGGTAATTCTTTTGTCGACCATGACCCTATAGCACGACGCATGAAGTTCCAATCAGGGTAAATAACTGTAAGTTCCGCACATTCCAACAGGATATTATCAATAATAGTTGTTCTGTTCACCCCTGCAGGCAGCTGCAGTAGGTCAAAAATATGATCATCCCAACTATAAAGCCCTGCTATCGACAAGCTTGCCCTGTTCGGCATTGGATGAAGCCACATTTTGGTTGTACCGCCTTTCTACATTTATTTTAACTCCATACATGGTTTTAACCATCTTCAGCCCTTGTTTAATGTTCTCTAACCACCCGTCGGAAAGGATATTTGTTTCAACATTGTTAGCATTCACTTCATCAGAAATCAACCGCTCCCGTTTATCAGTATTGGCATTTGGTATACCTATTTTGGTATCATATTCTTCTTCTATTTTCCGCAAGTCCGACAGCAAGTCTGAAGTAAGGTATGTTTGTTTCAGGTTCTGTGTGAATAGCTGCCAGTTCGGACTCCCATCATCATTAAACAGTTTTTTATCTACCACCACTGCAGGTTCACCCGTTGCGATATGGTCAAACATGGTCTTGAAAGAAGCAGCAGTGTTTTTATCCTTTGCAGCAAACACATATGCAAGTTTACTGTTAATCAGGTTAACGTCCATTGCCTGTGTAGCTAATGCACATTTTTCTGCGTAAAACCCCACCAAATCAGCAATACCGCACCAATCAGGGGTTAGATGTATTGCAGCACATTCTTTTGTGATTTCAAGCTGCCTACCTGTCAGATCAGGCAGAAGGGGGTTAGCAATAGTCATGTATAACGGGTCATAAAATACATTAAAACCACCTGCAACACCCCATTGTGGAATAACTCCGAAACGTTCAGTGCTAACCACAGCAACCGCACCATTGCCAAATAGTGCAGCTGTAAACAGCCTGTGTGACCATGTATCAGGTAGATCAAATCTAAACACATTTACTGCTTTCTGCCAGAAATACCGACAGAAAAACCTGTATGCTGCATTTTGTGTTTTAACCACTGTAGAAGGTGTATAAGATGCATCAATAAGATTGATAACATCCCATGTAATAGGCATATTCATATATTAATCACCTACCTGTAATGTTTATAATTGTACATTGCGATAAACTTTTTCCGTCTTTTTAGAATCAGGTGCATTACCGCATACCATGCAGCGCCCGTATCCTGTGGGGGTTGTGGTGTATACCCCTGAAGGTATGTATACCAATATTCAGCAGCAGTTACACGGGTACTTGACCATGTACCCCGTTCATAACAGCCGAAAAATGTACGGGTCAGCTGCGCCACAGTATAGTTGGGGGTATTAACGATAAAATCCGCATATGGCAGCCCTAACCCCTGTGCCATGTAGTTGGTAGCATCCCATTCAGGTAGCCCCTGTTCGCAGACGTGATGCAGGTAAAACATCTGTGCATTGCCATCATTAGGGCTGCCTGCCTGATTGGAAAAGTTTGCGCCATACCCTGATATCATCTGTGCATATGTGGAGTTGATATATTTACCTGCGGGGTCTTGTTGGCACATTCCATAGGCATGACCTGTTTGGTTATTGATTTCATAGGTATTAGTTGTAGCCAATACGTTATCACTTTGCCATCTCCAAGGGTTATAACCTGATTCATGTTCAACATTCCCTAACATGGCACATACAGGTTCAAGCACCCAACCACACCCAGATAACACATCATATACCATTTTTGCATTATCCTGTGCTTCTGTGCTTGTTCGACCATATGCACCTGTGCTTTTGTTATGCCATGGCATATTTACACCTTCCTAATAGATGAAAAATCCTGTTGCCATAAATGTTTCTATCTCCCCTATTTCTGCTGCATAAGCACCTGATGCAATAATACGTGGGTTATCACACATACAAAATCCTGATAGCGTTGATAACGTTACAGTATCGCATAATGGTCTGCCAAACAGTGCAGGTTCATCATCAACAGGGGTAAAACATTCAGCCCACATTGCAAGGGGCATTCTGCTGTACAGTGACATAGTACCCTGACCGCCTATAGCTTCAGGGCTTGATTTCATCGTCATAGCAGAAGAAGCAATGTTTGACATATCAGTTGACGACCATGTTTCCATTGTTGTTTCAGCATCAGATACTGCTTCTTTCAAGTCTTCTGACCCCAACAGGTTAGCAATACCGCCCATAACCCAATTAGCCAAGCTGCCCTTTGTTTTATTGATTGCCTGCTTAAAACCACCTGCTTCTGATGATATGGCAGCAGCAGCAAAATTCTGAGCGAAGGATGAAATACTTGTGGGCATTTCAGTTCTGATTGCAGCCAGTGGTACATTTACCCCCACCTGCGCCTCAATGCTGCGCACTGTTACAGACGGGTAATAATCGCCTGTTGTTGGTTCAGCATAGCCAGAACAGATATTTAATACCCCTTTTCCTGTACGCAGGTCAACAGAATACACAAGATAAATACTACCACCAAAACGCATACCATCAAGTTCTATCAGATTACAGAACGGATAAAAAGAAAGATAATAACGGGTAAAAGGTTCACGATTCATATAGATACCCCTTGACGATGCTAAAGGATGATCTGGTTTTGAAATTGTGATACAGTTCGTGAACTGAATATTAAGCCCGTCAGTGACAGTACCATTTATAACATACGCACCATAGTTTGACATGGACACTGTATCATAACCCACTTTTATACTACCTTGATATGTAACAAGGCTGCGTGATGTGAAGTCAGCTAAAGTATAAGGCAGCCACATACAAGATACAACATATGCCATAGGGTCAGTGATTGCCTTTTTCAGCCCGTCTGCCAAATCCTGCCCACCATTACCCCATTGTGTGGTGAGTGTAAACAGGTTTGCAATCAGTTCTGCCAACATATCATCAGACAGTGCATAATAGGTTACGCAGCCCGTAACAGACGGCATATCAGATATAATGCCTACGATAAATACCCCATTAAGACGCACACCACCTGAAACAGGGGGTTGCAGGGGGTTGACCTGATATGTGCCTGCTACCACTGTAGGTGCATTTGCTTTAACAGGGTATTTTGTGTCAGGTATATTTCCATCATAAGAAGAATATGAACGCAGCACATATTGCGAACTTGCAGTAATACTTGATTTGAAACTTGCAAGTACATCAACCTTTAATGTGCATTCCGTCAGAACCCCGTTGAACTGCCAGTTAACCACCCTGTAATATCTGTGAAAGTCTGGTATATATGCATAGTTTAACATATATACAGAATTTTTCCATGTGTCATTGAATGCCATCTGCAATACAGGCTGCAACACACTGCATGGCTGTTTCAACTTGCAGCTGAAGGGTGTTACACCTGTCAATGTTGGCTGTTCTGTAGAATTGTAACGTTTATTGAATGAAAGCAAGTAAACATCCATAAATTTTTCCTACCTTTTAAAAATTGGGGCAGTGGTGTACACTGCCCCTGCCATGGGAAGGGAGAAAGGAAGAAAATAGAAGAGAAACAGCAATTAGTCAAGCAGCAGCACAACAGCCTTTTCTGTGTTGTCACTGAAGGTTCTGCAGCGTGAATGATAAAATTCATTCCAATACAGCCCCCGTGGGTTAAGCCCTGATACAGCTGCAGTGTTATCAACCATCGCATAACCAATGGCATCTCTGTCATGAATAATACCGATAATGTCACCCTGCTGCACAGCTGCTGAAGATGTCTTTGGATTACCTGACGTATCAGTGTATTCAGCAAACAGGTCAATGCTGTCAGGAGTGTCAATTGCCTGCCAATAATCAATTGCCTCATATGTAGGCAGACGCATCATGTCAGCGTTAAACAGGTTGGACAGAACCATGCTTGTAATCTGCTCCATAATGGGACGGAACAGTGCAACTCTGATATTTTCAGGCTTGCTGTGACGCAGAATTTTTGCAGTACCAATTTTAGTCTGGTACAGTTCTGACCTTGCACCCATTCTGCCAACAATGGTTCTGATCTGTGCATAAAGCCAACGGGTAAATGCTTCAAAATTACCTGCCTGCATAACTGTCTGTGCAGTAAGGGTCAAACCTGTTGCTTGGTTGTATGCGGTCAGTGCATGAAATACCCTGTCAGTTGCAGCTTCATCAATAATCGCAGCAATCAGATTCGCCTGCAACAGACGGGCTTTTGCTTCCTCAAAAGATTCTCTGTCATTTCTGCGTTCCGTCATGTTGGCTGCATTCCACCTGACAAACTCATCGGGTGAATTGAACGCTACCAACATCTGATCACGGAAGATAGAATAGTGTTGCTGCATAACGGAACTGCCATAGAATGCTGTCATCAGTGTTTTCTGTTTGTGGATAATCCACGGGTCTACGCTGCTGCCATCACCATATGGGTTAAGCTGCCCTGCGTCATATGCTGCAGGGTATTTGTATGCATCATCATCTTCAAAATCATCTGCAATTGGGGTAAGCTTGCGTGTAGCATTACCATAGG
>JAZQYH010000087.1:0-2791 GCA_045633415.1 Oscillospiraceae bacterium | reverse complement strand
TTGATTTTCATTTTTGATAATATATCGGGAACACCATATATTTTTAACACTTTTAATGGCTGTGTAACTTCATTATTGTGCTCTGGCAATACTGCCTCAACAGTACCGTTTTCTGTGTTTATTGATGATATAATTCCTTTAACAAGTGTGCCACCAACAGCACCACCACCAGTTGCATCTTTACCTGGTGGACCTTGTGGACCTGGTTCACCTTTCAGTAATGTCAGTATCTCTACAGTGGCACTGTTCAGCGCTATTCCTTCAGGTGGTTTATTGCCCTTCAGTTTGATTTTGAAAGGCTGTTTCTGGTCAATTTCAATTTTGAACACCTATCACACCTTCTTCCAATACGTCTCCCAGCTGGAAAAATTCCACATCAGAGCTGTCGCTTTCACCGTTATTTATCCATCGCATCTGTACTGCAATGGAGCTATATGCTACAAAAGATGCTGTTTCTTCCTGTGTCAGTGTTACTTTGCATATTTTGTCATCAACTTCTACTTCACCAGCAGATTTCTTTTTGGTGATTTTGTTTTTTCCCTGCTTGAATGTCCTCCATATGTCATCCATAGCAGACAGTCTGAACTCTGCCTCGATTTCAAACTTAATGGTTGAAAATCTATTCATAATCTCTCCTTTACGTAAATTTAAATGTGATTGAAGAGGTTGTTACCAGCGGTGTCGAAACATTGGCGTCGTAGGACGCACCCACCACCAGTCTGATTTTCTGTCCCTTTTTCACCATGTATGTTGTGCCAGCTGCCACCAGTTCACTTTCTTTTACAGAATCCGGATAGCCATTATAGGCACCACTCTGTTTTATCAGCTCTGTTTGTGTGCTACCTTCTATAAGGTAAAGGGCAGTCTCGAATTTACCGAAACTTTTACCCCATACACTTGAAATAACTGTAAGTGTGTCCCAGTCTTCTGTAATGTTATATTCTGCATGGCTCCAGTTAAGATTGTTATACTCGCCAGACTGGTTTACTGAACTTTCCAGTGTAACAGGCTCGCTTTCTGCTGTATACACCAATGTACCGCCCTTGTACACCTTTCCTATCTGGTCGCTTCCTTTGTACAGTTTTCCTATTGTATCTCCTGCTTTATGAATAGCCATACAACCACCTACTTCTTCACAAGGTACAGTGTGTCAGCATTTGGGCTGGCTGGCAGGGCAGATACATACTTGATATATTTGATATCTGATGTCAGGTCACTGGCCAGTTTCCCCTGTCCGGATGTAGCGGCTCCAATGGATGATGGTGTCACATTTACCACAGCAGCAGCTCCACCATCATATGTCGCCTTTGTTGTGCCGTTCAGCTGTATTGTCAGCGCATTTGGGTTTTTAATGCTGGATGGAAAATCGCTAATGTCAGATTTTTTATGGCTGTGGACAGTTTGTGCCATTCCCATCTGCTCTGCCGTAATTGCCTTACTGCCATCAAAGCTTGCATTGCCGATTTTTACAGCACTGGCCAGTTTTTTAGCCCTGTCTACAATGCCATCACCATCAGTGTCATATACATACATAGCCATATCGCCTGCACCGATAGACGTTACCTTATCCCGGATAGCCTTTTGCACTTCATCTTTTGTGTAGATTTCCCCTAAATCAACTATCAAAGCTTCAACCAACTGGTTAAATGCAGGGATGATAACTTCCCTGGCTACTTCTTCAAATTTTCTCTGCATCTCAAAGGCGCTCAATTCCGGTGTGTCCGGAAGCCCTACAACACCCTTGTTCAGCAAATCGCTTTCTGTAATTTTTTTATATGACAAAATATCACCTGCTTTCTGTAAACTCTATTGTTGCGGTATGTATAGCCAGCGGCTCATTAATCATATTGTTTTCAATGATAAACTGTGCTTTTCTGTTGTCCGGCTTAATGCTTATTTTCTCTTTAAATATTTGGCCTGTTTTATCTGCTTTAAAGGATATTTCAGAAAACACTATATTAGCAAAGGAAAAATATCTGCCCTCTGATGTATAGTCAGCCAGCAGTTCCTTAATCCCATCATATTTCGCATATAATTTTACACTTGTGGCAACGGCAGCCCCCACCATTACCGCTATCGTTTTAAATCTCTTTTTGTAATAGAAATTTTTACCATATATTTCTGGTGTGGTCCATCTGGCAGAAATAGCCCGTCCGTCATCGTTAAATGATGCATTGCCGTTGTAATCCTTGTAAAACTTGCCCACTCTGCCGTCCACTGTCCCAAACATAAGTGTTCCATCTATATTTGCCATTACTATAGCTGGTACATTTGTTCTGTAAAATCCTTCGTACTGTCTGTTGGAATAAGGCATATTCTTTTCTACAGAAGACTGTGTGCCATCCAATGCAAAGATATATCCGCCCACTGCCAGCATATAAAATCGGTCAAAGGTTGCTGATACTGCCTCTTTCAGATTCTGTTTCAATAGCAGTCCGTTGAGATAATAACTGCGCAGCTGTGCAAATCTTTCCCCCAGAACATCAGAGGGTGTTACCGCCATAATGCCGCTTTCAGTAAGGAACATCGGTTCTGTTTCCAGAGTGGAAAAAGCATATTTGCTCACTGCACCACTGCCCTGATATGAGCCGGACAGTCTGAAAGCAGCTGTACCGTCATCCAGCAGACTGCCTGTGCGAAGGATAATGTTTGTGTCATTGTCACTGCGGTCGATATGTGTAGCCAGCTTTTCATTGATAAGGGAATAACCCATAATCCTGGAGTTGTCCTGCCCGATTGCACAGTACCACAGGTCGCCCCAATATGTAGGGTCATCCATCTGGCAGTAATA
>JAZQYH010000086.1:0-3652 GCA_045633415.1 Oscillospiraceae bacterium | reverse complement strand
GCTGATAAAGCATAACCCTCTGACGATCATAAGGTGTATGACGAAGAAGCACATAAGACTGACTGCCGACAGTCTTAGCAGGTGACCAATGATATTTAGCACTTCTATAAGTCATGAGTCTTGACTGCTCTTTGAAAGTAGCTACAAAGAAGGCCAAAAATTCTTTAAGGTATGTACTGCGAAGCTGTGCAGAAGTATAAGCTGTGCCAAAACGTGCATTGAATGCAGCTGTAAGGTTTACTACTCGGCCATTAGCTGCAGCTGTGTCAAGATCATACACGCCTGCGATATGATTAAGGATAGTCATTCTGTTGAAGGCTTCCTTCTGACTTTCAATGTCGTTACCCTTTTCAGTCATAATGCCAGCAACAAACTGTGCAAACTCATCTTCTGACCTGAATGCAGTTTTAAGCTGATACTCATATACGGTCGTTGAATCTTCCCATACTGACTGACCACCAAAATTCATTTCAAGCGGTACAGCAGGGTTCTGAACCCACATTGATTTAGTTGAAACTGGGTTACCAGTTACAGCGTCAACACCGTTTTCACCGTTGTCAAAGTCCTTTGCAAGGTTGGTGAAAAGCTGTGTGTTAAAATCACCAGAAGCCTGTGCTTCTCTTGAATAGAAAGAGATTTTTCTCATTCTATTTGAATACATTTCTGTATTAAGTGCATTGATGATAGCAAGCTTAGCCTTGTATGGTCTTACTGCCATGAAGGTGCGGCCCAGTACCAGAGAAAGACTGTTTAACACATTTTCTGTACCTGTAGCAAGTACCTGTTCACCAGCACTTACAAAAGTAGAAGAATCTACAACCTGTATTTCTGCGTCTTGTCCTGTTGCTTCTTTTACAAGAAGATTCATCAGAGCATGACAATCTCTAGGTGTCAATGTTCTAGCCATTGATTTTACCCCCTTTTACATAAATTGCTTCATTACATCAGCAAAAGCTTCAGCGTCTGACTTTTGGTTATCATCATTGTCGGCTCTACGCTTAGTGTTTTCCTTCTGTAATTTTAATAGCTTGTTTTCTGTTTCCTGAAGTTGTGGTTTAAGCTTTTCAACTTCTTCTTTATAATCAAGCTGACTATCAGAAGCAGCGCCATCTTTCTTTTCTTCCTCTTTTGGCTTATCTTCTGAAGATTTTTCAGGGTCATCAGGTTTGGGCTGTGTTTTCTGATCTTCTGGTTTTTCTTCAGGTGCTTCTTTTGTCAACTCAATTAACTCTTTAATATCGTTTGGTTTGTAGCCCTGTTTTGCAAGTGCCACAATATCAGTTAGATTTAGCATGCTAACCACTCCTTTCTTGTGACCATTTTGGTCAATGCTAAATTTTAAATAAAGGCTACTGTGTTGAATGGTGGTTAGCCAAGCGCCAAGCCCTACGGCTGTAACCTGCGGCGCATATCACAATAGCCTTTATACTTATTATAATAGTTACATTTTTGATTTAAGTCAAATTTTCTTACGCTTATCTTTCATCTTTTTGATAAGCCAGTAAGGTATATCTGTACCGACGGGCGGCGTTGGTGGTACTGGTGGTGTAGGTGGTACTACACCACCCAAAATCTGATATATCTGCGCCGCCGTTGCTTTCCTTGTGCTAAAGTTTGGTACTGCAGGACCTTCGAAGCAAGCCAAAAATATAAAAGTTGCTGCGTCAAGGTCCTGACATTGGAAAAATTGCGCCATACTTATGCTACTACCACTACCCCAGAGCCTAAGCACTTCACCCCTATAGGCATATAGATCAGGGTAAGTAGTTTGTGACCAGTAAGAGCGCCAGCAGCTGCTTACCCATTTACCAAGATAATCAGTAGCCATGACTTCACTCTGTGCTTCACCGTCAGAAGGGTCAGCGCCTGTAGTGATTTCAGTAGTTGACATGTTGGGGGCTTTTGTGGGCCATGAAGAATTTATATAGCCTGAAGCTGGTGTAAACTGAAAAAGACCATAGCCACGACTAAGACCGAAGCGGTCACCCTGCCAGCGCCAAGGATTTAGACCACCTTCATGGAAACTATTGGCAATTACGGCAGCCCTACTTTCTAAAGTAGCGCCGCCCATAGTGCCATTCATTTCGTAAATATTATCAAGGCCCTCTGTACTGGTATAACTATAATACCCAGATGGTTTAGCGTGCCAAGTCATAAAATCACCCCTTCGCTTTTGCTATAAATAAGATCATACCCACGACTACAAATATCAAAAGCATAAATAAAAATCCGCTTTCGGTATCATTCATAGAAGAAGCCCCCTTCCATATAACTTATGATTTCTTGCTTTTCTGCTTTTGAAGCACCAGTATCTAAGTCAACATTGTCACATTCTAAGTAGCCTGATAAAGTTGAGATTGTGCGTGGCGCACATAAGGGCCTTCCAATCTCTGCAAGATCTTCGTCGGCTATTCTATAGAATATGCAGTCAATTTTAGGATTGTTAAAAGAATAGGCTGATATGCTACCGACTGCACCGATAGAAGATATTTGAGGAAGTGCGCCCTTTACAGCGTCAGCAATAGAAGCCGACATGCCAAGATAATTTTCTGTAGCATATCCAACTGCAGCGCCAGCCAGTGATATAAGTGGCCTTGTCAAATCTGTCCTTGTTTGTGATAACTGGATTGGTACGCTGCAAGTAGCACAAGCCTGATATACTATGCCGGTAGTACTTTGTACTTTAACAGTACCGACACCAGTAAATAGGTCAATAAGTAGATTGACTGAAAATGATCTAGAATCTAAAAATCTATTTGGGTCAAGTACGGCTTTACCAAAAGCATAAAGGTCAAGTTCAAGCCTAGTATAAGGTGAAGCGTTAAGGTAAGTACCCCTTGCTACTTGTGGGTGCTGCGGAAGTGTGCCAGAAGCAAGGAAGCTTTTTAGCCTTCCGCTTTCTGGTATTCTGGCCATTTGGTGACCAGTCCAGTCAAAAAATCCGAAATAAACATCTCTTGCAGTATAAGTTATTGGGAACGGATACCAGTTACAACTTATAATATAGTCAAAAGGGTCATTAAGCATTTTCTGAAGTGTGACAGATATATCTTGCGCAGTAAGCCAAGTATCTCCATATAGAAAAGCACAAAAATCCCCAAACTCTGCAGGCGTCATAGCATAAAAAGCAACGCCAGTATCACTATCTTTTGATTTAAGACCCAGGACAAACGTGCCATTATCTACGTCAATACCTGACGATATACCAGAAAGGTCAACTATATTTTCATCAGTGTCTGCAAGTGTTGGATATTTTGTATCCATAACTTTTAGATTATACGAAGAAGCTGACCTTGTGACATACTGCGTTGAAGCCCCAATATCACTTTTAAAGGTTGCCAGCACATCAGTGCTGCAGTGATATTCTGCAACTTCATTATGAAGAATCACAATATCATCAATATAGTAATACCTAGCACCCCACTTTACATAATTATCTGCAAGGCTATAGCCATGCAGTATAAAGATTGGATTGAGTACGCTGCAGCCCTCCTTTAAGGTAACATTTATGGACCTGCCCCCAGAAGGCTGCTTTGTTGAATTTATCGCTTTAGAAAACCCTGAATAAACATCAATAACCATTCATATGCACCCCCTTTATCAGTTTTGGAAAATCTGTGTAGCACCTATCTAGATCAACGTTACCCTTTAT
>JAZQYH010000085.1:0-2564 GCA_045633415.1 Oscillospiraceae bacterium | reverse complement strand
GCGTTCAACAGAATGACTATCCTTAACCACATTGCAGGTGTTTATGATCTTGATACAGCAGCAGGCGCAGCTAACGGCCGTGTTATCAATCTTACTGCTGCATTTAATAGCCGTTTTGGCACAGCTTATACTTCTGCACAGCTTCGCAGTACATACCTCAAAGAGTTCCTTGCGTTCTTTGTTGCTACTTTCAAAGAGCAGTCAAGACTTATGACTTACAGAAGTGCTAAGTATCACTGGTCACCCGCTAAGACTGTAGGCGGTCAGTCTTATGTGCTTCTTCGTCATACACCTTACGATCGTCAGAGAGTTATGCTGTATCAGCCACTATTTACAGAAGCTGAAGCTATGGTACTTCCTGAAATCTTCAGACCTGAGTATCTTGACATCAATACCCAATATGAGGGTGTTGATTACTGGCAGAACTTTAACGCTGGCGCTGCTATTGATGTAGTACCTGCTATTCCTAATACAGCAGGCACAGCACAGACAGTTGGCACTGAAGTAGAGCTTGATTATGTTGTAGGTATGATCTACGACGCTGACGCTATTATGATCGATTATCAGCTTGAAGCTGCTTCTACTACACCACTTGAAGCAAGAAAACATTACCGCAATATGTGGTGGTCATTCAGCAAGAATGCTATCAATGACTTCACAGAGAATGCAGTAATCTTCATTATGGCTGACCCTGCTTCTGATGATGGTGAAGGCGGCGAAGGCTGATCGAAGGGGGTGCTTTTATGAACTATGCACCACTAAATTATCAAAACATAAATTTAGCTGCTGGGCGTTTTTCGCCCAGTAGCATAAAAGCAAAAAATAATAAGTCATTCTGGTTTTGGTCAAGATCACTTTTCCAGCGTGCAGCTTCTGTTATTGATTTTGAAGTACCTGCAGAATGGGAAGGAAAAACTAAAGACTTCTTTGTGTATTGCCTTTTCAAATATGGTTACATTGCCATATTTAATGATGATAAGTTTGGATTGTCTTTCCAACCTTGCAGCTTAAAGGGTTATGATTTTTACTATCAGCCCACATCTGCACTGGTTGCCAATCCATTACTGGAAAAGGAATTTACAATAGGAAGTGATTGCGAACTTCTAAAGCTTACACCTGACTATTTTGGCGTTTGGGATATTATCGAGTATTACGCTGAAAAGTTGTCAATGCTTGACGTTAGTATCAATTCTTCAATCGTCAACAGTAAGCTTGCATACTTACTTGGTGCAAAAACTAAGGGCGCTGCGCAGGCCCTAAAGAAGTTACTTGACCAGATCAATAAAGGTGAACCTGCAGTTATATATGATTCTAGGATTTTTGATGATCCTTCCAGTAAAGGTGATGTATCACCCTTCCAGACTTGGTTTAGGGATTCAATGAAGAATAACTATATAACTAACGACTTACTTCAGGACTTTCAGACGCTTCTTAACGATTTTGATAGAGAAATCGGTATTCCTACTATTCCATATCAGAAGAAGGAAAGGCTGGTACAGTCAGAAGCAGAAAGCACTGAAATTGATGCAAAAGCAAGGTCCATTATATGGATTGATACTTTGGATTCATCTATAAAGGAAGTAAAGCAGTTGTTTCCTAATATAACTTTGTCGGCTAAGTTACGTTATGGAAACGCACCAGAAGAAGGGGGTGAAGCTAATGAGTAGTGCAAAACTTACTTTAATTGGTTGTAATGCCTTCTTCAATAATATAGGTGATGATCTTTTTAAGGGCTTAACACTTCCTGAAGGCCTTGCTAAACAGACACTAACAGATAACATTTTACTTCAGGGTGGTGAGTTTGAAGTATTATACTCGGACCCTTGGGCGCTGCAGAATTTTATCTCTGTATGGGCTGACAGAGAGCAGGCAACATTTCAAAGATGGGTTGACGCACTTGCTATTGAGTACGCACCACTTGAAAACTATGACCGCCATGAAAACTGGACTGACACTCTTGACAGTGATGGCACTTCACGCACCACTGGCACGAATGAGACCAGCACTTCAGGAACGGTCACAACTGACGTTAGTGCCTTTGATTCTTCGAGCTATCAACCGAAGGATAAAGTTACTTCTTCAGAAACTATCGACAATGACACGACTGAAAATAATACCAGCACCCTTGACAATACTGGCGTGCATGCTGGGCGCATTCATGGCAACATAGGCGTGACAACTTCACAGCAAATGCTAGAAAGTGAACTTGATCTTGGTTACTGGAATATATACAGCCGCATCACTGATATGTTTCTTAAAGAATTTTGTATTATGATCTACACATAAGGGGGTACAGATATGGCTATATCACCTATCACGGTACAGTCAACACAGGGCCAGACAGGCTTCTTTAATAAGTACCCATATACGGACTTTCACGAACTCAATCTTGATTTTCTTTTAGCTTCTTACAATACGATTATTGTAAAGGCCAATGAGATAATTGACTGGGCCAATAATCACCAGATTGAATATGAAGAAGCTATTGCAAGGCTTACAGCCGTAGAAAATGAGATTGAAACTTTTGAAGCACAGATTACTACTGCTTTTAATCAGCTTAAAGC
>JAZQYH010000084.1:0-37121 GCA_045633415.1 Oscillospiraceae bacterium | reverse complement strand
CCTTTTTGGTATTGGTGGCGCATCCCTTATCAGCCGCTGTCTTGGTACAGGAGATGAGGACAAAGCCAGACACGTTGCCGCATTCAGCATATGGACAGCCACTATAGTAGTCGCTGTATATGGCGTTATTCTCTACCTTGTGCGCCCTGTAGTACTGCCAATGGTTGGTGCAAACGATGCCACATTCGGTTACTGTAGTCAGTACCTGTTCTGGACAGTTACAATAGGTGGTATCCCTACAGTTCTCAATGCACTGCTGGCACACCTTGTCCGCGGTGAAGGGCATTCCCGCCAGGCAAGTATCGGTATGGCAATGGGCGGTATTATGAATATCTTCCTTGACCCGCTGTTCATTCAGTTCTTTGGTCTGGAAGTTGCAGGTGCGGCTATTGCTACAATGCTGTCAAACCTTACGGCTACACTGTATTTCGTAATGCTTATCCGTTCCAAACACGGCGCATCTGTTATCAGCCTTAACCCTGCAAACTACACATGGGGTATGGGTATCCCAAAAGAAGTTCTGCTGGTTGGTCTGCCAAGCTGTATGATGAACTTTATGGGTGTATTCTCCAACATTACAATGAATCGCCTTATGGCAAGCTACTGTAACGAAGCTGTTGCAGGTATTGGTATTGCAAAGAAAATCGATATGCTGGCATTTGCCATTGCAACAGGTATGAGTCAGGGTGTTCTGCCACTTATCGGCTATAACTATTCTGCGAAAAACTACAAACGTATGATGGAAAGCATCAAAACAACTTTCAAATACAGCATGATTGTGGCTACAGCTGGTACAGTGTTCCTTATTACCTGTGCAGGTCCTCTGGTAAAAGCATTTATCAACGACCCTCTTACAGTACAGTATGGTCAGCTGTTCCAGAGAATTATCTGTATCACAACACCATGTGTGTCTGTAACTATGATTATCATCACAATGTTCCAGTCCACAGGTAAAAAATTGCAGCCATTGCTTCTGTCTCTGCTGAGAAAAGGTGGTCTGGATATTCCTGTTATGATTTTTATGAACAGTCTTGTAGGTGTAAACGGTATTGCATGGGCTACACCAGTGGCAGACACAGGTGCTATGCTGTGTGCTATACTGCGGTTTATTCCATTCTGGAAAAAGCTGAAAGCCGAACAGGAAAAAGCAGATTAATATAACTTATACAAAAAAGCAGGTGAATTTTCTCACCTGCTTTTGTTTTTGTTTGTGGTATATTTGTGGTATACTTAAAGCAACAATATATCGTGATTTATAAAATATGGAGGTTTACCATGAATAAAAAAGAACGTTTCCTCAATTTTCTTAACAATAAACCTGTAGACCGCGCCCCTGTGGCATTTTTTCATCATTTTACAACGTACAAGGAATGGATGACAGGTCTGGAAGACCCTGATGTTTTTGAAAGAAATATCATCGGCCATGAAAAAGCAAGAAAAGACTTTGACCCTGATGTTATCAAAGTTATGAACGACTCCCTTATGATTATGGTTGTGGATGTTTCCATGGTAAAAGACGCAAAAGACCTGCGAAACATAATTCCGCCTGCAATGGATTCTGCTTGGATGCTTAAATCCAAAGAACTTACAGAAAGAGTTCTGACCTATTACAAAGACAGCGAAGCACCAAAATATGTAACAGGCTTTTCTCCTTTTATGGTTCTGCGCACCAGCTTTGACCAGATTTTCCGTGGCGAAGACAATAAAACCAAGCTGCTGGGATATCTTAAAGAAGACCCACAGTCATTCCTTGCAGCCCTTGATATTATCGGTGATACTATTATGAAACTGAACGAAATGCTGGTTAAAGAATGTGGTGCTGACGGCCTGTATTTCTCTGTAAACAATCAGTCCCATTATTTCCCAGACGATATTTACAGAGAATATATCACACCAAGCGACAAAAAGGTTATCGCTCACGCCAATACATTAAGCGATATCAACCTTCTGCATATCTGCGGCTATGCAGGCAAAGCCAATAATCTGGAACTGTTCAAAGATTATGACATAGCAGGCTTTAACTGGGCTGTTCACGCAGAGGGTGTGTCACTGGCAGAAGGCAAAAAACTCTTTGGTGGCAAAGCTGTATTTGGCGGCTTTGAACAGGACACAGTAATTTACACAGGCACACAGGAAGAGGTGGAAGAATTCACCTATAAAATTCTGGACGAAGCAGGGCAGACAGGTATCATGATAGGCTGTGACTGCACAGTACCACACGATATTGACGACAACCGTCTTGAATGGGTACGTCAGGCTTGCATAAAATACGCACAGAAAAACAACTGACAAATAAAAAGCCCCCGGCCTTGAATGGTCGGGGGTTATGTTTTTACATAGCTGTAAAGCTTAAAGACAGGCAAAGCTGCTGCAGGTCTTCTTCGCTCATAAGTCCTTCATCAAGTGTAATAACAGCCATGTTTTTCAGGTCTTTGTTATAACACAGAATGGCTTCTGCTGTTTTTTCACCATCAGACAGTTTGCAGTAACCTGCTTCAAACTTGTCTGTCAGACGCACAATCATATATGTGCTTATTTCAAATTTACCGGTGTTATTGTATATTGCACTGTCAATTACAGGCCATACGTACTGGTGATATTTTACATTTTCCACCTCTTCTGCAGGCGGTGTGAAAACATTGAAAGAAATATTGCCTATCTGTTCATCGTCCATATACAGAAAATATGGGTTGTATGCATTTATTTCCGGGTAGCTTTCCATACTGCCTTCAGTTTTTACTTCCCAGCCCTCTGGCATGGTGATGTTCATAACAAAAGGCATGGCTTTGTTTACTGCCTCTGACTCTGTTTCGTAAGCTGGAAAGCGTATTTCCACCCTGCCTGTTGTAGACGCTTCCTGTTTGAAAAATACATTTGCAATCAGTGACAGCACCACAAGGCTTATAAGTATAGCTGCGGAACTGGCTTCTGCAAAATTACTCTGTCTGGTTTTCATTTGTGTCTCCTTTTATTTAAAGCAAATAGCGTATATATCATTAAAAGGCTGTGCAACTGGCACAGCCTCTGGCGGAGGTGAAGAGATTTGAACTCTTGCGATGGTTGCCCACCCTAGCGGATTTCGAATCCGCACCCTTCAGCCGCTTGGGTACACCTCCAAATAAATATCCGGGTAATATATAGATTATATCACCCGGATAAAATTTTATCAATATTTCAGTTTTAATATGTCATAGGCAATACATATATCACCACACACAGAAAGTGTAACAGGCTGCCCAGTGTTACGAAAAGATGCCACACGCTGTGCATATATGGAATCTTTGCCATTTTGTAAAAAATAATTCCCACAGTGTAGGATATACCTCCAGCCGCCAGTAATATAAAGCCGTTTTGTGGCAGCGCCAGAACAATATCTTTCAATGCAAACAGTGCCGCCCATCCCATAAATACATACAGTGCCAGATTCAGCTTTTCAAATCTGTCCAGATTTACCACATTCAGTACTATTGAAAGTATGGCACACAGCCATACAACACAAGCTACCACAATGCCTTTTGTGTTCCCATCCAACAGAATAATGCAGAACGGTGTGTAACTGCCGGCAATCAGCAGTGGTATTGAAGAATGGTCAAAAATGCGGAATATCCTTTTCACCTTTTCAAAAGGGAAGGCGTGGTACAAAGTAGACATAGTGTACATTACTATCAGCGAAAGCCCAAACACAAGGCTGGTAACCACTGCCCTTAAGTTGCCAAAGCATGCCGCCATTGTAACCATTACACTACAGCCTACAATAGCACCCAGTGCAGAAACCCCGTGGGACACACTGTTGAATATTTCTTCCCCTACGGAATATCTCTTCTTGTTTTCTGTTGCCATTTATTACCTCACATAAAATATTTAATACTATGATATTATAGTAAGTGTTTGTTAAAATAATATGAAAATTTTGTACTATTGATAATTTGACTGAATTTTGGTAAAATAAATCTATTATGCTACAGGAGATAATAAATTATGATAGATTCAAGAATTGCAAGAATTAACGAGCTTTACAGAAAAAGCAAAGCAGAAGGTCTGACAGAAGCAGAAAAAGCTGAACAGAAAAAACTGCGTGAAGAATATGTAAAAGGCTTCCGTGCAAGCCTGATTTCACAGCTGAACAATGTGACTATTCAGGAACCAGACGGCACAGAAATTCACCTGAAAGACAAAGGTATTACAGAATAATCAAAAGCGACTCTGATATTCAGAGTCGCTTTGTTGTTTATGCATCACACTGGTACCACAGCTCTGCGGCGCCTTTTGCGGCAACATCACCTTTGCGGAAACCAGTTTCCTTGTATTCGCCTGTAATACTGCCATCCAGCAGACCTTCGGTAAGGTCCAGATAATCTTTTACTATGCCCTTTGGAATGATATCACCGTCGTGTCCGATGGCCAGCACATCAAAGTCTTTCTCCATAGCCCACAGTTTTGCAACTGTATCATGATATTGCTGTATCAGTGCGGTGCCGTTGTTTGGCTGGCGCATCAAAATAATGCTGTTGTTTACAGTGTCACCGCTGAAGAGTATTCTTGCCTCTGTGTCCAGATAGCACACGCCACCATCTGTATGGCCAGGGGTGTGTATAACTGTAAGTTTTCTGCCACCTAAATCGATTACATCGCCGTGGTTTACAGCGGTCCATTCAAATTCACTTGATGGTGCCGGATTTGGAATCAGTGCCAACAGGTCTTCCACGGCATATTCAGGACAGCGTACAGGACCTCTTGTGCGGATGTAGAAATCTCGCAGTCCGTTAAATGTGCCGTCATTGGACATATGCATCATTTTATTCATCAGTCCGTCGTCAGCACCGTGCATATAAACCTGTGCCTGTGGAAAGTGATAAATACCACCTGTATGGTCAAAATGGTTGTGCGTCAGCAGGATTTTTACAGGTTTGTCTGTCAGCTGTTTTACAACAGCACCAATATCGCCGATGCCGCAGGCAGTGTCAATAACAGCGGCAAAATCATCACCCTCTGCCACGAAGGCATTAACCAGTTTATATTCACTGATACACCATGTTTTAGGTGCAATTTCTATTATTTTGTGTTCAGGTTTCATAGCTGTGCCCCTCTTTTGCTTTTATAAATATATTGTAGCATCATATTTTCTGCTGTGCAATTATAATAGTTTCACTTTTTATATTTACTATTTTATAAAAAGTATGATATAATGTTTTTTAGTGTTAAAACGAATATTTTTTATATAAACGAGGTATAGAAAATGCAGAAGACTGAAAAAATTCTTAAAGCAGTTATGAACGGCGAATATAACGACGTTCTTGTAAGCTACTATGGTGAAGATAAACTTTACGACAACAAAATGAGATACGAAGAAGCGCTGACAGTTTTTGGTCAGATTTATGAATTCAAAAGAAACTGCCGCATGTATGCTATCCCATATAGTGTACTGCTGGCTGGCGACGGCGCTGATGTAGCTATCCCAACAGACAAAGACTTTATCTGTGTATGTACAGAAAACGGCACAAACATTTCCCGTGTACGTTGCCGTGACCATCTGGGCGAAGACAACATCGACCTGTACGCACATGGCCCATACGGCATGGAAAGCGAATTTACAATCGGTGTTATCCGTGGCGTTCAGCAGGCATTTATGGAAAAAGGCTACCGCAGAATTCAGGGTATGGACCTTTACATCGACTGTGATACACTGCCAGGCTATGGTCTTGACGAACCAGCACATCTGGCAACAGCTGTGGCATACATCATCAACGATGTATCTTTCAACGGCGAAAGAACAGAAAAAGAACTGGCTGAAATTGTACAGTGGGCGCTGGCAAACCACATTATGGTTGATTCCTATGCTACAGATGTTTATGCTTCTCTCCGTGGTGTTGCTGTAACAGGCGACTTTACAGATGCTGACGCAGAAGTTATTACAGAAATCACACCAGATATGGCAGACAGAAACCTGTATGTTGTTATCGTAGGTGAAACAGATGTTGATATGCCTGAAGAAGAGGTAGACCCACGTCTGGACGCTTTCATGGCAAAACTGGGCAAAGAAATCGAAACTCTGACAGAAAAAGAATTCTATGAAAAACTGGCAGAAATGGAAGAAGTAGACAAAGAAGCTTCTCTCTTCCTTATGGACTACTTCACACAGGAAAACTTTGGCGAAATTTACGCTGCAAATGCTGTGGAAGGTATGGGCAGCCCATCTGTTGAAACAACAAAAGAAATCGAAAAAGAATCTGTTGGCGGCGCTGTTAAATGGCACTGCAAAACAAAAGCACCAAACTGGATGGTTCTGTGCTGTGTAGCTGACGAAGCAAAAGATGCATTTGAAACAGCTATGAAAAAACTTTACGGCGACTACTGTCTGGAAAAACTGAATGTTGCACGTAAAGGCGCAGGCAGAGTAATCGACTAATTGAATACTATATTTAGGGCACCTTTTGGTGCCCTTTTTTATATATTTTGTGCAACAGCGATACATTTTATGGCTAAACCATATAAAAATTTGTCAGTGTATGCCCACTTTAAGTTTTGCAATAGGGTAATGGCAATTTATGTATAGAATATTTAGTCTGTTTTTTGTACAAAAAGTCAACTGTCTTTCGTTTGACACACAATATATAGTGAGTGTATAATTAATACTGCAACTATATGTTGGAGATATATGACTAAAAAATAGATGGGGTTATGACATGTTAAATGGTATTATAAAACGAGATGGCCGTGTGGTTATGTATGATATATCCAAAATCAAAATGGCTATCCTAAAAGCTATGGAAGCAGACGGCAAAATGGATTTTGCCAAAGCTGACGAAATCGCTTTAAACGTAGAAAAACACTTTCTGGATATGGGTGGCAACATTACACCTACAGTTGAAGAAATTCAGGACCAGGTTGAAGTTGAGCTGATGAAAGCAGGCTTTGACTCTGTTGCAAAAAGATATATTCTTTACCGTGCATCCAGAAACAACATCCGTGAAAGAAATACAAGTCTGATGAAGATTTTTGACGAAATCACATTCTCAGATGCTCTCAACAGTGATGTTAAGCGTGAAAATGCCAACGTTGACGGTGACACCTCAATGGGTACAATGCTGAAATACGGTTCCGAAGGTGCAAAAGACTATTATCTCAAGTTCCTTCTTGCTCCAGACCAGGCACAGGCACATAAAGATGGCTACATCCATATTCACGACTTTGATTTCTATGCACTGACAACAACATGTACACAGATTGATATCAAACGTCTGTTCAAGGATGGCTTCTCCACAGGTCACGGTTTCCTGCGTGAACCAAACGACATTGCCAGCTATTCAGCGCTGACATGTATTGCTATCCAGTCAAATCAGAACGACCAGCATGGCGGTCAGAGTGTTGTAAACTTTGACTACGGTCTGGCAGACGGTGTAGCAAAAACATATAAAAAGCTGTACCTTAAAAATATTGAAAAATACTGTGAAATCGTGGAATGTCCAGTTGATATCGAACAGCTGAAAGAAATGTCACAGGCTATCACAGAAAAAACAGGCAAAATACCTGCACTGGTATCTGACAGTGAATATCTGGCAGCTGAACTGGAAATGTTGACAGAACTTACAGGTGACAAAGCTGTTGCTGAAAAAGCACAGAAATTTGCCCTGAAGAAAACAGAACCAGAAACAGACAAAGCCACATATCAGGCAATGGAAGCACTGATTCACAACCTGAACACAATGCATTCCCGTGCTGGTGCACAGACACCATTCTCATCTGTAAACTACGGTATGGACACATCTGCTGAAGGCCGCATGGTAATGAAAAATGTTATGCTGGCAACAGAAGCTGGTCTGGGTCACGGTGAAACACCAATTTTCCCTATCCAGATTTTCCGAGTAAAAGAAGGCATCAACTACAATCCTGGTGACCCTAACTACGATTTGTTCCAGCTGGCTATCAAAGTAAGTGCAAAACGTCTGTTCCCTAACTTCTCATTCCAGGATGCTCCATTCAATCTGGCAAGCTATAATCCAGATGATGTAAGAACTGAAATCGGCTATATGGGTTGCCGTACACGTGTTGTCGCAAACAACTTTGACAAATCAAACGAAATCACATATTCCCGTGGTAACCTTTCCTTCACATCCATCAACCTGCCAAGACTTGCTATCGAAGCAAAAGGTGATGAAGAAGAATTCTACCGCAACCTGAAAAAATATATGGACCTGTGCGGCAAACAGCTGCTGGATAGATTTGCAATCCAGAGAAAGAAAAAAGTGCGCAACTTCCCATTCCTTATGGGTCAGGGTGTATGGCTTGGCAGTGAAAAACTGGGTGCAGATGATGAAGTAGGCGAAGTACTGAAACACGGCACACTCTCCATCGGCTTTATCGGCCTTGCTGAAACACTTACAGCACTTTATGGTCACCACCATGGTGAAGGCGAAGAATATCAGGCAAAAGGTATGGAAATTGTGGGCTACATGAGAAAAGTTGTAGACGAAATGTGCGAAAAAACAGGTCTTAACTTCTCACTGCTGGCAACACCTGCTGAAGGTCTGTCCGGCCGTTTCGTAAGAATGGACAAAAAACGCTTTGGTCTTATTCCAGGCGTTACAGATAAAGATTACTATACAAACTCTTTCCATATTCCAGTTGCTTATAGCATTTCTGCCTTTGACAAAATCAGACTGGAAGCACCATACCACGCATTTACAAATGCAGGTCACATCACATATGTGGAACTGGACGGCGATGTAAGCCAGAACCTTGAAGCATTTGAAGCAGTTGTACGTGCAATGAAAGAATACGGCATTGGCTACGGCGCTATCAACCACCCAGTTGACCGCGACCCTGTATGTGGTTACAACGGTATCATCGGCGATGTTTGCCCACGTTGCGGCAGACGTGACGGCGAAGGCGTGCCGCTGGAAAAACTGCAGAAACTTGGTCTTTACAAACATCTCAATGCGTCTACTCTTGGTCAGTGTGGCAACCCTGACGAAGAAGCAGACAGAATTCCAAACCCATTGGTTTAATTTACAGGAGGTAACATTATGGCTAACTATAATCCAGAAACAGGCCTTGTAGGCGAAGGCGTAAAATTTGAAAGAATCCGCCGTATCACAGGTTACCTTGTAGGTACTGTAGACAGATTCAATGATGCTAAACGCGCTGAAGAAAGCCAGCGTGTAAAACACACAATAGTAAAGCCAGTTGAAAAAAACTAGGTTTTATGGTATAATATTGTTAATTTAAAACTCAGGTTGAGAGACTGATTTTATAATTGCGAACAAAAAAGAAAGAGGCTACCACCTCTTTCTTTTTTTGGTATGCTTTTGCAGATTTATTTTCAGTTATAATTGTGGTAAACTTAACTTAATTATTACTTTTGTGACTTGATTACAATTTAACAAACTATGTTGCTATGGCAACATAACATTTCTATAAACTGTGATATTATATGTGTACTAAATCATAGCGCCGGGTGGCGCATAAGAAAGGTTATTAACTATGAAAAAAGTTTTAAGTTTAATTTTGGCTATGGTTATGTGTTTGTCTGTTTTTACAGCATGCTCATCTGAATCAAATGCTGATGACAACACACCGCCAGCTACAGCTACATTTGCAATTGCAGGTATGAAAGGCCCAACAACAATGGGTATGACAAAGCTGATGAAAGATGCCGAAGCTAACAATGCTGACGAAGCTTACACAGGCAATGTTTACAATGTTGAAATGTTCGGTACAGCACAGGAAATCAACCCTCTGCTGATTCAGGGTGCTCTTGATGTTGCGGCAGTTCCTGCAAACGTAGCAGCTACACTGTATGCAAAAACAGAAGGTGCTGTACAGGTTGTTGCAGTAAACACACTGGGCGTTCTTTATATGGTACAGATTGGTGATTCTGTTCAGTCTATCGCAGACCTGAAAGGCAAAACAATCTACACAACAGGCAAAGGTACTACACCTGAATACACACTGCGCCACATCCTGTCTGAAAACGGCATCGACCCAGACAAAGATGTAACAATCGAATTCAAAAGCGAAGCTACAGAGGTTGGTGCACTGCTGGCATCTGCAGAAGGCGATATGGTTGCAATGCTGCCACAGCCTTATGTAACAGCTGTTCAGGCACAGAATGCCAATGTAACAGTTTGCCTTGATATGACAGAAGAATGGGGCAAAATCTCTGCCCAGAAACTTATCACAGGTGTTCTGGTTGCAAGAAAAGCATTTATCGAAGAAAACAAAGAAGCATTCGACGTATTCCTTGCTGACTACGCTGCTTCCACAAAATATGTAACAGAAAATGTTGACGAAGCTGCTGCATGGGTTGCAGAATACGGCATCGTTGCAAAAGAACCACTTGCTAAAAAAGCTATCCCACAGTGTAACATCACTTGCGTAACAGGTGAAGAAATGAAAGCACTGGTAAACAATTACTGCACAGTTCTGTTTGACCAGAACCCTGCATCCGTTGGAGGTACAATGCCTGATGAAGCCTTCTACTATCTGGGCTAATAAACTTAAAAAGTTAACAGGTGTATTTTTCTGGATTGCTGTATGGCAGTACGCCGCTATGAAAATAGGCAAAGAAGTACTGCTGGCATCTCCGTTAGCTACAACCAAAGCGCTGATTATCCTTTGCGGCCAATCAGCGTTTTGGTCTGCAATAATATTTTCGTTAACCAGAATTTTGCTGGGCTTTGCCATTGCCATTGTGGTGGGTGTGGCTCTGGCGGCGCTGTCTGCGGCATTTGAATGGGCAAGATATATCTTTGCACCGCTGTTCAGCACTATTAAAGCTGTGCCTGTGGCGTCATTTATTATTCTGGCGTTATTGTGGGTGCGTGGTGGAAACCTGTCAATCTGCATTTCCTTCCTTATGGTAATGCCTATTGTGTATATCAATATGCTGGAAGGCTTTACACAGGTGGATAAGAATCTGCTGGAAATGGCAAAGGTTTTCCGTCTGTCCCGTTCCAAAAAAATCAAATATATCTACATTCCACAGATATTGCCTTATTTTACAGCGGCCTGCACCACATCATTGGGCCTCTGCTGGAAAAGTGGTATTGCGGCAGAAGTAATAGGTCTGCCAAACGGCTCTATGGGTAATCGGCTATATGAAACAAAGCTATATATGGACACACCTGAAATGTTTGCGTGGACAGTGGTAATTGTACTTATCAGCTTTATTGTTGAAAAAGGTTTCCTGTGGCTGCTAGACAAAATCACAGCCAGAATCACAGACGGATATTTATAGGAGGCGGTTATGGTTATAGAAATTAAAAATCTTTCCAAGTCCTATGGTGAAACAGTGGTGCTGGACGATGTGAATCTTACTTTGGATTCTTCACAGCCTATTTGTATAATGGGTCAGTCAGGTCGTGGCAAAACCACATTGTTCAATGTTTTGTTGGGACTTTTAAAGGCTGACAGTGGGGAAATCACAGGGCTGGAAAATGCAAAGTTTTCCGCAGTATTTCAGGAAGACAGGCTGTGCGAACAGCTGTCTGCCATTATGAATCTGGCCATTGTTATGGATAGTCCTGACAAAGCTGTTCTGACAGAAAAAATGCAGAAAATGGGGCTGGCAGAGGAGGAAATCCATCGCCCTGTGTCACAGCTGTCCGGTGGGCAGAAACGCCGTGTGGCAATACTGCGCGCCCTTGTCAGTGACAGTGATGCTGTGTTTATGGACGAGCCATTCAAAGGCCTTGATGATGAAACACGCCGGCAGGTTATCAGTCAGGTAAAAGAAAATTTAAATGGCCGCCTGCTGATGGTGATTACACATAACGAAGAGGACGCAGAACTGCTGGGGGCAAAAGTAATTAACTTATAAAAAGAAACGGACAGGTAAACCTTGTCCGTTTTTATATTTTTATGCGTAATTCGATAAAACTTTAGCCTTATTTTTACAAATTCTCTTTTACTTGTTATAAAAATGTGATAAAATACAATTAACTATGTAAATACAACTAATAAGGAGAAATTCTATGTCAGTTTTAATTATAGCAGAAGCAGGCGTTAACCATAACGGTTCATTTGAACTTGCCAAAAAAATGGCAGATGTTGCAAAAGCAGCAGGTGCTGATATTGTAAAATATCAGACAGCTGTGCCAGAACTGGTTATCAGCCGTTTCGCACCAAAAGCAGAATATCAGAAAGACACAACAGGCGAAGCAGAAAGCCAGCTGGAAATGGTAAGAAAACTCCATTTCGGTTTTGAAGAACACCGTCAGCTGAAAGAATACTGCGACTCCATCGGTATTATGTACCTGTCTACACCATTTGATATGGACTCTATCGACTTCCTTGCCCAGCTGGATATGCCAGTGTGGAAAATTCCATCAGGCGAAGTTACAAACCTGCCATACCTTGAAAAAGTGGCACGCCTTGGCAAACCTGTAATTATGTCCACAGGTATGTGCGAAATTTCCGAAATCAAAGATGCTCTGGAAATTCTGGAAAAGAACGGCGCAGGCGAAATCACAATTCTCCACTGCAACACAGAATACCCAACACCACTGAAAGACGCAAACGTTAAAGCTATGCTGGATATCAAGGCAAACTTTGGCACAGCAGTTGGTTTCTCTGACCACACTCTCGGTCTTGAAGCTCCACTTGCAGCAGTTTCCCTTGGCGCAACAGTTATTGAAAAACACTTCACACTGGACAAAACAATGGAAGGTCCTGATCATCAGGCGTCCATGGCACCGGAAGAACTGTTCAGACTGGTTGAATCCATCAGAAAAACAGAAGTTGCTCTTGGTGACGGCGTGAAAAAAGTTACAGAATCCGAAGCTAAAAACAAAGATATCGCAAGAAAATCCATCGTTGCTAAAGTGCCTGTAAAAGCTGGTGAAGTATTCACAGAAGAAAACATCACAGTAAAACGTCCAGGTAACGGCATCAGCCCAATGCGCTGGTACGAAGTTCTGGGTCAGGTTGCAAAACGTGACTTCTCTCTGGACGAACTTATCGAGCTGTAAAATTTAAATCTAAAAGGATTTATTATATGAAAAAAATTATGGTTGTCACCTCCACACGTGCTGATTATGGTCTGTTGCGCCCGGTGATAAAAAGAATCCACGACAGTGACAGGCTTCAGCTATGCCTTGTTGCCACAGGTACCCATCTTATGGAAAAGTACGGCAATACTGTGGAAGAAATTGAAAAAGACGGTTTTCCGATAGCACACCGAATAGATATTATGAAATTCGGCAGTGGCGAATATGAAACAGCACAGACAATTGCATACACTGTGCAGGCTTTCAGTGAATTATTGATGGCTGACCGCCCAGATATGATGATTGTGCTGGGTGACAGATACGAAATGTTTGCTGTATGCACAGCGGCATCCACACTGTCTGTACCGCTGGCACATATCTCCGGCGGGGATGTAACAGTTGGTGCCAAAGATGATTTTTATCGCCATTGCATGACAAAGATGGCAAATCTCCATTTCCCATCCTGTCCTGACAGCACAAAACGCGTTATCCAGCTGGGTGAAAACCCTGCCACAGTACACAATGTAGGCGGTTTGGGCAACGAAAACATCCACAATGTACCACTGCTGTCACTGGAAGAACTGGAAGAAAGTCTTGGTTTTAAAAATCTTGTACCATTTGCACTGATTACCTACCATCCAGAAACACAGAAAGGCACGAAGCCAACTGATGAAATGGCAAAAATGCTGAAAGCACTGGACGAAACAGATATCAATCTGATTTTCACCAAATCCAATGCAGATGCAGGCGGGCGGGAACTGAATGAAATGGTGGACAAGTACTGTGAAAAAAACTCTCACCGTGCAAAAGCATTTTTCTCACTGGGGCTGAAACGCTATCTGTCAGCCATGAAATACACATCCATTGTGCTGGGCAACTCCTCATCAGGTGTGGTGGAAACACCAGCCTTTGGCACACCTACTGTAAATATCGGTGACAGACAGAAAGGCCGCTTTATTGCAGAAAATGTAATTCAGACCACAGGTGAAACAGACTCTATTCTGGCAGGTATCCGCAAGGCGCTGTCAGATGAACACAAGGAAACCTGTAAAAATGTGACAAATCCATATTACGCAGGCTGTATTGCCAGCGAAGAAATTGTAAAAATCGTAACAGAATATGTTTACGCTGAAAATAATACAATTAAAATTTTCTATGATTTATAAGGAGAAAAAAACTATGAAAGCACTTATCGTAGGTCTTGGCTCAATGGGCAAAAGACGTATCCGCCTGCTGAAAGGTATCGACCCAACAGTTGAAATTATCGGCGTAGATATGACAGAAGAACGCCGTAATCAGGTTGAAGAAATGGGTCATAAAACATATACAAGCATCTCTGAAGCTGCAAAAGAAAACCCAGATGTTGCATTTGTATGTACAGCACCTGTTGCTCACTATGTAATTATCAAGGAACTGCTTGAAAACAAAATCAACACTTTCACAGAACTGAACCTTGTTAAAGACGGCTATGAAGAACTGATGGCTCTGGCTGAAAAGAACGAAACTGTTCTGTTCCTGTCCAGTACAATGCTGTACAGAGGCGAACTGACATTTATCGACAATGAAGTGAAAGCCTTTGACAAACCTGTTACATACATCTACCACGTTGGTCAGTACCTGCCAGACTGGCACCCATGGGAAAGCTACAAAAACTTCTTTGTAAGCAACAAACGTACAAACGGTTGCCGTGAACTGTTCGGCATCGAACTGCCTTGGATTCTGCGCACATTTGGCCCAGTAAAAGACCTGTACTCCGTATCTGACAGAATGACAGGTCTGGAAATCGACTTTGACGACAGATACTTTGTAACACTTACACACGAAAATGGCACACGCGGTGTGATTATGGTTGATATCGTTGCACCAAAAGCTGTAAGAAATCTGGAAGTTATGGGCGAAGGTCTGCACCTGTTCTGGGAAGGCAACCCTAAAGCACTGTACAAATTCAACACAGAAACAAAAGAAAAAGACTTTATCAATACATACGAAACATTTGAACACGACAGCCGCTATTCCGACAACATTGTTGAAAATGCTTATGTTGACGAAATGCAGAACTTCCTGAATGTAGTTGCAGGCAAAGAAGAACCAAAATATTCTTACGAAAAAGACCTGTACACAATCAGCATTATGGACAGAATCGAGGGCATCGAATAATGAAAGTTTTATTTGTAGGTATCGGCTCCATAGGCACACGCCATCTGCGCAATCTGCACACTGTTGCAGCTGAAAGAGGCCTGGACCTTGAAGTAAGCGCACTGCGCTCATCCCCACGCCCACTGCCAGAAGATGTAGCGGCTCTTATCAATAACCAGATTATGGAACTGGACGACACAGTTTATGACCTGGCATTTATCACAAACCCAACAACACTGCATTACAACGCACTGAAAGACCTGAAAGGCAAAGCAAAATTCTTCTTTATTGAAAAACCAATATTTGAAGATTCCATCTACGATATTGATGAACTGGGCCTTACAGATGAAAATGCATATATCGCATGCCCAATGCGCTACTGTGGTGCATATATGAAGCTGAAAGAAATTCTTAAAGATGAAAAACCATTCTCTGTAAGAATTATCTGCTCCAGCTACCTGCCAGGCTGGCGCCCAACACAGGACTACCGCAAAAACTACTCTGCTATCAAAGCTCTGGGTGGCGGTGTAACTATCGACCTTATTCACGAACTGGACTATATGACAGACCTGTTTGGTTTCCCTGTGGAAAGCTACAACTTCAAGGGTACATATTCCAACCTTGAAATCGACTCTGACGACCTTTCTATCTATATTGCACGCTATCAGGACAAACTGTGCGAAGTTCATCTGGACTACTTCGGCCGTGAATACCGCCGCACCTGTGAAGTGTTTGTTGCTGATGGCACAATCGAAGCAGAATTCGGCAAAGGCAGTGTAAAACTTGCTGACGGCACAGTAATCAACTGCAACGAAGAAGCAAACATGCGTTTTGTTCGTGAAATGAGAAACGTGCTGGACATTATGGAAGGCAAGGCTGAAAACATCAACACACCAACAAAAGCCAATAAAGTGCTGGCACTGACACTGGGCAAGGAGGCATAATATGAAAAGAGTTCTTATTACAATCTGCGGCCGTGCAGGCAGCAAGGGTTTTAAAAACAAAAACCTGAAAACATTTCTGGACAAACCACTGGTTTACTACACACTGGCATCATCTTTCAATTTTAAAGACAAAGTGGAAGACGCACACGTTGATGTATGTCTGAACACAGACAGCCAGGACCTTGCAGACCTTGTACTTGCAAAATATCCAGAAGTTTACTTTATTCCACGCCCTGAAGAACTGGGCGGTGACACAGTGCCAAAAATGGCTGTTTTCCAGCAGTCACTGGCATATATGGAAGAAAAGACAGGCGAAAAATACGACTACCTTATCGACCTTGATATCACAAGCCCACTGCGCCAGATTCACGATGTACTTGGCGCCTATAAACTGAAGATTGAACACCCTGAAAGACAGCTGTCTATCTCTGGCTGTCCATCACGCCGCAGTCCATATTTCAATATGGTAAAAGAGGAAGATGGCAAAATCAAAAAAGCTATCGACAGCGTATGGTATACAGCACGTCAGCAGGCACCTGCAGTTTATGACCTCAATGCTTCCATCTATGTATTTGATGCAGATTTCCTGAAAAACAATACAACAGGCAACATCTGGGAAGCAGACTGGGTACTCTATCAGATGAAAGACACAGCTGTGCTGGATATCGACAGCGAAGAAGACTTTGAAATGATGCAGCTTATCGGCGGTTACCTTTTCGAAAAAGTAGAAGGCTTCAAAGCGGTTAAAGATTTAATCAGATAAAATATATAAAACCGGCCTGCGCAGGTCGGTTTTGTTTTGAAAAGGAATTTTTATGGCAAATATCAGAAAAGCACAGGCAGAAGACCTGGGCAGAATAGCAGAAATAGAAGTGTTCAACTACCGACTGAACTTTTTCCCTATATTTAAAAGTGAATGGTTTTACTTTGTGGAATTGACAGTGGAAAACGTGGCAAAGCGATATGAAAATACGCTGGCTGACATCTGGGTGTATGAAGATGTAGCTGTGCAGGGCTTTGTGATGGTAAAAGGGAAAGAAATAGTAAAGCTGTTTGTAGAACCTGCCCTGCAGAATAACGGCACAGGCGCAAAACTGCTGGCCTGTGCAAAACAGCAAGGTGGCAGATATCTGTGGGCTTTGGAGAAAAACGCAGGCGCCATCAGATTTTATCAGCGCCACGGCTTTAAACTGACAGGGGATAAAAAACTGGAAGAAGACACCACTGAATATCTGGTAAAAATGGAAATGTAAAAACAAAAAGGACGCGGTAAAGCGTCCTTTTTTCTATAAATGAATATTGATTATTCGTTTGAGTAGTTGTCAAAGTAACCCTGAATAAAGATAACAGGTGTACCTTTGTCGCCTGAACCGGATGTAAGGTCACACAGAGAGCCGATAAGGTCTGTCAGCTGTCTTGGTGTTGTACCCTGGCTTTCCATAGAGCCCATCAGGTCTTTTTTCTTGTTTGCGATATACTGTGTCATAGCGTCACGCAGTTCTTCGCCTTTCATACCTGCAAACTGGTTGTCAGCAAGGTATTTCAGTTTCAGTTCGCTTGGCAGACCAATGAGACCATCTGTGAAACCAGGTGAAACAACTGGGTCAGCAAGTTCCCAGATTTTGCCCTGTGGATCTTTGAAAGCGCCGTCGCCGTAAACCATACATTCCAGTATTTTGCCTGTAGCTTTAAGAAGAGCTGCCTGCAGTTCTGTTACGAATGTTTCACAATCGCGTGGGAAAAGTTTTACTTTTTCTTCTGTTGCTTTGTTGGAGCCCAGCAGACCGTACATTTCGTTGTAGCCGCTGCCGTCGATGGATTCTGTCATCAGTTCATCAAGACCGTATACTTTTTCAGCGCCAGCTGCTTTCAGCAGACGTTTGGAACGTGCACGGGAGTGAATGTCTGCGCAGATAACGCTTTTTGTGTATGGCAGGATATCTGTAGCTCTGTTTGCGAAGATAACTTCACATTCACAGCTTTCACCAAGGATGAGGTCTTTGTAGTATGCTACGTAGTCAACTTTTGTAAATGGGTGAACATTTTCGCCGAACAGTTCTCTGTATTCAGCTTCATTCATGATTGTGGACCAAGGGTTAATGCCTTTTTCATCCAGCTGGTCAAGACTTACCAGGTGGTTGCCAACTTCGTCTGAAGGATAGGACAGCATCAGTACAATTTTCTTTGCACCTCTTGCGATACCTTTAAGAACGATGGAGAAACGGTTACGGGAAAGGATAGGGAAAATCAGACCGATTGTATCATCGCCAAATTTAGCTTTAACATCTTTTGCGATATCATCACAAGTGATGTAGTTACCCTGTGCTCTTGCAACAACTGCTTCTGTAACGCCTACGATATCTCTGTCGTGTACTGTAATGTTTTCTTCTTCAAAAGCTTCCAGCAAGCTCTGTACTGTGATTTCAACAAGGTTGTCACCTTCAACGATGATAGGTGTTCTGATACCTCTTGATACTGCGCCTATAGTTCTGGACATATTCATTCCTCTTTTCATAAATCAAATAAATTTGATTAAATTTATTGTAAAACTCTATTCAAAACATGGTTTTACAACATAGTATTATAAGATAAATTCGGCCAATTTGCAATAACATTGACATATATTTCTAAACTTTGTAAAAATATTAGAAATTTTAAAATAAAATTAGTTGAAAATTACTTTATTATACAAAATTAAATACTGTACCTTTATCTTGAGTAAAATGTGTGCTATAATGATTAGAATAGGTAAATTATGCTTTGAAATAAAAGGTGCAGATAATGAAAAAAATACTATTCAAAGATAACGATATAAACAAATGGTTGGCTGTGCGGATTGCGGCTTTGGCTGTAGCACTGAAGCTGGTTCTTGCATGGGGGCAGTTTGCAACCGTTTACCCTCCTTTAGCACCGATAGATGACCATCTTATGTTTACTGCTGCCCAGAATATTGTGGAGGGAAAATGGCTGGGTGATTATGGCTGGCTGACTATTTCAAAACATATGTTCTTTTCTGTCTGGCTGGCTTTTTTACATGTTATCAGAGTTCCATATCTGGCAGGCAACATGACCTTGTGGGCAGTAGCTTCTACCTTTGCTGCAAAAGCTTTGAAACCAGTGCTTGAAAAAAATTGGCACAGATTGTTTTTGTTCCTCGGACTTCTGTATAACCCGGCTATGAGCGCACAGTATGCCACACGTATTTACAGAGACGCTATATTCCCATCATTATGTCTGATGTTTTTTGCGGGAGTAACTGCTGTAGGTTTAAGATACAAAGAAAACGTTAAATCATGGCTGGGCTGGATGGCACTTTATGGTGCATCCTTTGGATGTATATATCTGTGCAGGGAAGACGGTATGTGGATAATACCATTTTTTGCTGCAGCATTTATAATTATCACAGTTCTGCTGGTGATTGAAAAATCAAAAGATACTGTAAAAAAAGCAGTCGTAATGGTTATGCCATTTGTTTTAAGTGGCACTATAATAGCAAGTTACTGCTATATGAACTATATACACTATGGTCTGTTTGCCACCAGTGATTTTTCACAGGGCAGTTTCACAGCTGCTTATGGCGCACTGACAAGTCTTGAACAGGATAACTGGCATCCGTTGGTTTCAGTACCAAAAGATGTAAGGGAAGATGTATACGGCATTTCACCTGATTTTGCACAGATTAAAGAATATATCGACTCTGACAATTTCCATTCCAGATATGTAAATGCCAACATCGGAGACTATGGCTCAGGTTCGCTTTACTGGGCGTTGAGAGAGGCTGTTTCCAAACTGGGTTATTATGAAAGTGCTGATAAAGCCAGTCAGTATTATGAAACAGTTTACAATGACATTCAGACTGCTGTAGACAGCGGCGTTTTACAGACAACAAACGGAAAGACAACCTTAAGAAAATCAGTAACTCCACCTATAAAAATGGAATATGTGCCAGATGTGCTGGCAGAAACTTTTGCAGGTTTTAAAACTGTAATGCTGTTTGAACAGTGTGACCCATTGGCAGAAAATGCCGTGGGATATCCTGAAGAGATAAAAGAGGTGGAAGATTTTATTTATCAGTCTGGTGCAACTGCTATGATTGAAAACACAGCTACCCCTTATCTTTCTCCTGTGAGAAATCTGATGCACACGATTCTTCGTGTTTTTATTCAGGTGTACAGATATTGTATACCACTTATGTTTATAATCAGTCTCTTCTGGCAGATAAAGAAACTGTATGCTGACATTGCATCAAAAAAATATGACAATGAATCCATGCTGAACATAATAATGCTGGGGCTTGTGGGTATGGCGCTTTTGCGCTGTGCAATGATTGCCTTTGTAGAGGTGGCTTCATTCAATATAGGTACATATGTAATGTATCTGTCCACAGTGCATCCGCTGATTATACTTTACAGTTTTATCGGTTTTATAAAAACCTTTGAATATTGATTTATACTGAAAAATAAACTTAATATAAAACAT
The DNA here is from genome assembly GCA_045633415.1 of Oscillospiraceae bacterium. Taxonomy (GTDB): domain Bacteria; phylum Bacillota; class Clostridia; order Oscillospirales; family Ruminococcaceae; genus RGIG3102. The sequence goes on along the minus strand of JAZQYH010000084.1, from coordinate 16,576 downwards.
AAAATCCTCATTCGCTATGGAGGTAAGATATGAATAAATACATAGGAATTTCCGCATCCGGAGGTCTTGCCGTAGGCAAGATAAAGGTAATCAACCGCAGAATCACAGGCTTTAAACGTGTTGTGCTGGCCGCACACCGTGAAAAAGCTTTGTTTGAGGCCGCTGTAATACTGGCAAAGGATGAACTGCGCCAGCTGATGCAGACAGGAGACAGACAGCAGAAGGATATTCTTAATTTTCAGCTGGTTATGCTGGATGATGCCGAGCTTATAGATGCAGTGGAAAAAAGCATATCCGGAGGAAATGGTGCCGCAAAAAGTGTAGAAATTGCAATGGAAGACTATTGTGGCAGACTGAAAAGCATAGGTGACGGTTATCTGTCAGAACGCACCAGTGACATTCGTGATGTGCTGGGCAGGGTTGTGGATATTCTTGATGGTCACAGCAGAGAAAGATTTGTTCTCACAGAACCATCTGTTATTGTGGCAGATGAAATATTGCCAAGTGACCTTGCATCCATTGACAGACAGTATGCCTTGGGCTTTATCACTGTAGGTGGCAGTTATCAGAGCCATGCAAACATCATAGCCAGAACAATGGGCATCCCATCAGTTTGCGGTGCAGACAGCGAAATCTTAAATCCACTGAACAATGGCAGAACAGTTTGTCTTGATGGTTATTCAGGTGAAGTAATCATCAGCCCTAACGAAGGCACCATCGCTATGTTCAAACATATGATTAAAAAGGAACAGCGTGTGCAGCTGTCTATGATGTCTCTTAAAGAAAAAGAGATTGTAATGCCTTCCGGTGAAAAGTTGGAAATATGGGCCAATTGTAATGACCCACAGGACATCACTCTGGCTATAAACAATGGCGCAAAGGGTATAGGTCTTGTACGCAGTGAAATCCTGTTTATGAAAAGCAGCCGTCCAACCTTTGAAAGTCAGCTGGAATTTTACAGCCAGTGTGTTCAGGCGGCAAATGGCAAGCCTGTTACAATCAGAACTTTTGATATAGGTGCAGACAAACCTGTAGGAGATTTAAGTCTTGAAAAAGAGCCAAACCCAGCACTGGGGCTGAGAGGTGTTCGTTTACAGCACCGTCTCCACCATCTGTTTGAAGAACAGGCGATGGCACTGTACATAGCGGCAGACCGCCATGGCAAGCTTAATGTAATGTTGCCTATGGTGTCTGTGGAAAAAGATGTGACAGACTATATGGAAATGGCACAGCAGGTGAAAAATCAACTATTGGAATCAGGTCAGATAAAAGAAGATAAAATCACATGGGGCGTTATGATTGAAACACCGTCAGCGGCACTCATAAGTGACCAGCTGGCAAAGTATGTGGACTTTTTCTCCATAGGTACAAACGACCTGACACAGTATACTCTGGCGGCAGACAGGGTTAACACAGAAACAGTGTCCTACTATGACCCACGGCATCCGTCAGTGCTTAAACTTATAGAAATAACAGTGAAGAATGCACAGGCGGCAGGTATAAAAGTAGCTGTATGTGGCGAGTCAGCGGCAGATGCTGAATGTGCAAAAGTATATGCACAGTTGGGTGTTCGTTGCCTGTCTATGGCACAGAATGCAATGATACCTGTAAAACGGCGTCTTATGGAAGAATATAAAGCGCAATAGTGTTTAATTGTGTATATTTTGCTGTATTTTTGAAAATATACTTGTGTATTTCTTAAGAAAATACAAAAAACAGTAGAAAAATACTGTAAATAATGTTATATTAAAAATAGAAACAGGTTTATGCCCATAAAGTATAAGTATCTGTTAAAGGAGGTCTATTTTATGAAACTTATATTAGCTATTATCAACAAAGAAGATTCAACAGTTGTTTCTCAGGCTCTTACAAAAGCAAGATATTCTGTTACAAAACTTGCTACAACAGGTGGCTTCCTTATGTCTGGTAACATCACACTTATCATTGGTACAGAAGATGAAAAAGTAGATGATGTTATCAAAATCATCGGTGAACACTCACAGAAACGTACAGAAATCGTTCCATCAACAGTTATGTATGGTATGGGCATCACTACATCCATCCCTCTGGAAGTTACAGTAGGTGGCGCAACAATCTTTGTACTGCCAATCGACAGATTTGAAAAAGTATAATGTTGCTGGATTCATTCATAGGTAATAAGAACATAAAAGAAAGCCTCCTTGGTGCCTTGGCATCAGGGCGGCTTTCTCATGGTTTATTGCTCTGTGGCGAAAAGGGTCTGGGTGTAAACGAATTTGCATACCTGCTGGCCGCAGATATTGTGGGCAGTAAGGATGTACAGGCTATTAAAGATGGTAAAAATCCACTGGTACAGTCCGTAAGGGGCGAAGGTGCCAGCGGTATGATTCGTGTTGATAAAATCAGACATCTTAATGAGGAAGTAAGCTATTCTTCCATCAGTGGTGAAAAACGTGTGGTTATAATTCATAACTGTGAAAACTTCAATGCAAACTCTGCCAACGCACTGCTGAAAAATCTGGAAGAACCTAAAAACGATACAACATATATTCTTACAACAAACAACCCACGGGCGATTCTTGCTACCATACGCTCACGCTGTGGAGTGTACACCCTTACAGCTCCGTCACAGCAGGAAACAACACGGTATTTCGCACAGAAAAATGCAGACAGTGCTATGGTGAAAAGCCTGATGTCTATTTATGGTGAAAACATAGGAAAAATAGAAAATGCCCTGACAAATGAAAAGCGCTACAGTATTCTGCAAAATGCTGTGGAAGTGTACAATATGGTAAAAAATGGCGACAGCTATGCTGTGGCCAAAGCCTGCTATGGCTATGTAAAAGCAAAGGATGATTTCCGCCTGTTTCTGGAAGATTTAAGAGATATATGCCATAAAAATCTTTCTGAAAAATCAATCAAAGCCATAAATGTAATTCACAAATACAATGAACTTATAAAAACAAATGTGAATCTGAATCTGGCGCTGGAAAATTTTGCAATAGAAATATGTAAATAATTATTTGCAATTTGAATAAATTTTAGATAAAATATATGGATAGCACATTTATACTGGGGCAGGCGCAGAGACGCCCTGTGTAAAATATATTGGTATTAAATAAAAATCGAAAGGATATGCCGACAGGCATTTTGAGATATATGGTAAAAGTTATTGGTGTCCGCTTTAAAGATGGCGGCAAAATTTACTTTTTTGACCCAGCAGATTTTGAAATCAACAAAGGCGACTATGTTATTGTTGACACTGCACGTGGTCTTGAGTGTGGTCTTGTAGTTCAGGGCATCCACACAGAAAGTGAAGACAAAATTGTAAAACCGCTGAAAGCTGTTTCACGTATTGCAACAGGCTCTGATATTGAAAAAATGAATCAGAACCGTCTGGATGAAAAAAAGGCATATGATATCTGCCTTGAAAAAATTGAAAAACATAAGCTGGATATGAAGCTGATTGATGTGGAATACACATTTGACCGCAGTAAAGCGCTGTTCTACTTTACTGCAGATGGTCGTGTAGATTTCCGTGAACTGGTTAAAGAACTGGCACGGATTTTCCGCACAAGAATCGAACTGCGCCAGATTGGTGTGAGGGATGAAAGCAAAATGATGGGTGGCATCGGTGTATGCGGTCAGCCATTCTGCTGTTCACGCTTCCTGTCAGACTTTACCCCTGTTTCTATCAAAATGGCAAAGGAACAGGGCCTGTCACTGAACCCAACCAAAATCAGCGGCAGCTGTGGCAGACTTATGTGTTGCCTGTCTTACGAACAGAATGTTTACGAATACCTTAACAGCATTACACCTGGTGTGGGCAGCTATGTGCGCACAGATGACGGCACAGGTACAGTTGTAGAGGTTGCACTGCTGGCTGGCAAAGTAAAGGTTCGTCTGGACAGAAACAAAGACGGTGTACCAAGAGAATACACTGTAGACGATATATCTGTTATCCGTCGTGCAGGCAGACAAAATGTGGATAAAGTACACGACAAAGAATTGAAAGAACTGGAAGATTAATCCTGAAGACATATCAATAAGTATAAAACACTTGCACAAAATCAATTATTGTAGTAAACTGTTTTCATACAGATAATTCTGTGTAACTTTCAGCTACGGCTGAAAAATAGATGGCTATGGCTAAAAATCAAACGGAGGTATTATCATGGCATACAAAATTACAGATGCTTGCATCATGTGTGGTGCATGTGCTGGCGAATGTCCAGTAGGCGCAATTTCTGAAGGTGAAGGCAAATACGTTATCGATGCAGCTGCATGTCTCGACTGCGGTGCATGTGAAGCAGCTTGCCCAACAGGCGCTATCGAAGCTGAATAATTAAGATTCGTTTGGAATAACTTGCGGCCTCTGGCCGCAGTTTTTCTTTTTATACAGATTTTTACAAAATAATAATTTAGTCACATTGACATAATTCTCTCGTAAAAGACATCTGGTTGTGCTAACATATGGCTATAGCACGATGGCTGTTGATATATGGAGGGAATGCATGAAGAAATTTACATTGATTATGGTGCTTTTGGCATGTGTATTCAGCTTTGCTGGCTGCAGTCAGCAAACAGACAAGGAATCTGACATAGATATAAAGCCGGCCACATTGACACTGGAGGAAAGAAAGGATATTTTCGCATCTTATTTTAACCATAGTGATAGATACAACGTGGCTGAAATCAAAGAAAATCTGGACAAAAGTGACACACTGAAAGTTCTTACCCTTGATGAAGCACTGTCTGTATTCTGGATGGAAAATGAGCTGAATCCAAAGGATTACCTGCAGAAAACAGATGAAAACGGGCAGGTGTATTATCAGCACAAAGTGAATACCAATGAAATTAAAGTTTTTGTCAACCTGCTGTACCCACAGCCAGAAGATGAAAATACAGATGTAATTGAAAATGAAGATTATGGCTTTTATGTCATACAGACAAAAGGACAGAACTATTTTATAAATGTAAATGGCGAGATATCTGCTATAGAATAAAAAAAGACCGCAGGCATAACCCTGCGGCCTTTTATATGTTGAGAAATTTCTGACTGACAACCCTGTAAGCAGGTGTGTAGTAAGAATGGTAAATCCTGGTGTGAGAGGTAGGGCGTATACCCTCTGCCATATAGCTGTCCACGGCTTCGCTGGCTGTAGAAAAGCTGAAATTGAACAGCCCCTCTTTTGCCATAGCCAAAAACAGACTAATCTTTTCTATAAAGCCTGACTCACTGCCGCTTTTTTCGTTTGCGCTGGCGAAAAAGGCGCTGTTTATTGCTTCAAGCTTGTGTGAATCAATACCTTTGATGCACATGCGAATATAACCGCCGCCTATATTCTGGTTTTCTTCAGCTGGCAGATTTTTCACTGTTTCCCATTCATCAACCAGTCTTTTTCTGCTGTAGTCTGCATCGGCAATCAGATGCCCCGGACCAAATTCGCTCTGAAAAATCAGCTTTATATAGTCTTGTGGCTGTGCCTGTGGGTGAATGGTGCTTTCGTAAAGTAAAATATCTTTCATAAACTTTCCTCCGGCAATGTTTTACTATATTTTAATTCAGAAATGTCAATAATGCAACAGCACTGTATTGTGGATACAACAATGTTGTGCTACAATAAAATAGATAATATGTAAGGAATAAACACTATGGAATACATCACTAAAAAACAACTGCTGGAAGAAATGCAGATATCCTATGGTCAGCTGTACAGATGGAAAAGGATAGGGCTTATACCAGAAAGCTGGTTTATCAAACGCCCATCATCCACAGGGCAGGAAACCATTCTCCCACGCAAAAAAATCATAAACAGAATAAAAGATATTCAGCGGCGGATGGAAGAACATTCTCTTGAACAGCTGGTGGAAAAATATGCCTACAACTGCGAAAAAGAAGTAATTACGCTGGAAAATATGTATAAATCACAGTATCTGACAGCAGAGTATGTAAATGCTGTTGGCAACTATTTCAAAAAGCCAGCCTATACAGCGCCAGAATATATGCTGATTATATGCTGTGCCAATGTGGCGGCAAAAGAAAGATTTACCACCAGACAGTATGTTGACTTATTGCGCTATGCATTGCCTATGGCGGTTAAATGTACCAAAACAGAGGTAAGATGTGTTGTGTTTGCCGCTGGTGGTGACTGCCATATAGCAATAATCGACAATAGTTCTGGCTTCTTTGCAGACAGTGGTCTGCGAATTCTGGGAGATTACAATCTGGAAATCATGTGGAACAGGTTGAAAGAAGAAGTATAACGAAAGAAAAAGAGGGTAGAATTACCCTCTTTTATTTATAACTTTTTAGTGTTTTCAATTACATAGTCAATAATTGTGTTTGTAACACCTGCTTTGTTATTACTGCCTGCACGCAGTGGATATTTGTCTTTCAACAGCTGAACACCGTTTTCCATAACAAATGGGAAGCCAGCTTCAGCCAGCAGGCTTTCATCGTTGTAATAGTCGCCAAAAGCTATTGTTTCCTCTTTTGTGACACCAAACTTTTCCTGTAAAAGTTTTAAACCTGCACCTTTGCTGGCGTAATTGTTTACAATGTCCACCCAGATTTCACCACTTATATAAACAGCGCAGTCTGATTTCATGGCATTTTTGATAACAGGGTAGGAATACTGTTCTATTTTGCCACTGCCGTCATAAACAGATATTTTGTAAACATCATCCTCTATAGAATACAGTCCGTCATAGCTTTCAAACCAGTCAAGTGGTGAATATGGTGCTTTTGCCCATTCCATAAATCCTGCAGGTCCCGGTACGGAATAACATTTATCCAATGTGAATACCAGTGGAACTGTGTTTTCCATATCCTTTATGGCATTCAGAGTGCGATGCAGTTGCTCTCTGGTTATAGGCTGGTTGATGACATTTACTCCATTTTCATAGATGTTTGCACCGTTGTTGCACACACATATCATCTTGTATGCCCTGTCACCCAGTGCAGGCAAAACTGCCTCGAAGTTTCTGCCTGTTATAGCCGCAAAGGCGATATTTTTTTCGCCGAGCTTTTCCAGCACATAGTCCAGATTTTCAGGTATCTGTTTTTTATCGTTCAGCAAAGACCCGTCAAGGTCAGTGGCTATCAGTTTTATCATATTATCTCCTAGGATTGCGATTTTATATTTACTGCTATATTTGTTATGTTGAATTTTCTGTCAAAATAGACGGTGATTTTAGACATGGAATCATCTTTGTGGTGGCATCTGACTGTGTAGCCAGCGCTGGATTTCAATATACCCGTATCAGTATCCACAACGGCATCTTCTCCAAAATCAGGGCAGTTTTCCTTGACATAGCGCCGTGTTTTATAGCTCAGCACTGCTTTGGTTACTGGGTTGTTGACATAACCACTGGAGGTTTTGCCACCTGTGAGAAATGCGCCCACCACAACAAAAACAGCTATAAAAACAAGTATTATGATATAATCAACTTTACCAACTGGCACCTTTGGGAACATCTTGCCGCCAATAAAAGCAAATCTGCGGTTAAATTCTGATGATTCATTAAATTTATCTTTCATATATCCACATCCTTTATACTTTACTAAATCATACCATAAAAAAAGCAAAATAAAAAGCACCCATTTGGGCGCTTTAATTTACAGTTCATCAACCAGCTGTTCTGAAATTACAGAGATTTTAGGGTTTTTCTCTTCAGCGGCTTCAAAAACATTCAGAAGGTTGTCTGCATATCTGCGCAGGTTGTCCTTCATTTCTGACACATATGTCAGTATAATCTGTACGCCCGACATTTCGCACAGGCAGTCGTATAATGCATCCAGATTTTTGCCGTAATATTCAGGCAATTGCAGTTTTCTTTTGATATATGTGTGGGCTGTTTCACGGTCGGTCATTTTTCTGCCGTCAAGTACAACTATTTTCATGTTTATTCCTCCCCGTAAAGAAGTTCAAAAGATTCATAGTGGTCGTGGGTGTAGTATATCAATCCATCGTCAGAAAATACTATTCTGCGACTGCCACGGCTGTGGTATCCGTCAGTATCAATATCACATTCATAGTATGTGCGTCCCTTTGCCTTTGGCAACAGACCTTCGTAGTTGCCGAATACATCACCGCCTATTGCATAGCCCGGGGCATATTTTTCTACACTGCCACCTTCCCAGCCAAGCTTTCTTGCTTCGTCTTTGGTAATAAAGTTTTCTGGCAGACAGCCGTAGGTGTTTATATATAAGGCAACACTTTTTTTGTCAAAGAAATGCCCGTCTTTGTCTATCAGGTCTTTTTTATTATCCGGTTTTGTGGCTTCTTGCCGCTGTGAACTATGCTGTGGCTGTGATGAGTCAACTTCGGAATCATCAGAGTTGTCATCTGTCCAATAGGTGCCTGTGATAGTGGAGTCACTGCCAGTTTGTGAAGAAATATCTCCTTCGGTAGAGGTGCATCCCACCAGAGAGAATACCATTACCAATGATAATAATAACGAAAGAATCTTTTTCATAATTATACCTCATGATTGATTTATAGCTATATTTTACAATAGAATAAAATTTAAAACAAGGCAGATATATTTTTTATTATAATTTTTCATATTCTGGGTATAAAAACTTTATTTGTTCATAATTTTAATGTATAATCATATTAATAAGACTCTGCAAGGAGGTAAAATATGGATAAAGAACGAATTTTAATTGTTGACGACGATAAAAATATATGTGAACTTCTTCGCTTGTATCTTGAAAAAGAAGGCTATGAAACTGCCATGGCACACGATGGTGAAAACGCACTGAATGTGTTTGAAGAAGGTGGTTTCGACCTGGTATTGCTGGATGTAATGATGCCAAGGGTGGACGGCTGGGAAGCCTGCCGCCGCATTCGTGCAAAGAGCAATACACCTATCATTATGCTGACAGCAAAGGGCGAAACATTTGACAAGGTTCTTGGCCTGGAACTGGGGGCTGATGACTATGTGGTGAAACCTTTTGACACAAAAGAAGTTGTAGCCAGAATCAAAGCAGTTCTGCGCCGCAGTGGCAGAGTGGCACCGACCACCAGCGCGCCAGATGGTGCTTTGGTGTTTGACAATCTGGTGGTAAACATCACAAAATACGAACTGAAAGTTAAAGATGAAGTTATTGATACACCACCAAAAGAACTGGAACTTCTGCACCACCTTGCATCAAATCCTAACAAAGTGTTTACACGTGATGCCCTGCTGGATGAAGTATGGGGTTTTGAATACTATGGTGACAGCCGTACAATCGACGTGCACATCAAACGTCTGCGTGAAAAGCTGGAAGGTGTAAGCGAACAGTGGAGCCTGAAAACTGTATGGGGTGTAGGCTATAAATTTGAAGTGAAAGAATAAAATTCATTTCAATGCCATTTCATAAAGAGTTATAATTAAAAAGAAATAAAATTAATATATATTAAGGAGAACAAAAATGCTTGAATTCAAATTTGACACACAGCTGCTTATCGAAGGTGAAGGTCTTGACGAAGACGAAATCTATGATTACATCGTAGCAAACTTCAAAGGCGACAGCCTTCTGGCTGTAGGTGACGAAGATCTTATCAAAATTCACTACCACACAAATGAACCATGGCTTGTACTGGAATATGCTGCAAGTCTGGGCGAAATCTATGACGTAGTAGTAGAAAACATGGAAAGACAGGAACAGGGGCTTAAAGGTTAATCCAGAGGATTATTAAATGAGAAAATCCATAGTTTCCCGATTTTTCTCCGCCATGAGTATGGTGCTGGTTATGTCCATCACCATACTTGGCGTGTTTTTTATATTTTTTGCCAGCAGATATTTTCAGTCTGACCGACTGAATTTAATGAACCTGTGTGTTACCAATGCACAGGCTGCTTTTGATGACTCAATGCAGGAAAAAGACGGGATTACCACAGAAGAACAGCGCAGTAAGTTAAGAGAAAACCTGCGTCTTATTTCAAACACCACATCTACAATAGTAATTCTTGCTGATGAAAACGGCAGATGTATAGTATGCACAGAAAACAATGAATGTAACCACGAAGGTTCGTATGTACCTATAGACACTATGAAAATGCTGTCTGTACGGGATGTTTCCATGCAGTTGTCCGAAACTTTTGACGACATTTACAGCGGTTCATACTACACAGTAGGCCGTGCCGCCAGAGACAGCAAAGGCGATATCATCGGCTATGTTTTTGCGTTTTCTGACGCCACAAATATCACAGTTTTCTCCAATGCTATTCTGTCAATCTTTATGGTTTGTGCAGGTACAATGCTTATGGTGTCCAGTGTTGTATCCGTTATCGTAGCGGGAAGACTGACGACCCCTATGAGAACCATCTCTGAAGCCGCCAGAAAATTCAGTCAGGGCGACTTTGGTGCCCGTGTATCAGTAGAAGGCGATGACGAGGTTGCACAGATGGCAACCACATTCAACCAGATGGCAAGTTTTGTGGAGAAGAACGAGAAGTCCCGCTCCAGTTTCGTTGCCAACATTGCCCACGAACTGCGCACACCTATGACAAGTATAAAAGGCTTTGTGGATGGTATGTTGGACGGTACAATTCCACAGGATATGCAACACAGATACTTATCAGTTATCAGTGACGAGGTTGGCCGTCTTGCCAGACTTACCAACAGTATGCTGGATATTTCCAAACTGGAAAGCGGTGAGTTCCAGATGAACGAAGCCAACTATAATATCTGGGACACTATTGCGGCTATCGCATTTGCATTTGAAAACAGAATAGAAGACAACAACATAACACTGAGAGGTTTTGCGCCACGGAAAATAATGGTAAATGCGGACCAGGACCTTATCCATCAGGTTGTGTACAATATATTTGACAACGCTTTGAAATTCACACCAAAAGACGGTTATATTTCTTTTGACGTTACAGAAGATAAAGGCAGTGGCAAGGTTACGGTAAAAATACGTAACTCCGGTCAGGGTATCAGCAAAGAAGCTTTACCATATATTTTTGAAAGATTTTACAAAGAAGACTCATCCCGTTCAGTACACACAAGAGGTGCTGGCATCGGTCTGTATATCTCAAAAACACTGGTACAGCGCTCAGGCGGTGATATCTGGGCTGAAAGTGAAGAAGGCCAGTATACTGAATTTATCTTTACTTTGCCTTGTGCAAAACAATCTTCTTCCAAGGTAAACTTGCCTGCAGCGGCTATACCTGGCAGAAATAAAGCAAAGAAAAATAAAAGATAAGTGATTTCATCCCGGCAAATGTGAAGAAATTTGACCGGGATGTGATTTTATGTTGAATTTTTGATGAAAATATTGTAAGATACAAAAAATCTTCACATTTTTGGATTATAGTATATATATAAATAAAATTGACATAGAGAGGGATATATATGAAAAACAGAAAGAGAGGCGCAGCCCCTGTTGTTATTCTGATGCTGGTGTGTATTGCAGTAAGCCTTGGTGCAGGTGTGGCAATGGGACGCAGTGGCACAGGTCTGGCAAATTCTATCAGAGATATGCTGCCATCTACAGAACAGTCAGCTCCTGCAGTAAAAGGAGAAGCACCAGATGTAGAGCTGAAGCCAGTGCCTGAATATACTGACGGTGGCTATGAGACTACAGAAATTTTTGAAAAGGTTAATCCTTCAGTTGTAAGTATCAATGTTTACGGTGGTACATCTGTTTCACCTATCGGCAGTGGTACAGGCATTGTAATGACACAGGACGGCTACATTATTACAAACGCTCATGTTGTAGATGGTGGCAGCAGTGTAAATATTGTTTTTGAAGATGATACACAGGTTCGTGGCGTGATTATCGGCGCAGATACTGACACAGATATTGCAGTAATCAAAGTGGATAAAACAGGGCTTAAAGCTGCTGAATTCGGTGACAGCCGGAATCTGAAAATCGGCGAAAGAGTAGTTGCTATCGGTAATGCGGGCGGTCTTTCCGGTACATGTACACAGGGTATTATCTCTGGTCTTAACCGTGATGTTGACTCCAGCGCACGTGCACTGGACCTTATCCAGACAAGTGCAGCAATCAACCCTGGTAACTCCGGCGGCCCACTGGTAAACCGCTTTGGTCAGGTAATCGGTATCACATCATCCAAAATTGCAGCTACTGACTATGAAGGTATCGGCTTTGCTATTCCTATTACAGAAGCAATGCCAATCATCACAAGTCTGATTGAAAACGGCTATGTAACAGGCCGTGCAGTACTGGGTGTACAGGTAATTGAACTGAACGAATCCAACGGCCCAAGAAATGGTCTGCCAAGCAAAGGTGTGTATATTGCATCCATTACAATCGGCAGTGACCTTCTGGAAAAAGGTGTACGTGAAAGAGATGTTATCGTGGAAGCCAACGGCAAAGAAATTGTTACAACAGACGACCTGCTGGAAGAACTGGAAAAATTCTCCCCTGGTGATGTAATGAATCTGGGTATCTACCGCCCAGAAAATAATAAGGTTTACCATATTGATGTAATCCTTATGGAAGCACAGTCATAAATTGTAAATATCAAGGCACAGCAAAGGCTGTGCCTTTTTTATGTGTTGGATATCAGGGGGGGGGTATGGCAGTATACACCAGCTATATATGCTGAATTTACAATATGTTCATATAAAAACAGGCTGTGTCAGTTTACAAAAACAGGCTTTTAAAGTATAATATTAAGTTGGAAAGGAATGTGAATTTATTTATATTTCTGCTAGAAAAATGAAAAAAGAGGTTTTTATGACAAAACTTTTGAAAAAACTGGCATTGGTTATGGTGCCAGTTGTGATATATTTTGCAATTTTTATTTACTTTGAACCATATAACTATTTTGGTATAAAAGAAAGCGAATACTCTGGTGACAGCGCAATGTACCGTGTGCGTGAATTCAATAAACAGCCATCAGATGTAATTATTCTTGGCGACAGTAAAATGGCTCATTTTGATATGAATCTTGTGGAAGGCTATGTAGGGGAAAAGGTAGGTCAGCTGTCCTTTGGTGGTGCATCCTTCAATGAAAGCATGGACCTGCTGGAATATGCTCTGGAAGAAAACCCAGATATCCATACGGTTTACTTTGCAGCCAGCTTTTACACACTGAACGAAAGCTACTACAAAGACAGAATGAGCAGTATCGAAACAACAGCAACAAACCCATTTGCATATATGCTGAATTTCAACTATAACATTGAAATGCTCAACGAAATCAAATGGTTTATTCTCGGTCAGGAAAACGTGGCTTCACCACATCATCAGGACTGGACAGAAGAAGATTATTATTTTGAAGACGGTACAAAAAGACCATACCGCAAAAATCTGATGGAATATGCAGACACAATCAAAGGTGTGTGTGCAAACTATTCCTATGATACAGCTGATGTGGAAAGATATGTTGAACTGGCTAAAATGTGTAAAGAAAAAGGCATCACATTGTACACAGTAATGCCACCGATGGACGATTCTCTGAAAGAGCTGGTGGTAGAGCCAATGGGCATCCACAACCATATCCTTTCATTTATCGACACGGTTTCACCATACACAGAAGTAATCAACTTTGAATACAACGAAGAAAATGTCTTCAGCGAAGATTTGTTCTACGATGGCTTCCATCTGGATGTATATTCAGGGCTGCCACTGTTTACACAGATGCTTTTTGACAGATAGGAGTAAAATATGGCACTTGATTTTTTGATTTTATATGAACATATTGTTAGAGAATATGAAAGCATCACACTGCTGAAACGGGAACTGGAACGCCGCGGCTACACAGCTGAAATCCGCCAGCTTCTTGACAGAAAGAAACTGAAATATTTTACATGGAAAAAACCAAAGGTACTGGTTGCTTCTGCCATGTATGATGATAAAACAATGAACAGCTTTGTCTACAACAACGTTGGTGTATGTAACAAGGTTGTAAATCTTCACTGGGAGCAGGTTCTCAGCGAAGAACAGGAAAATAGCCCATTTTTCAACTGTGGTCAGTCTGCCAGTTATGCTATGCACACCTGCTGGGGTACACAGGCACGAGACAGAATTGTAAAATACGGTGTACCAATTGAAAATACAGCTATTACAGGTCCTATTCAGATGGACTTTCTCCGTGACCAGTTTGCCGGTTACTACAAACCAAAGGCAGAACTGTGCAAAGAATTTGGTCTGGACGGAAACAAAAAGCTGGTTCTTTATATTTCTTCCTTCTCCACTGCCTATATGACAGACCAGGAAGTAGAAGAGCTGAACAAACTGGCAGGTGTAGGCTTTAACCAGTTCAAAATCACCAGCCAGAAAACAATGAACACAACTCTGGGCTGGGTAGATGAATATCTGCAGACAGAAGAAGGTCAGCAGATTGAATTTGTTTACCGTCGTCACCCATCTGAATGGAACAGCCCTATCCTTGAAAAAATGGCGGCTAAACACAAAAACTTCCATCTGATTACAGATTACTCTGTAAAGCAGTGGATTACAGCGGCTGATACTATCTTCTCATGGATGAGTACATCCATCGCAGAAATCTATTTTGCAAAGAAAAGCTGTTTTGTTCTGCGCCCATATCCAATCGAATGGGAATATGACCCAGTTGTTTACAAAGACTGCGATATTGTTGCTGATTACGAAGGCTTTGTAAAATGCTTTGGCATCGATAATCCAAAATTCCCTATTGATGAACAGCTGATGCTGTCTCACTATGACTTTACAGAAACACCTAGCTATATCCGTATGGCAGATGTACTGGAAAAAGTTCTGCTGGAAGATGAAGGTGACAGAAAGCCATTCGACCATTTCAAACCAAAATTCAGCTGGCTTAAATTCTTCTCACTGATCGGTCTTCATACAATGTATGCAATCCGTCTTGACCCGGGCAAAATGAAAATTTTCGGACCACTGTCCACTTGGGCAGGCAGAATTTACGGCCATATCAAAAATACCCGTGTATCACCTGAAAAACAGCAGGAATATATGGATAACATCAAAAAGTTTATGTAGGAGGCGTGCAAATGGAAGAAAAATCTTCTCTTTCACCTGTTGGCCTGCTGGTTTCAATTCTTAAATATTCTATAGCAACAGTAATCAACTTTCTGATTTATGGTGTATCACTGCTGTTGGTAGCCTGGCTTGTTGACCCTGCAGTATGGGGCGAAGTGGATATTTTTATCTCCACATCTACACTGTTTATGAATATCTGCATTCTTGGTCTTGACCAGTCTTTTATCAGATTTTTCAACGAACCGCCACATCCGCTGGACAAACACAGCCTTTTTGGTGCCTGCTTTGGACTGTCCACTGTGGTACTGGTGATTACCTGTATAATCTGCTGTGTGTTCTTCCCGCAGAAAGTTCTGGGTATTTTCTTCACTGACCCAAAAGCTGATATTTATCTGGCACTGCTGTTCCTTAATGCATTCATGGCTATGGTAGGCAGATATCTGAATATTATGTACCGTATGGAAGGCAGTATCAAACTGTACACACTTGAAAGTGTAGCCATGCAGTTCTTCTCAAAAATGTTCTACCTTGTGGCTGTGTTCCTTGGTGCAACATTTGAAAATATGGTGCTGTGGTTTACAGCGGGTATGTGCCTGTTTGCGTTTATCTTCCTTTGGCCAAACAGAAGCTGGGTTTCCTTTGCTCCGTCTGTACTGCTGTCAAAGGCAAACAAACACATTATGCCCTATGGTCTGGCACTTGCCCCAACAGCTATTATGCTTTGGGTAAACAGCCTGTTCTCAAAGGTTTATATCTCAAAGACAATAGGCAACGGACCTGCTGGTGTGTTCAGTATGGTAAGCCTTCTGTCCAATGTTGTTGCTATTATTCAGGCTGGTTTTGCCACATTCTGGTCTGCATTTATCTATGCAAACTACAAAACAGAGCAGGAAAAAATCAAACAGGTACACGATTACCTTACTTTCCTTATCGTAGAGTTCCTTTGTGTACTGCTGGCGTTTGAAGATGTTATTTTCTTCTTCCTTGGTCCGGATTATCGCAGTGGTATGGCAGTTTTTCCGATTATGCTGCTGGTACCTGTGTTCCTGATTATTGCAGAAACTACAGTTTATGGCATCTCAATTGCCAAAAAACCTATTCACGACACAATCGGTATCGGTCTGTCAGTGGTAAGTAATATTCTCTTCTGCATGTTGCTGGCACCAAGCTTTGGTCTGTACGGTGTATGTATTGCCCTTGCCGGCTCCAACATCGTAATGTTCCTTTACAGAACAATCATCGCGCAGAAACTGTACTGCACAATCGTAAGCTACAAACGTACAACACTTGTGTGTCTGATTATGTTTGCTCTGGTTTTTGCGGCATGTGCCCTGAACACAAACTTTATGGCAAAACTGGCGGTAAGTGTGGCAGGTATGGTGGTATACATCATAATCTACCGCAAACAGCTGGTGTCTGCCATTGCATTGGCAAAAGAAATAATAGGCGGCTTTTTAAACAAAAGAAAAGATTAAATAATATTAAAAATCAAACAGGACGCTTTGGCGTCCTGTTTTTATTTTGTATGTATAATATCTTATGCGCAAATGCAACAAAAGGGAATGATTTAATAATCAAACTTATTGTAAGAATTGCAGATTTATCAGTATCTGTGTGGAAATCTGACACGGTTAGCATTGACAAAC
>JAZQYH010000083.1:0-1546 GCA_045633415.1 Oscillospiraceae bacterium | reverse complement strand
GCTGTGTATGGCATAGAATAAATACGTTTATGCAGCTGGGTCATAAGCTTGTCAATACATTCAACACCAGCCAGTGTATCATGTTCTATGTATTCAAGTTCATCAGCTGAAAAGTCAGCGCCAGTCTGATTTCTTATTTTTAAATAGTCCCATTTACCGACTGCTTTTCTATGTTCAACTTCCAGATCATCAGCCCAGCGTGATAAGCTGCGCTGTGATAATATCAGTGAATCTTTTAATATAAGGCCGTGCGAAAACTCTATACATATAGGGTAATGTGACTTTGTTGCCAACATTTTTACTGGTGTGCCATATTCAGCCATTATAAACTTGCGCAAAAATACCCAGTCATAAGCCAGATTATGAAAATATATGATGGTCTTATCACCTGACATATAAAGTTGAAGCTTTTTTATACATCTGACTAAATCACTGGGCTTAGTTCCGTATAACGTCACTATGTTCTCATGATATGCCCTGATTGATATTGTAAAAGCACACACGTGATTTTCTGCAATCCCTTTTTGGTCACCTTTAGAAGTTTCAGTATCAGCCATAATGATACAATCATTGTAGGTATCATTATCAGCGTGACCAGCGCGCCTGACATACATGATATTTTTAAGCTTTCTATATTTGAATTTATCCCAGCGTACAAGCTGGTATTTGTTCTTATAATATGCTGCTTTTTCTTGCCGTAGTTCTGTCACCCTCATTTTAGGCTTACCACCTTCAAATCATGTTTAAAAGTTTCTTTACATCTGACTTATAATATGAAGTCATGCGACTGATCGCGTCATTTATGATCATGTCATTGTCTTCAGTCTTTATGTGACTAGCTTTATGCTGGTTAAAGTCCTGAAGCACCTTACTCTCATTCTGTTTAATAGTAGCTATTGCTTTTATGACTGTGCCAGATGAATACTTTTTAGACAGCTTCTTATATAAGCTACTTTGGAAGAAAGTACCGACATCTGACCAGTTTAAATTTAAGCCATAGTCTTTGTATTTCTCATTAAGTGTCTGCGCTTTCTGTTCGTATACATCTATGATACCTGATCTTGTAGATGTAGGCTTTTCCAGAAAGTTTTTAATGTCCTGTATCTTAGCCTTTAATGATATGGTGCTACTGGGCGGCTTGATATTAAAGCGCGGTCTGTCTGGGCTTGCGCCCCATTCAAGCGCGTCTGTCACAGCGTTTTTATATGCCCATTGTTTGACTTGCTTAAAGTCTTTCTGCGTTGACAGCTTTTCTAATCTTACAAGCCGCTGGTCAGCACGTTTAGCCAGCTTTCTGTACTCTTTGACCAGATCATTGTATGTTTGCTTCTTCGCCATGATCTTAACCCCCTTTATGCATAATTGTAGATACAATTATTATAAACGCATAAACTATATGACATATTTATGAAATTTTTTGACTGATATGGATTGACCGGAATAGTTAATGTCAACCAAGCACGTTTCACGGACACTTTAGCGCGCTAAAGAAAAATATTTTTCTTGACAGATTGCCCTATCTATGCTCTCACGCATGGATAGGGCT
>JAZQYH010000082.1:0-28684 GCA_045633415.1 Oscillospiraceae bacterium | reverse complement strand
CAGTGGGAGCTATTTTTTATTCAATTATTCTTTTACAGCGGCGATACAGGAAACTTCCACCAGAATGCTTGGAGATGCCAGTTTTGCTTCTACACAAGCTCTTGCTGGTTCGTTGTCTTTCACAACCCATGCATCATATACGCTGTTCATTTCTTTGAACAGAGCCATATCTTTGATGTATACAGTATTTGAAAGCATGTGTTCTTTGTCACTGCCGTATTTCAGCAGGATTTCTTCAATTTTTGCCAGAGTTTCAGCTGTCTGTGCTTTGATGTCGCCAGCTGGGTTTGAACATACCTGTCCTGCAATATACAGAATGCCATTGTGTTCAACTACTTTTGAAAATCTGCCGTTGGATTCGAATCTTCTGATTGCCATATTGGTTCTCCTTTATTTTATAAGTTAATTGAATTAATTGTTATTGTCTTCGTAAACAAGGATATATTTGTTGTCTTCTTTTTTATTTGCGAAAAGCAATAAAGCTGCGATAGCTGTTACAAGTGCGCCAACTTTTGCCAAAAATTTAATCATATTCATAATAAAATCCCTCCATATAATTAATAGTTCAAAACTACAAAAACATTCATGTTTTCCTGTGGGGTATAGTCTTTTTCACAGGCGTCGCCAAACAAAGTGCAGAAATCACCATTGTCAAAAGTCTGTGTCATATTCAGTGTAAAAATACTTTTTTCATCCAGCTGAACACCATACAGGCTGTTGATTGTGTTTTTGTCTATCACAATCTCGCCGCACCAGTAGAAACCCTGTTCATCATCGGTTTTAAATGGGCGGAAGGAGACAATGTCCTTATCTTCAACAGGCTTGTCCGCAAATGAAACATTGCTTACGCCTTCATAGCCAAAATCCAGCTGTAACACTTTGTCTTTCTGTGCCATGTCCAGATTCAGATAAATGTGCATATTGTCATCGCCCACAGGATTTTCTGTAAAGCAATAGCTGCACAGCACCAGATTGCCTTTGTGCACATAACCTTTCAGATAGCAGAACACCATGTGATCTTCCACAACTGTTTTGTAACTGGTCATTTTAAATGCACTCTGGGTATCCCAAGGTATAATATTTTCTGATTTATAAATGATATTTTCCACGAAAACCGCCTTGATAAATTATTATTAAATACATTATAACACACTATATCACTTTAAGTATATATAAAAGGAACATTTTCACAGTTTTTTTGTGATATATCGATAATTTTAGGCGTAAAGATTTTGTAAAAATAACAAAAATCAGCTAATTTACTATTGAAAAGTGGTGTGTTTAGTGTTACAATTTATAGTTGAAAAAGTGACTTTTAATTAAAGTTTTATAAAAGTCTTGAAGGAGGATTATATAAGTGGCAGTATTTAAAAAACTGGTTCGCAGTGCTGAAGGCGCACATGTGCCTCACTACAAAAACACTGAGAACTGTGAAACTGTTAAAATGCCGGTACCAGCTAGAGTGTATGTTTCTATGAGTCAGCACATTGGTGCACCGGCTAAAGCTTGTGTAAAAAAAGGTGATGTAGTAAGCGTTGGCGACGTTATCGGTACAGCTGGCGGCTTTATCTCTGCACCTGTTCACTCACCAGTTAGTGGTAAAGTTTTCGGTCTTGACGAAATCAGACTTTCTAACGGTAAAGTTCAGGTTGTTGTAATCGACACAGATGGTCTGCAGACTGTTTCTGAAAAAGTTAAAGCACCTGAAGTTACAGATCATGCAAGCTTTGTACAGGCAATCAAAGACAGCGGTCTTGTAGGTCTTGGCGGCGCAGGTTTCCCAACAGGCGTTAAACTGGACCCACAGAACCTTGACGAAGTTGATACACTGGTTATCAACGCTGCTGAATGTGAACCATACATCACAGCAGACTACCGTGAAATGATGGAATGCGGCGAAGATGTTGTTGAAGGTGCAAAACTGGTTAAACAGTATCTGAACCTTTCCAAAGTTATCATCGGTATCGAAGCAAACAAACCACAGGCAATCGCTAAAATGACAGAACTGACAAAAGGTCTTGAAGGCTTTACAGTTGCAACTCTGCCAAGCGTTTACCCACAGGGTGCTGAAAAAGTTCTCATCGAACAGACAACAGGCAAAGAAGTACCAAAAGGTGCTCTTCCAGCTGCAGTTGGCTGCATCGTTATGAACGTTGCATCTGTTGGCTTCGTTGCAAGATATATGGCAACAGGTATGCCTCTGGTAACAAAGAGAGTTACAGTTGACGGCGACGCAGTAGCAGAAGCTAAAAACGTTGAAGTTGTAATTGGTACACCAATCAAAGACATCATCGAATTCTGCGGCGGCTACTCACAGGAAGCTGGTAAAATCATCTCCGGCGGTCCTATGATGGGTCAGGCTCTCACAGGCGACGATATCCCTGTTGTAAAACAGAACAATGCTTTCCTTGTATTTGGCAAAGAAAAAGCTACTCTTCCAGCAGCTACAGCATGTATCCGCTGTGCAAGATGCGTAAGCGCTTGTCCAATGGGTCTTGCTCCTGTTGAAATTGCTCTTTCTCTGGAAGTTAAAGATGTTGAAGAACTGAAAGTTCTCCACACAGACCTGTGTATGGAATGTGGCAGCTGCTCATTCGTATGTCCAGCAAAACGCCCAGTTGCACAGACAATGAAAGAAGCAAAAGATTTTTTAAGAAAGGCAGGTAACTAATTTATGAAACTTTTAGTATCATCTGCTCCTCATATTACAGGTAAAGACACTACTGCTTCCCTTATGCGTGACCTTATCATCGCTATGGTTCCAGCAATGGTTGCTTCTGTATTCTTCTTCGGCGTACAGGCTCTTATTCTCACAGCAGTTTCCACACTGGCTTGTGTAGCATTTGAATTCCTGTATCAGAAAATGCTGAAAAAACCTGTTACAATCAGCGACCTTTCTGCTGCAGTTACAGGTATCCTTATTGCTTTCAACTGCCCACCATCACTTCCACTGTGGACAGTAGTTGTTGGCGCTTTCTTCGCTATCGTTATCGTTAAACAGCTGTTTGGCGGTCTGGGCTACAACTTTGCTAACCCAGCTATCGTAGCAAGAATCATCCTTGGCCTTGGTTACACAGGCCTTATGACATCCTGGACATTCCCAACACCAATCTCTGGCGACGTTGTTGCAAAAGCTACTCCACTTGCTGCTTACGCAAATGGTGCAGGCACAGCTCCAGCATTCATCGACATGTTCGTTGGTTCTGTTGGCGGTGTTCTTGGTGAAACATCTGCTCTGGCTCTTCTCCTTGGTTTTGTATACCTTGTAGTTAGAAAAGTTATCAGCCCAACAATCCCAGTTACATACGTTGCAACAGTTGCAGTTATGGCTGTTCTCCTTGGCGTAGACCCAGTTGTTTACGTACTCAGCGGCGGTCTGCTCCTCGGTGCTATCTTTATGGCTACAGACTATGTAACAAGCCCTTACACAGAAAAAGGCAAAATCATCTTTGGTATCGGTCTTGGTCTTATCACAGTTATCATCCGTCGCTATGGCTCTATGGCTGAAGGCGTTTCCTATGCTATCCTGCTGATGAACCTTGTTGTTCCTTACATCAACAAAGCTACAAGACAGAAACCACTGGGCGCTCCTAAAGCAGTAAAGGAGGCTAAATAATTATGAAAAACAATTCTACATGGAATGATATTCTCAAACCTGTTGTTGTTCTTACAACTATCTGTCTTGTTGTTTCCGGTCTTCTTGGCCTGACAAACAGCGTTACAGCTCCAATCATCGAAGAAAACGCACGTCTTGCTGCAGACGCAGCTCGTATCGAACTGCTGCCAACAGCTACAGATGGTTTCGACTTCGTTGAAGGCGTTGAAATGGATGGCGTAACAGAAATCTACAAAGCAAAAAATGGTGCTGGTTACACAATCACAGCTTTCGGCAAAGGTTACGGCGGCGCTGTAAACTTTATGTTCGCATTTGACAACGACGGTAAAATCGTTGACCTGAAAGTTCTTTCACATTCTGAAACAGCAGGTCTCGGTTCAAAAATCGAAAATCCAGAATTCCTTGCTAAATTCAAAGGCACTACAAAAGACCTTACAAGCAGTGACATCGATATGATCGGTGGTGCTACAATTTCTTCCAACGCTTCTCTTGACGCTGCAAACATCGCAAGAAAAGCATTCAACCAGTATGCTAAAGGCATCGTAGCTGTTGAACTGACACTGGAAGAAAAACTGGGTCTGCTGTATGGTGAAGGCACTCCTGCTGCTGTTCTGTCCACAGAATACGCACACGAAGATGCTGTTGAATTCTACACAACTGAAAAAGGCCTTATCATTGCTACAGAAGGTAAAGGTAACGGTATCATCGGTGACGAACACCCATCCGGCAAAATGCTGAAAGGTTATGTTGCATTTGATGAAAACGGTGCTGTTGTAAACGTAATGTTTGATGCAGCTGCTTCTGAAACAAAAGGTCTGGGCACAAAAGTTGAAGCACCTGAATATATCGCTAACTTTATCGGTATGACAAGTGCTGACCAGCCAACAACTGTTGACGTTATTGCTTACTGCACATACTCCTCTAAAGGTGCTATGGAAGTTGTATCAAAAGCTATCACAGTTTACAATGCAATCAAGTAAGAAAGGAATTTGGAAACAATGGCTAAAAATAACAAATTAGAATTGCTTACCAGGGGCCTTATTAAAGAAAACCCAGTTCTCAGACTGGTACTTGGTACTTGTCCAACACTTGCTGTTACAACAATGGCAGTAAATGGTCTGGGCATGGGCGTTGCTGCTACATTTGTTCTTATCTGTTCAAATATAGTTATCTCCGCTCTCAGAAAAATTATCCCTGACAAAGTACGTATCCCAGCATTCATCACAGTTATCGCTGGTTTCGTTACAGTTGTTCAGATGCTCGTAAAAGCATTCCTTCCAGCTCTTGATACAGCTCTGGGTGTTTTCCTCCCACTGATCGTTGTTAACTGTATCATTCTGGGCCGTGCAGAAGCATTCGCTTCTAAAAACAATGTTGTAGACTCCGCTCTTGACGGTCTGGGCATGGGTCTCGGTTTCACACTTACACTTACTATCATGGGTGCAATCCGTGAGTTCCTGGGTTCAGGTGCTGTATTCGGCTTTGCAATTCCAGGTATGGACAAATTCGCTCTTTCCGTTATGACAAGCGCACCAGGCGGCTTCCTTATCTTTGGTGTTCTCATGGCTGCAGCTGTTAAACTGGAACTTGCAAACCCTTCCAAACTGGGCGATGGCAACGGCTGTGCAGGCGGTTGTCTGGGTTGTCCTTACGCATGCGGTAAAGATGTAGAAGGAGGTAAAGCATAATGGCAAAACTTGCTTCAATTTTCTTTAGTATGGTACTGGTGAACAACTACGTTCTGGTTAAGTTCATGGGTATCTGTCCATTCCTTGGCGTTTCCAAGAAACTGGACTCTTCCGTAGGTATGTCTGCTGCTGTTACATTCGTTATGCTGATGGCAACAGCTGCTACATGGCCAATCTACACATATCTTCTGATTCCAAACGGTCTGGAATACCTCAGCACAATCGCATTTATCCTTGTTATTGCTGCTCTGGTACAGCTGGTTGAAATCATCCTCAAAAAATACATTCCTGGTCTGTACTCCTCACTGGGTGTTTACCTCCCACTTATCACAACAAACTGTGCTATCCTGGGCGTAACACTGCTGAACGTTGAAAGCGGCTATTCTTTCGTAGAATCCATGGTTGCTTCCGCAGGCGCAGGTATCGGCTTCCTTATCGCTATGGTTCTCTTCACAGGCGTTAGAAGCACACTTGAATACGCAAAACCACCAAAATCATTCGAAGGTCTTCCAATCACTCTCGTTGCAGCTTCACTGGTAGCAGTATCATTCATGGGCTTCGGCGGTATCATTGAAAGCCTCTTCGGCACATTCTAAGGAGGTAAACAAATGGGTATTGCATCAGCTATTATGATTATCTCCGGCATCGGTATTATCGCTGCCATCATCCTCGTTCTGGCTGCAAAATTCATGCACGTAGAAGAAGATGAAAGAATTGGTAAAGTTGTAGAATGTCTTCCAGGCGCTAACTGTGGTGCTTGTGGCTATGCTGGTTGTGCTGACTACGCAAAAGCTATCGTAGAAGCAGACGCTGCACTGAATCTCTGTATCCCTGGTGGTGCAGATGCTGCAGCAGGTGCTGCAAAAGTTATGGGCAAAACTGCTGGTGCTACAGCAGCTGTAAGAGCTGTTGTTGCTTGCCAGGGCTTTGACTGCAACACAAACAAAAAATACGAATACCAGGGTGTTACATCCTGTGCTGCTGCTTCCAAAATGTTCGCAGGTCCTTCTGCATGTGCATTTGGTTGCGTAGGCTTCGGTGACTGTGTAAACGTATGTAAATTTGACGCTCTGCAGATTGTTAACGGTGTTGCACTTGTTAACATGGAAAAATGTACAGGTTGTGGCGCTTGTGCTAAAGCTTGTCCAAAATCCATCATTCACATGATTCCAGATGACGTTAACCCTGTTGTTCTTTGCCAGAATACTGACAAAGGCGCACAGACAAGAAAAGTTTGTTCCACAGGCTGTATCGGCTGTATGAAATGTACAAAATTCTGTCCAACAAATGCTATCAGCGTTTCCAACAACCTGGCTGTTATCGACCAGGATCTGTGTATCGCATGTATGCAGTGTGCAGATGAATGTCCAGTAAATGCTATCCAGCTGCCAAACCTGAGACTTTACAAATAATTCTCAAATAACAATTATCCCTCTGCTGTAACAGCAGAGGGATTTTTATGCTTTACTATTGCATATTTATATAAAAAATGCTATTATTAATGCATTGTTATATTATTTATATTCAGGAGAGATATTATGAGCAGAACTAAACTTGTATTACTTGGCACAGGCACACCAAACGCAGAGGCACAGGGCTCCGGTCCATCCAGCGCTGTTATCGTTGACGACAAAGCATATATTGTAGACTTTGGCGCAGGCGTTGTTCGTCAGGCTTCAAAAGCATTCCAGATGGGTATCGATGCACTTAATCCTAAAAATCTGAAAGTTGCTTTCTCAACACACCTTCATTCAGACCATACAACAGGTCTGGCAGACCTTATTTTCACACCTTGGGTTCTGGAAAGAGACGAACCACTGAAAATCTATGGTCCAAAAGGCACACAGCATATGGTGGACTGCATCACAGCCGCTTATGAAATTGACATCGACTTCCGTATCAACGGCTTTGAAAAAGCAAACGGCGTTGGTTACAAAACAGAAGTTACAGAAATCACAGAAGGTATCGTTTACAAAGACGAACTGGTTACAGTAGAAGCATTTACAGCAGTTCACGGCACACTGGAATGTTACAGCTACAAATTCACAACTCCAGACAAAGTGATTGTTATTTCTGGTGACACTTGCCCAACAGAACTTATGGTAGAAAAAGCAAAAGGCTGCGATATTCTTCTCCACGAAGTTTACTACTCTGCTGGTCTTGCACAGCGCGAACCAAAATGGCAGAAATACCACAGCGAAGTTCACACAGGTGCTTTGGACCTTGCAAAAATGTGCTGTGAAATCCAGCCAAAACAGCTGGTTACATACCACAGAATTTACCATACAGAAGTACAGCAGAACAAAATCAACATCATTTCTCACCTTAAAGAAAGAGAATATGCTATTCTGGATGAAATCAAGTCTGTTTACTCTGGCGCCGCATGCAATGGTCAGGACCTTGATGTATTTATCTAAAAAAATAAACGGGATGTGTTTGCATCCCGTTTTTATATTGCCTTTTTTATGTGTGGGGAATATAATTTACTTATTAAAGTATACGGAGACTGAAAATGAAAATCATAGTTCCTGATTATTACAAAGATTTCAGATGCCTTGCTGGTGATTGCAAACACAGCTGTTGCATCGGTTGGGAAGTGGATATAGATGCCGACACCCTTGAATATTACAAATCCGTAGAGGGTGAATTTGGCCAGAGACTGAAAGACAATATATCCTATAATGAAGAAACTGCCTATTTCGCCATGGACTCCTGTGGCAGATGTCCTTTCTTAAATCAAGGCGGTCTGTGTGATATTATGATTAACCTTGGCTTTGACAAAGTTAGCCAGATTTGCGATGACCATCCACGTTTTCGCAATTTCTACTCTGACAGGGAAGAAATTGGCCTTGGCCTTTCCTGTGAATCTGTGGCAATGCAGATTTTATCCAAAACGGACAAAACCCAGCTGGTAGTACTGGAAGATGGAGACGAACTGCTGTGGGAAGAAGAGGAAGATTTACTTGATTTAAGGGACGACCTTTTTGAAATCCTGCAGGACAGAAACCTGTCCATAGACCAGCGAATTGAAAAATTCTGCGCTGTCTGCGAAATAGAAAATGCTGATTTTACCCCAGACCAGCAGGCAGAATTGGTGTATTCACTTGAAAAGCTGGATGATGTACGAGATGAATTATTGGGAAAATTAAAAAATTCTGAAACTTTAAATTTGCCATCAGATGAAAAAATCAACATCGCCACTGAACAGCTTTTGGTTTACTTTGCTTTTCGCCATCTGACAGAAAGCCTTGATGATGACAGATTTGCAGGCAGGGCAGGTTTTGTGGTGTTCAGCACAAAATTTATCCGCAACCTGTGGGCTGTAATTTACAGCGAAAAAGGTCTGCTTACACTGGAAGATATGGCAGAAATCTGTCGCATCTATTCAGCAGAAACAGAGTACTCAACCGATAATATGGATATTTTATTTGATAAATTTGAACAATATGATTTGAAAAAATAATATATAATAAACCGACCTGTATTTACAGGTCGGTTTTTATGTTAAATATAAGATATAAAATTATTTGGTGTCAGTTCGTAATCAACAGCTGACTGCCATCTGCCCAGCTGGTCTTTCCAGCTGTTTTCTCTCACTCTTATTTTTGTAAATCCCAGCTGTTCATATACGTGCTGGGCACGGGTATTGTTCAGATTTGTATCCAGCATTATTTTCACATAACCCAAGTCATTGAAAAGTCCGCTGATAAAAAGTGAAAGTATTTTTTTGCCCAAACCTTTGTTCTGGTATTCACTTTCGCAGATTTTAATACCCATTTCACAGCTGGTTTCATCGGCTGGAATGTAGTTCATTTCCCCTATAGGAACACCTTTATAAACAATTATATGTCTGTATCGGCTGTTTGGAGAAAGCTGTTTTTCTATGTCTTCCACTGTTGTGCCCAGCCCATTTGGAAAGCCTGCGTGTGCCATCACAGCGCCATCATTCCACCAGTGGCACAGATGGGGTGCATCGCTTGGCACTGCATCTCGGATGAGTATATCATTGTATTCTATTTTCATAGCATTTCTCCTTGAATACATTCAGATTATATCGTAATTATAGTAAAACTGCTGTTTAAAAGCAACAGGCACAGCCAATGGCTGTGCCCTTTAATTTTTAGTTGAGTCTGTTTGTATTTGTATGTACTTTTACCTTTATCTCTCTGTTGTTTGCGCTGTCGAACGCCACTGCAATACCTGCCAGAATTACCAGTACACAGCCGATAATACCTTTTGTTGCTATTGCTTCCTTGTAGATAATCATGCCTGCCACAAGGCTGATTACAGGCTCCAGCATATTCAGTACAGACGCTGTGGAAGCACCCAGTGTTTTGATACCGTAAGTCAGCAGGAACAGTGTCACCACTGTGCAGAAAATTGCTATTGCAAGCACCAGACCAAATGCCAGTGGGCTAGGTGGAAACATCATTTCTTTTGTAATCACTGCTTTGATACCAAAGAATACACATGCAAAACAGCTTACATAAAATACAATTACCAGCCCGTGCAGGGAAGCAAATTCCAGTTTTTTATTTGCGATAACATAAGAAGCATATGTGATACCACTGCTGATTGCCAGCAGGATACCTGCAACTGAAAGACTGGAAAAATCAGCCATAAGCACCAGACCACCCATAGCGCACAGACAGGCAACAGCTTTCAGCACTGTCATTTTCTCTTTGAAAGCCATAGTCATTACCACAGTAACAAACAGTGGGTATGTAAAGTGCAGCATTGTGGCAAGACCTGTAGGAATCAGTGAATAAGCCATTGTCAGCAGTGCCATTGTGGCGCCGAAGCCGATAACACCCATAACTGCCATTTCTGTTATCTGTCTTGCAGATGCCTTCATATCAATGCCCAGTACTTTCAGAACTATAAAAGAAACAATGGCAGAGAAAAACAGTCTGTAAAATACCACAGCACCGCTGGTCATACCTTCCATCAGTGCTCTTTTAGTGAAAATAGGCATTATACCATAAAGGAAACTGGCAACTACTACAGCCAGCACACCCTTTTTCATAAAATCATCCCTCTCCAAAAATAATAAAAATATATTACACCAAATAGTGATAAAATTCAAGACAAACCACCGCCTTATGTGGTATAGTAGATATATAAATAAGTTACAGAGGTTACTATTTTGAAATTACCACAGCAATTCTGCGACAAAATGCAGGCACTTTTAAAAGATGAATACCCAGAATTTATCAAGGGTTATGATAACGATAATTATTATTCTCTGCGAGTAAACACCTTAAAGGCTGATACTGAAGATTTTTACAACGAAAATCTGTTTGAGCTGTCACCTGTGGACTGGTGTAAAACAGGCTTTTATTATAATAACGAGACACGCCCGGGCCGTCACGCCTACCACCACGCAGGTGTGTACTACATTCAGGAAGCCAGCGCAATGGCTCCTGCACGGGCGGCAGAAATACAGCATGGGGACAAGGTTCTGGACCTGTGTGCCGCACCTGGTGGCAAATCCAGCCAGGTTGCCGCCGCTCTTATGGGCACAGGCTTTATGGTTTCCAACGAAATCGTGCCATCCCGTGCAAAAATCCTGTCAGGCAATATGGAAAGAATGGGTGTAAAAAATGCACTTGTTACAAACCATAGCCCACGGGAACTTGAAAAACATTTCCCATATTTCTTTGATAAAATTATAGTTGATGCTCCTTGCAGCGGCGAAGGTATGTTCCGCAAGGAAAAGGCTGTTGTGGATGAATGGAGTCCAGAACAGGTGCTGGTATGTGCAAACCGTCAGAGTCATATTCTTGAAAGTGCTGCAAAAATGCTGGCGCCAAATGGTAAAATAATCTACTCCACCTGTACTTTCTCACCTGAAGAAAACGAAATGATGGTGGCAGAGTTTATTAAAAACCACCCTGAATTTAGCACAGTACTTCCAGAAATTTATAACTACTTTTCAGCGGGCAGACCACAGTGGGCAGACGGCAATGAGGCATTGGCGGATACAATGCGCCTTTTCCCACATAAATTAAAAGGTGAAGGTCATTATGTGGCTGTTCTGCAGAAAAACGGCGGAGAAACTGGCAGGGTAAAATACACAAAAACAATTAACGATAAAAAAGCCTTGGCAGACTGGTACAAATTCGCAAAAGACACATTGCAGAATGTTGATTTTGACAACTTTGTTCTGTTTGGCTCTACACTTTATTCTTTGCCAGATGAAACACCAGACTTTTCTAAACTGAAAGTCCTCCGTGCAGGGCTCCAACTGGGTGAAATCAAAAAAGGCCGTTTCGAGCCGAGCCACAGCCTTGCTGCCGCTTTGAAAATGGAACAGGCAATCAATGTGGAAAACCTGTCTTTGGACGATGAAAGACTGGAAAAATATCTGCTCGGACAGGAGATACCAACAGAAAACCCACAGCGTGGCTGGAGACTTGTATGTGTGAACGGCTACAGTCTGGGCTGGGGCAAATGTGATGGTAATGTAATCAAAAATCATTACCCAAAAGGCCTGAGAATAATGAAATAATATATAACAAGGTTATAAAGATATACACATAAAGGAGAATGCTTATGAAAAACATTACAATACAGTGGTTAGGTCATGCATGCTACAAACTTACATTCGGTGACTGGTCCTGTGTGGTAGACCCTTATGAAAACGGCAGTGTACCTGGTATCGGCAATTTACAGGTAAGCGCAAACGAAGTGTACTGCAGTCACGGTCACCACGACCATAATGCGGAACATCTTGTGAAACAGGTGAGAATGTTTGCACCTGCACCAGAGGTGATTGAAGTTGAAACATTCCACGATGATGCACAGGGGACAAAACGTGGTATGAACATTGTCCGTGTATTTGACTGGGAAGGCATGACAGTGGCACATTTTGGTGACTTGGGCCATCTGCTCAGCGAAGAACAGATGGAAGCTATCGGCCCTGTAGATGTTGCACTTATTCCTGTGGGTGGTTTCTACACAATAGACCCACAGCAGGCGCTGGGAGTGGCACAGCAGGTGGAAGCAAAGGTTATTATTCCTATGCACTACCGCACAGAAGACTTTGGCTTTGATGTTATCGCACATCTGGATGATTTCACCAGCCAGTTTGAAGACGTGGTTTATGTGGAAGAAGACACAATAGTTATTGACGAAAACACACCAGAGATGGTAGCAGTTCTCACACCACATTTCCTTGAAAAATAAAACAGCTAAAAAGGCCGCCAGCAATGGCGGCTTATTTATTATGAACAAATCCATTTTATTGGTTGACTACATATTGTAAATATATTACAATCATTATGGGAAGAAATAACTTAAAACAGGTGAAACTATGTCAAAACCATTAAATGATTTTTTTAATGAAAAAATAGAGTTTAACAGACTGCCAGACTGTGCCGAAAAAGTACAGCTGGCTGTAACACGTCTGGAAAACCCTTATAATATATCCGAAGAAGACAGACTGATGTATCAGGATTATCTTGGCAAAGACGCTGTGAAAGCAGTGCCAGAACTTATTGACAAAAATGCCATCAGGATGCTTCCTTTGCTTGTAAAATATCGCACTATCAAAAAAGGCAATGTGGCAAAAATGGTAGAATATGCCCAGAGTGCCAGAAAGATGGACATTCTCTCTTACCTGCTGAATGTAGGTAATGATTTGAGATTCCACCCAAAAAATCTGGACATTGCTCCTAAATTCACAACTGGTAAATCATCAAATGACGAACCACAGAAACTGCCAGACTATGAAACTCTGAAAGTAGGGGATGTTATCTGGCTGGGTGAAAAACCAATGCCTTGGCAGGTGCTGGAAAAGAAAGACGGCAAAGCACTGGTTATCAGCAAATATGCCTTTGACTGTCAGGCTTACCACAGCAGTTTCTATAAAGTAAAATGGAATGATTCTGCTATCTGTAAATGGCTTAACGGTGAATATGCTGACAGATACTTTACAGATAGGGAAAAAGAAAGAATCACACCTGTTTACATAGACAAAGAGGCAACTCTCTTTATGGAAAAGGAAGAAAATACTGTTGAAAACAAACTGTTCTTCCTCAGCGTAGAAGAAGCCGCCAGACTTATGAAAACAGATGAAGACAGAAAAGCCCGTATTACAGCCTTTGGCAAAAGAAAAATCATGTGGGCCAGCTTTGATGTATATGCTCATTGGTGGCTGCGTTCCCTTACACAGGACAAAATAGGCGCAGGCGCTACCCATGTAAGACTGGATGGTGTTATCCAGCTTCACGGTGGCTACATTCTTTCCAACAGCTACGACGAATTCTACGACCATTTCGGTGTTCGTCCTGCTATGTATTTAAAACTTGACTAAATTGAATTTATGGATAAAAAAATAAAATATTTTGACGAAGCGGTGGACTTTTCCCGTATGGACAACTGTGTGGAAAAAGTGGAGATAGCCATTTCCCGCTTGGAATATCCGCTGGGGCTGGATGAGGATATGATACTTATGTATCAGAACTATCTGTTTAACGAAGCACCAAAAATCGCCAGTCAATTTATAGATTTAAATAAACTTTCCCTGTTCCCTATGCTGGTGAAATACAGGGTGATAAAAAAGGCCAATGTGCTGAAATTAACTGAATACGCCAGAGAAGCCAGAAAGATGGATATGCTGTCTTACCTTATGGATGTGGGCAATCAGTTCAGAACAAGACCTAAACAGATGGATATAGCCCCAAAATTCACACGGGGTAAATCCAGCCTGCCACAGCCAAAGAAATATGATGGCGCAACAATTAAAGCCGGTGACATTATCTGGCTTGGCAACCCTGTAATGCCATGGAAAGTGCTGGAAAATAAAGCCGGGCGCCTGCTGTTAATATCTGTGTATGTGCTGGACTGCCTGCCATACGAAGATTTTTATAAAAAGAACCGCAGATGGAATATCTCCAGTATAAGAAAAAGACTTAACAGGGAATATCTCACTGGCACATTGACACAGGAAGAAATAGACCGCATTGTGCCTGTATCTGTTGATGACAGTGACGACAGCTTGTCTTTTGACATACCACAGGACAAAACAGGGGATAAGTTCTTTCTGCTCAGTGTAAAAGAAGCAAAAAGATATTTTAAAGACAACCGCCATCGCATGGCCCCAGTGGTAAAATATGCTACACGCAGTATGCTGTGGACTGTTTTTGACAAATGGGCACACTGGTGGTTGCGCACACCGGGCGAACTGGACGCAGATATGTACTATGTCCGCGACGGTGAAATTATGAGTATAAACAGTACAGTTCAGGGCTCTTATTTTGAACACTTTGGTGTGCGCCCTGCAATGTATTATTCTGTGGAGCCGTAATGACTAGAAAATCATTTTTTGATGAAATAAAAGATTTTAACAGATTGTCTGACTGCACCGAAAAGGTGGAAATTGCAATATCCCGTCTGGAATGTCCTGTGGATATTACAGAAGAAAAGGTAAAAATGTATCAGGATTACCTTTTCAAAAACGCCCCTGTGGTTGTACCACAGTTTGTGGATATGAACAGGGTTTCTGTTTTTCCGCTGCTGGTAAAATACAGAACAATCAGAAAATCAAACATACTTAAATTTACAGAATATGCCAGAGAAAACAAAAAGCTGGATATTCTCTCATATCTTATGGATGTGGGCTATAACCTGCGCACTAACCCAAAATCGCTGGATATTGCCCCAAAATTTACTATTGGTAAATCAAAACTGGAAGAAGCAGTGCCAGACTATTCCTTTTGCACAGCGGGGCAGATTATCTGGCTGGGTCAGCCGGCAATGCCTTGGAAAGTACTGGAAAACAAAAACGGCAGGCTTTTATTATTGTCTGAATATGTGTTGGACTGTCTGCCTTTTGAAGACTTCTACGACCCGTTTTATTTTTCTATGTCTTACGACCGCACCCGCTGGCCATTCTGCACATTAAGACGACATATCAACAATGAGTTTTTCCCTTATTTATTGTCAGAGGAAGAAAAGCAGAATGTTATACCTGTATATATTTCTGCTGATGATGTGCTTACTCTTGAAAGCAGAGAAGGAATAAAGGAAGACAAAATGTTCTTGCTGTCAAAACAGGAAGCAGAAAGATATCTTAAAACAGAAAAAGACAGATTTGCACCTGTAACATCTTTCGGGGTGCGCAGTATGCTGTATAATGATTTTGACACATATGCTTACTGGTGGCTGAGAACACCAGGCAAGTACGATGTGGAAAAAATGTATGTGCTGGACGGTGTTATCACCAGCAGTAACAGCATAGTAGGCGGCGACCACTTTAACTATCTTGGGGTGCGCCCTGCAATGTATTATAAAAGTAAATAAAATAACTATATAGATAATATAAAAAAGAAAGGAGAAATTATGGCAGATAATGATGTAATGGTTGACAATGCCAATTATCAGGCACAAAGTATAAGAATCAAGCATGTGGCTGAAAAGGTTATGCAGGCATCTAAAAGCTCTCTGATTGTACATCTGCGCTTTCTGGACGCCGCTATCAACAAGCTGAAGCTGGAAACAGCTGAAAAATACATATCCGTAGACGGACGTGCCATTATGTATAACCCTGTGTATATACTGCGGTTATACAAAAAAGATAAAAATCTGGTGACCAGAAACTATCTCCATATGATTCTTCACTGTACCTTCCTGCATTTCTATGTAGGTCCACAGATTAATAAAAACCTGTGGGATATTGCATGTGATGTTGCAGTAGAAAACATTATAGACCAGCTGGCAGTTACAGAAGAATACCTGCAGGTAGAGCCAAATCCTGACAAGGAAAAGGCTATGGAAATGATAAAAGAGGCTGTGCCACAGCTTACGGCGGAAAAAATCTATCGTTGGCTGATGGACTCTGACCTGACTGATGAACAGATGGAAGAACTGTTCTTCCTGTTTATTCAGGACAATCACTCCTGCTGGTACGATATGCAGCACAAGCCACAGGAGCTTACAAAAGACGATGTAAAGCAGAAACCTGAAGATAAGCCACCTATGATTGATGATTCACCTAACCCTGATGATGAAAATCAGCAGCCTGACGATGATGCCGAAAGCGAGGAAGAGTCCAAGCTTGAAGAAGAGGAATCAGAAAACAAGGAAGCAGGACAGGATGGCAGAAATGCCAGCGAAGAAGAGATGGAAGAAATGGGTGATGACGGCAATCAGGAAGTAGACAAAAACATGCAGGAACTTACGGAAGAATGGGAAGATGTGGCAAAACACATGGACCTTGATATGGAAACATTCTCTAAAGAAGCTGGCTCACGTGTGGGTGACCTGCTGTTGAACATCAAAAATGTTACACGAGAAAGATATGATTATCGTGCGTTTTTGAAAAAATTTGCTTCCATGGGCGAAAAAATGATGATAGACGACGATGAGTTCGACTATATCTACTACACCTACGGTCTTTCTCTTTATGACAATATGCCACTGGTTGAACCACTGGAATACAAAGAAACCAATGTGGTAAAAGAATTTGTTATCGCCATAGACACATCCTTCTCTGTTCATGGTGACGAGGTACAGGCTTTCCTGCGTAAAACATACAACATTCTTAAAGCTACAGAAAGTTTCTCTTCACATATCAATCTGCACATTATTCAGTGTGACGTAAAAGTACAACACGATGAAAAGATTACATCACAGGCAGAACTGGACAGATATATGGCAGATATGCTTTTGTACGGTTTTGGTGGTACAGACTTCCGCCCTGTATTTGAATATGTGGACGAACTTATTGAAAAGAAAGAATTTACAAACCTTAAAGGTTTGATTTATTTTACTGACGGCTTTGGCGAATTCCCACAGCGTGCACCACTGTATAAAACAGCGTTTGCATTTATCAGTGACGACCCACTGTTTGACCCTGTGGTACCGCCTTGGGCTATCAAACTTATACTTGACCCTGAAGACATCAAAGAAGACGATAAGAAATAAGAGGCAGTTATGAATATTAAACAAGCAAAAGACGAAATCAAAAATACCCTTACCGTTTATTTTACTAAAAATGAATTCGGTAACTATGTAATCCCAATCGAAAAACAGCGTCCTGTTTTCCTTATGGGCCCTCCAGGTATCGGTAAAACAGCTATCATGGCACAGATTGCATCCGAAATGGGTGTAGGCCTGCTGTCTTACTCTATGACACACCACACACGTCAGTCCGCTATCGGTCTGCCTTTTATTGAAAAGAAAACTTTCAATGGTCAGGAATACACAGTTTCTGAATACACACTGTCAGAAATCGTGGCATCTGTTTATGAACTGATGGAAACAACAGGTCTGAAAGAAGGTATCCTGTTCCTTGACGAAATCAACTGTGTATCTGAAACACTGGCGCCTGTTATGCTGCAGCTGCTGCAGTACAAAGTATTCGGTAAACACAAAATTCCAGCAGGCTGGGTAATTGTTACAGCTGGTAACCCACCAGAATACAACAATGCTGTTAGAGAATACGACATTGCTACATGGGATAGACTTAAACGTATCGACATCACACCAGACTTTGAAATCTGGAAAGAATATGCATACAAAGCAAATGTGCACATGTCCATCATCTCTTATCTGGAATCAAAAACAGCTGACTTCTACACAATCGAAACAACAGTAGACAGCAAAGCCTTTGCTACTGCACGTGGCTGGGAAGACCTTTCACAGATGATTGACCTGTACGAAAAACACGGTATCCCTGTAAAAGAAACACTTATTTCACAGTATCTCCAGAACAGAAAAGTGGCCAAATCCTTTGCCGCTTACTACGACCTGTATGTTAAATACCGTGGCGACTACCAGATTGACAAAATTATGGTGGGCGAATACAGCCAGTCTGTACGTTACAAAGCACAGTCTGCTAAATTTGACGAAAGAGTTATGCTGGTTTCTCTCCTGCTGGATGCTATCAACGAAGATACATTGGCTGTAGTTGAAAAAATCAACATTATTGCAGAAGTCAGAAAACTGGTTCGTAACTTTACTAAAAAGGTTGAAGTGGGCGAACAGAAACCTATCGACATTCTCCAGCACCTTATCGAAAAACAGAGAAAAGAACTGGAAAAACGTCTGTCTGCAGGTAACCTGACAGACCAGGAAAGAAGCAATATCAACACAGTTATCGAATTTTTTGAAGCACAGCTTTCCGGTGTAATGAATGCAGACGCAGAAGCAGCTGTTAAGTTTATGAAAGCCAGCTACAATGCTCTTACACGTGCACACAAAAAAGAAGCTAAAGCTACAAGCGAAAGAATGGACAATGCTTTCAAATTTGTGGACGATGTATTTGGCGATGGTCAGGAAATGCTGATTCTGGTAACAGAACTTACACAGAACTACTATGGTTCCAAATTCATTTCCAACTTTGGCTGTGATGAATACTTCAAACACAACAAATCTCTCCTGTTCTACGAACGTGATAAAGAAATCATGGACGAAATCGCAGAACTGGACATTGACCTGGATATTTAATAACACTGAAAACACCCTGCAACGCGGGGTGTTTTGTTTTGCACTGCATCTAGTTAAGATAAAACAGTTTACCAACCTGCAATTTTGTAGTATAATATTCGAATATAGTATTATATTAGGGGGATTACCAATATGAAATTAACAAAAAAACAAACGGTTCTTATCAGTTTCATGCTGTTCTCCATGTTCTTCGGTGCTGGCAACCTGATATTCCCTCCATTTCTGGGGCAGAATGCAGGCAGCAATACACCAGCGGCAACATTCGGGTTCGTTATCACAGCGGTAATTTTGCCTATTCTGGGGGTTATTGTTGTAGCCCAGTCAGATGGTCTTGATAAACTTGCAGGCCGTGTAAACCCAGCTTTTGCCATGATATTCACTATGCTGATATATCTGTCCATCGGTCCTGGCCTTGGTATTCCACGTGCGGCTTCAGTTCCTTTTGAAATGGCTGTTGCACCATATCTGCCAGAAGGCGCAAACCTTACACTGTGTATGCTGGCATACTCACTGGTGTTCTTTATTATTGCGGCATGGCTGGCACTTACACCAAACAAACTGGTAGAAAGAATCGGCCGTTTCCTTACACCATCCCTGCTTATACTTATTGTGTTCCTGTTTGTAAGCTTTGTAACCAACGGCACAGTTTCTGTTGCTGCTCCACAGGAAGCTTATGCATCAAACGCATTCTTGAAAGGCTTCTGTGAAGGCTACCAGACAATGGATACAATAGCCGCGTTGAACTTTGGTCTTGTTATTGCCACAACTCTGGGCACAATGGGTCTGTCTGACAAAAAAGATGTTATCCACCACACAAAAATCGCTGGCGTAATCGCAGGTACAATTCTGGCACTTATCTATGTGGTACTGGTTTATATGGGCATGGCTTCCAGCGGTGTATATCCAATTCAGGATAACGGTGCATGGACACTGCGTTGTATCGTTTACCAGCTGTTTGCAGGTCCGGGTGCTGTTCTCTTGGCGGCTATCTTCACACTGGCTTGCCTTACAACATGTGTAGGTCTTATTACATCTATTTCACAGTATTTCTCAACACTGTTTAAAAAGTTTACATACAGACAGTTTGTATTTGCTATTTCAATATTTGCATTTGTTATCTGTAATCAGGGTCTTACAACTATTCTCAGCATTTCAGTGCCAATTCTCAACGCAATTTACCCAGTTTCAATCGTGCTGATTGTACTTGGTCTTTGCCACGAAAAAATCAAAGACAACCGATATATCTACCCATTTACAATACTGGGCACAGCAGTAATCAGCGTGATTGCCGCTATCGACGGTCTGGGCGTAAATATGGGTCCTGTCAGCAGTTTCTGCCACGCACTGCCACTGAACTCCCTGGGCTTTGGCTGGTTAAGTGTAACATTGGTTATGCTGGCGGGAAGTTTTATAATGGACAAAGTTAAAAAATAGCAAACCAAAAGGCTCTCTGCAACAGAGAGCCTTTAATTTGACAAACAGTCACTATTTTAGTATAATATAATTCAATATGCGGATATGGCGGAATTGGCAGACGTGCTAGACTTAGGATCTAGTGCCCCAGGCGTGCAGGTTCGACCCCTGTTATCCGCACCAGAGAGCAGCTTTCAGCTGGTCTCTTTTTTGTTGTTTACAATTGTGTTAGATTTTATAAAAAAATGACGTGTAAATTTGGAATAAAATGAGAAAAGTTGAGAGAATTTACATTTATTGTTTAATTTATCAGAGAATATTTTACATATTAATATATACTCCAGATTTAACTTGCTCATTAATATATTGCAAATCATGACGCCATTTTTGAACGGCTATATTTGTATTTCTTGTTTGTGGTCGTTTAAGTAAATAGTTTATATGCTTTTTTACAGAAGCAACAGACATAAAACCTTTCTTTATTATCTCATCTAACAAATACTGTCGCTCTTTTGTTGTTAGTACGCCCTCTTTGACCGTATAACCATATAGGTATAATTCAGAGTATTCCCTCATTTCTGTATAATGTATGTTTTTTATATTTCTGAAATTTTGTTTATTGCCCAAATTATCTAATATAGTTGTTAATAAATATTCTTTTTTTATACCAACTTTTTCCAATTGGATAAAGAATGATTCACTAAAATCAAAGTACATATTACAGTGTTCGCAATATTGTACAGCTGCAGTAAATGTAGAAATACAATTATAGTGTTTGTCATAGTAAATTATTGGTTTTACTTGTGTGGTTATTGTGTGATGGTTTGATAAATGATCATTTGGTGAATTTAAAATTTGCAATGAGATAATTGCTTGACCTTTTGATTCTGCGTCTAATATATGATTGAACAAATTATGAGTTTTTTTAAATAAAGAAAAGTCTAAAGCTGAGAAAGAGTCGAATTTTTCGCCATTAACAATACGACCACTTAACTCAATAAGATTATATAATGCGTTATTTGCAGTTTCTGTAATACTATTTGATTTGCAATTTAAAAAAATTTCACCAAGTAAAGCGTAATCTTTACTCCGCACAGAATATAGGGGACGATTTTGATGTCCAATTACCTTTGGTGGGCGTACTCCTATCATCCTAAACCAAGTCCCCATATGTTTTCTAGCTATAGCTTCATAAAAGTCAAGAGATTGTCTGTCTGTTGTTTCGGAAGACCGCTTGTTTTTTTCTTCAATATAGAGGTTAACTGAACAACAACAATTGTATGCACATTGTTTTACTGCCTCAAAAGATTCAGGCATGTCAAAACTTAACCAAAGTTTTTCGGTAAGATTGGTTTTTGAGCCATTCATAAATTCTCCACAATAAACACCAAAGGCTGTTAGTGTTGGAGTTTTGTCAATAAAACCCATGAATTCACCACCAAAATATTTTTGAATACATTAATTATATCACAAAAGTTGAAATCATCATATACGAAAATATACTAAGTGAAATATAATAGTGGAGTAA
Organism: Oscillospiraceae bacterium; assembly: GCA_045633415.1. GTDB lineage: Bacteria > Bacillota > Clostridia > Oscillospirales > Ruminococcaceae > RGIG3102. The sequence goes on along the minus strand of JAZQYH010000082.1, from coordinate 6,987 downwards.
ACAAGGATGAGGTTGTGACCCCTATATTATATTTTTGTAAGTTATAGAATAAATAATGAAGGAACTAGTTTATTTAGGTTTGAATACAGAAACGCTAACTGCACCAGAGAGCAACTTTCAGCTGGTCTCTTTTTTTGTTGTTAATTTGCATAACATATGATAAAATTTTATTATAGACATATCGCAAATACAACCATTAAACAAAAAAGGAGAATTATTATGACAACTGAAAAAATTATTTTAGACGTTGATACTGGTTCTGATGATGCTGTGGCTATTATCTGTGCGGCGCTTTCCAGCAAAATCGAACTGCATTCCATCTGTACAGTATGGGGCAACAGACCTCTCAGCCAGACAACTGAAAATACACTTCGTGTTGTGGATATGCTGGGCATAGGCGACAAAGTAAAGGTTTATCCAGGCTGTGAAACATCTATGGTTGCAACACTGCTGGCAAACCGTCACGCTGGCTATGGCGGCCAGAGAAAAAGCGTTAACGGAGGCGAAGAAAAAAGTATGCATCAGGAAACTATTGATGAACTGCCACCAGCACATACTCTGCCACAGGACAAACGCGCTGTTATGCACTATGTAGACACTATTATGAATAGTGAAGACGGTGAATTTACACTGGTGCCTGTTGGTCCGCTGACAAATGTGGCTATGGCTCTGCGTGTTGAACCACGTATTGCAAAGAAAATCAAACAGATTGTTCTTATGGGTGGTGGTTGCAGAAGAAGTAACTCTACAGCGGCTGCTGAATTCAATATCTGGGGCGACCCTGAAGCCGCACAGATTGTTATGACTTGTGGTGCAAAAGTTACTGTTGTTCCATTGGATGCTACACAGAATGCATGTATCAACAGTGACGAAGTGGCTGACCTGTATAAACTGGGTACTCCTGCTGCAACCTGTGTTGCTGATATGATTAAACACCGTATCGAAGCATACAGCTATCTCCAGCCAATGGACAGACTGGACAGCGCACCTGTACACGATGCACTGACTGTTTGCTACCTTATCCAGCCAGATGTTCTGGAACAGGTTCAGATGGTAAGATGTGACGTTGATATTTCCGGCGGTATTGCTGACGGCCAGACTATTGTTGACCCACGCGCTTACACAGACCTGCCTAAAAATGTAAACTTTGCATTCTTTGCAAACAGAGACAAATTCTCTGACCTGCTGTTTAAAATTCTCCGTGGCGAAGGCTAAAATAAATCAATAAAAAAAGACCATTCCGAAAGGAATGGTCTATATTTTTTATATACGGAATTCTGCAACCAGCAGATAGATAAGTGTAACAATCAGGCCCAGACCAAACAGCATCAGGCTGTATGCCATAGAGCGTGTGATATGTACGTGGGAGTTTCTGCGCATTACATCAACTTCGGTTTCTGGTTTGCCATACAGGAATGTGTCTGGCACATCTTTTGCTTTGCAGAAGCGGTTGATGATAAACACAGCCACATCCATTGATACGTCCAGAATTCTGGAGAAAAGACCGCCAACAAATGGCAGAACTGTAAACAGCATTGGACGGAAAATTTTGTTTTCGATTGTCCACAGTTTGTTGTATGGGTTGATATAGCCTTTATCTTTTGTGATAAGCAGGTTTCTCACTATTGCCACATACAGCAGTGCGCCGATTGTAATGGAAATCAGTGCGCCTTTCAGGTTAACAAAGGCAAAGTATGCTACACCGTGGTCAAGTGCGTGTACACCCATGAAATGTGCTGTGGATGCGGCAATTTTTTCCATTGTAGCATGTGGGAAACTACCCAGCAGTACAATAGCTACACAAACGGTACACAGCACAGCCATTGTTTTTGTTGTAGCATAGCCGTGGTGTCCAACATGGTGTTTCTTTGTTGGATTTTTTACAAACAGGCAGATAAACAGCTTTGTCATATAAGCGATTGTGAAACCACCGCTGATAAGGAAGATAGCTTCCACCAGTTTATATGCATTTACAGCCGCTGGTGCCATATGGATGTATTCCACAATACCTTCGTGAAGCAGTGTTTTGCTGATGTAACCGTTAAAGCCCGGAATACCCATAATACCCATTGCCGCTACAGCAAAGCAAACTTTCAGCAGAGGTTTGTCTTTACCAAAGCCCTGTACATCGTTCAGGTTAAGGGTGTGTGTGTTCTGGTAGACAATACCAGCAGATGTAAACAGCACCAGTTTGATAAGTGTGTGGTTAATCATATGCAGTACAGTACCATAAGCTGGGATTGCGCCGTGGTCGCCCAGAATAGCTGTCATAGCTACACCGATGATGATAAAACCAATCTGTGACATAGAAGAATATGCCAGTGTTTCTTTCAGGTTGATGGACATAAGTGCGAATACAGCACCTACAAACATTGTCAGCACGCCCAGTGCCAGCATAAGAACTGCCCAGCTGTGACTGCCAGAAAGAATTTTAAGTGTAACAACGATTACGCCATATACACCAGCTTTGATAAGAATACCAGACAGTGCGGCAGATGCAGGTGCTGGTGCAGCTGGGTGAGCTTTTGGCAGCCAGCCATGTAATGGGAACATACCTGCTTTTGCGGCAAATCCGAAGAAAATCATAAAGCCTGCGGCATACATCATTGGCTGGCCAACATAAGGAGCAGCTGCTTCCATCAGCTGGCTGATAACCAGTGTACCTGTCATGCTGTTGAGAATAAAGATACCCATCAGCACCACCAGACCACCCAGTACAGCAACTGTCAGATAGCTGTTGCCAGCGGCAAGTGAATCTTCGTCCTGATTGTGTGCAACCAGTGCATAGCTGGCAAAAGACATTGTTTCAAAGAAGATAAACACTGTAAACAGGTCGTATGCAAGGAAGATACCCAATGTAGCACCGAATGTCACACAGAAAAATGCATAGTATCTGCCAAGATATGTTTTGTCGTGGTCAAAGTATTCATCAGAGAAGATTGAAGAACCAACCCAGATAATACTTGTTGCAATAGCCTGAAGAATACCCAGACCGTTGATTTCAAATTTTACACCCAGACCGCTGAACCAGTTCAGCGCAACTACTGTGTGTTCATAGTGGTGTGCATTGAATGCAAGGAAAGTACATGCAATCAGTTCACCGATACAGAGAATTACAACAGCTCTGTTAAGTTTCTTTGTATCTCTGACAAACAGTGGCATAAAGCCAGCCAAAATTGGCAGAAATACCATTATAGGCAATAAAAGGTTAAGCATAATCAATAACCTCCTTTTGCAACAATTTCAAAAATAGAGAACAAAGGCTGTGAGCAAAGTGAAAGAACAACCATTGTAACTGTGATGATAACCATAGGCATTGTCATAGCCTTTGGTGCTTCTTTTGCTTTTGCATAGTCAGCTGGGTCTTTGTCTTTGTGTGGAAGATATGCCAGCACTACAATCTGCAGCAGATACATAGCTGTGAAAAGTGCAGACAGCATAAGTGCACAGATAGCAGCAAAGCCGATTGTATTACCCATTTCTGCAGCGGCAGTAGCTATTGTAAATTTGGAGAAGAAACCAGAAAGTGGTGGTACACCGATAAGTGCCAGTGAACAGATTGTAAAGCAAAGGAATGTTTTTGGCATTTTTGCGCCGTAGCCTTCTACATCACGGATGTATTCCTTGTGGTTCATATACAGTACAGAACCTGCTGTGTAGAACAGTACGATTTTCATCAGCGCGTGGAAAATCATGTGGGACAGTGCACCAGTGAAACCTGCAGGTGTCATAATTGCAACACCCAGCAGAATGTAGGACAGCTGGCTTACTGTGGAGAATGCAAGGCGGCGTTTAAAGTGTTTGGAACGTATTGCCATCCAGGAGCCATAGCAGATAGTGATGATAGCCATAGACATAACCACTTTCTGTGCCCATGTGTCGTAAAGATAATCAGCACCGAACAGGTAATATGTAGCACGCATAATTGCGAAGATACCTGCCTTTACAACAGCAACTGCGTGAAGCAGAGCTGTTACTGTAGTAGGTGCAACAGATGCACCTGGCAGCCAGCCATGGAATGGGAACACAGCGGCTTTTACACCAAAGCCTGCAAACATCATAAGATATGCAACAAGCAGAGAGTTATTCTGTGCAACATTTGTCAGCAGACCACCGTAAGTAAATTCAAGAGTACCTGTTGTAAACAGAATAATCATCATACCTACAAATGCAAAGCTGGCACCGCTTACTGAATACATCAGGTATTTTCTGCCTGCATAGATAGTGCGGTCGTTTACTTCGTGCATTACCAGTGGCAGTGTGATAAATGTCAGCAGTTCATAACACAGATAAAGTGTCAGCATATTTGCTGAAAAAGCAATGCCCAGTGTAACACCGAATGTCATTATATAGAATATAAAGAATTTTTCCTGTTTGCCTTCGTGTTTCATATATTCTGTTGCATAAGCAACAGCCAGTGGCCACAGAAAGCTTACCATAGCCGCAAAGACAGTGGACAAACCGTCTACTTTGAATGCAACTTTCAGTGTGTCGTTAAAGCTGAATAATGTTACATATTCACCAGCCATAGATACCAGTACCACAACAGCACAAATAGATACAAGTAAAGTAGAGCAGATAGCGTATTTATTTAATTTTTCAATATTTTCGTATTTCTGATATTTAACCCCTGCGCCCAATAAAAAGGCAGCAACTATGGGAAGTATAATAAGATAATTCATATTGCCTCCTTTTTACATAATGCTCTGTGCGATTTCCATCACAAAGCTGATAACAGGCTGTGGGAACACACCGAAAACTACAATCATAACTGTAAGCACAGCGATAGGTACAAGCATATATCTGTTTGGTTCAAAACTTTCGCTGATTTCTTCGCTACGGCGTGTAAAGAATGCCTTTGCAGTAACTGACACCAGATAACCTGCTGTCAGCAGTGCGCTGACCATAATTACACTGATACCTACAAAGCCAATAAGACCGATTTCTGTGTCCAGTGCGCCCTGTGCAAGATACCATTTGCTGATAAAGCCAGCTGTCAGCGGTACACCTACCAGTGACAGACCTGCTACAGAGAAGAAGGAGAACAGATTAGGCATTGATTTGCCCATGCCTGTAATGTCGCTTACCAGTGTTTTACCTGTTTTATAGATAAATGCACCAGCACAAAGGAACAGTACATTTTTTGCAAGAGCGTGGAAAACCACCTGCAGCAGTGCACCGGCAACACCAGCTTCGTTAAGAAGCATCAGACCAAAGATAACATAGGAAACCTGGCTCACTGTAGAGTATGCAAGGCGTTTTTTCAGCACTTTTTCCTTATAAGCTAGCATAGAGCCCATAAAGATAGTTACGATTGAAAGAGTAAGAATGATATACTGTGCAACACTGCCACGCAGTACATCAGCGCCTACTGTGAAATAAACTATACGGATAATTGCGATAACACCAGCTTTTGTAATAAGACCAGACAGTACGCTGGATGCTGGTGCTGGTGCCTGTGGATGAGCTGTTGGCAGCCAAGCATGAAGTGGGAACATACCACCCTTACAGCCAAAGCCGATGATAGCCAGCACAACAATAACAGACAGTACAGGCATTCTTCCACCCAGTTCCATTGGTACTACACCACCTGGAACAAAGGATGTTTCCCAGCCTGTGGAGTACAGGTAGAAAATGCCGATAAGACCAAGGGATGCACCAAACAGTGAGTAGTAGATGTATTTTCTGCCTGCCAGCAGACTGGCATTTGTTCTGGAATGAACAACCAGTACATAGGAAAGCAAGCTCATTGCTTCAAAGAACAGGTACAGTGTTACAAGGTTGTCTGCATAAGCTACACCTGTAAGACCGCCAAGGCTGGCGATAAAGTAAGCAAAGAATCTGTTTTCTTCGCCTTCGTGTTTCATGTATTCAAGGCTGAATATACCAACCAGCAGCCAGACTGAAGCGAAAATTGTGCTGAAAAGTACAGCGATATTGTCAATGTCAAAGCTGATTTCAATACCACCTGCAAATTTTGCAAAGGTGAACTGAGTGCCAGCAAAGCCAAAGTTTGTAATAAGTGTGAGAACGAGAGTTACTGCCAGAGTAGTAACAATATATTTTTCTCTGCTTTTGCGGTCTTTTATCTGTGCTTTAAGCATGTAAAGACCAGCCAGGACAGGGAAAAATACAGGTAATAAACTAAACATAATTTCCGTGTCCTTTCTATAAGAATTTCAGACCAAGGTCTACAATTTCAACAATATGCTGATAGAACAGACCCAGCAGAACGTTTGCCGCTATAAACATACTCATACCGATTTTGTATGATTTTGCCACAGGGCGAACTTCTGTGTCAGATGTTTTGAGATAGATGTTTCTGATAGCACGGATATAGTACATAGCGTTGAGAACTGTACTTACAGCCAGTGCAATCAGTGTAAACCACATTTTGCTAGAGTTTGTCATAGCGGCCATGGACAGATAGTATTTTGCGCCAAAGCCTGAAAAGAATGGAATACCAATCATGGACAAACTGCCGATTACAAATGCTATGCCTGCAACAGGGTTTCTGTATGCGGCACCTTCCAACTGGTCAAAGTGATATTTGTGGTCGCTTGCGCCAGCCAGGCCGCCGGCAGCAGAGAACAGCATAGGCTTTGTAACAGCGTGAACAATAATGTGGAACACAGCAGCCAGAAAACCAGCTGTAGTGCCAAGGCTGATGCCTACATAGATGTAACCCATCTGTGCAACAGATGAGAATGCAATCATTCGTTTGATGTGTCTTTCACCGATAGCATCGATAGAACCGATAATCATGCCCAGAACACCGAATACAAACAGAATGTTGAGAACTTTCAGACCACTTACCAGTTCAAGACCGAGAACACGGTAGTAGATTTTGATAAGAAGAATGATATAGCCTTTCAGAACAAGGCCTGAAAGAATAGAGCTGGATGCTGTTGTTGCATTACCGTGTGCGTGGCTCAGCCATGTATGGAATGGGAACAGAGCACTTTTGATAGCCATGGCAACACTCAT
>JAZQYH010000081.1:0-1491 GCA_045633415.1 Oscillospiraceae bacterium | reverse complement strand
GCAAGGCCGCCAATATGCTCAACTGCTGTGTTTGTTGCAACCACATATTCCAGGTGTGGTATTTCTTTTTCTTTCAGAATTGTGTACATTTTCTGTGAATCAGCTTTATTACCGCCGTCAATCAGCATGTAGTTGCCATCACATTCAATCAAAGCGGCATCTGCATTGCCCACATCAAAGAATTCTACAGTAAATGTTGAGCCTTCTGGCATCTGTACAGCATTTGGGTCAGGGGTAGGGGACTCTGTTTCACCGCAAGCGGCAAGAGTAACCATAAGCACAAATGTCAAAATAAGTGCTGTGATTTTTTTGATGTTTTTCATAATAACACCTCGACTTTAACTTTTTGCAGAGCGTTGCGCCACGGAACGCTCTGCAATTTATATTTTTTATTCTGCTGCACCACCGAGAGTGATTTCAGCTTTTTCGAATGAAAGTTTAATTTTGCGATGGATTATTCTGCGTGCTGTATAAATATCTGTTTCTGATACTGTAGCAACAACCATAAGTTCCATATTAGCTTCATTCAGTTTATCAAGACCTTTGTATACAGGTGCTGATTTGAAGATTTCTGGGTGTTCAGCAGGCAGTTCACAAAGAGCTTCTTTAACTGCATTTTCCCGGTCTTCAAGATTTACATCATAACCTACAGGGATACTTACTACCGCTACAGATGTAACTTCAGAAAGATTGATGAGGGAAGAGATTTCGCTGTTGTTGATAATGCGTATATTGCCGCCCCGGTCGATGATGCTTACAGTACGCAGGCCGATGGATTTTACTTCGCCACGGAAACCATCAATAGTGATAATATCGCCAACTTCAAATTCACCTTCGAATATGATAAACAGACCTGTAACAAAGTCCTCGATAAGGCTCTGTGCGCCAAAACCTACTACAAGACCAACAACACCTGCAGAAACAAACATTGTAGCAGCGTCAACACCAAGACAACCCAGTGCAACAATCACACCGATAATAAAAATTGCATATTTGCAAATGCTTGTTACAAGTGAACGGAATGTTTCAGAACGATGTTTTGTACTTTTGAAAAGACCGATAATCACTTCTACAAGGTCAGCGGCTACTTTAGTAATTACCAGTGTAAGTACTGCGGCGATTACTGCTTCAAAAGTGATTTCAGATACTATTGTTTTTGAAAAATATGTGGCAGAAAACTGTGCCAGGTATTCTCTCGTTGCAACAGGCAGGAAAGTCAGGTTTGCAGGGTTCAGCAGTGCAAAAACTGCAACCAGTATTACAATCAGAAAGATTGCTCTGCCAAAATTAAATTTTTTGTTAGTATGTTTATCCATAATAATTTCCTCTCGGTAAATTTTATTTATATTTTTTGTTACCAGTTATTGATAGTAGCCCATGTTTCACCACAGATATCACATGTATCTTCATCTGTTGGTGCGTCTACACTGAATGTATGTACTCCGCTGTAGCTACAGCTACATACATGGCCATTAGGGCTTACCTGTTCAG
>JAZQYH010000080.1:0-18385 GCA_045633415.1 Oscillospiraceae bacterium | reverse complement strand
TGTGGCTGACAGAATTATTGTCTGGAGGTAAGGTTGAAAATGCGTAAAATCAGCTCGTTGGTAATTATAGCCATGTTTTTAACAGTGATTATTGTGAAATGGAGGGAAAGAAAAAGATGAAAAAATTATTGTTTTTTCTTTTGATTGGCTCTGTGATGATGGGACTGGGCATAGGTGTAACCATGCTTGAAATAAGTGCATGGGAAATATCTGATTACCCAGATTATCTGGCAGATATGCCATCGGAAAACTGTGATGTAACAATCGAAATGGACTTGCGAGAGTTTGAAAATACAGAATTTTATAGCTATGGTACTTACAGAAGTATGAACAATAATGTGGAAATCATAGAAGATAAAACAATGACAGATAAATTTGTCGTAAATATTCAGTACAAAGGCAATGAGCCTGTGGCTTATCCACGCACATATATGATAGGTGATGAAAGCGAAACTGAATATATGGATTTTGTTGTTCATCCTGGTGGATTTGAATCATTTAAACTGATCAGACAAGTTATTGAAGACATGTTTGAAAACAAAGTTTATTATCTCGACGCAAGCCCTACACTTATAGAAAAAGTGACTGTATACACAGCATATCCAGAAAAAATTGAAGTTATGCAATAAAAACAGGCGGTTTCCCGCCTGTTTTTGTTTGCGAAAATATTAAACAATACCGCTGATTCTTACGATTTCAACGCCTGCTTTTTCCCATGCATCAAGAATCTGGTTGAAACCAAGGGAGTCAGATGCCATATGACCTGCGATAATCAGATTTGCTTTGCCGTGTTTCTGTACACCTTCGATTACTTCTGGGGTAGCATGCATGCAGATAAATGTGCCGATACCTGCGTCTGCAGCTGCATTGTATTCTTCTGCTGTAGGTGCGCCTACGCCGTACATTTCAACATAGATTTTGCCTGCTGGGCTGTTTGGTGTGCCAACCCATACTTCTGGTTTCTGACCTTCCAGAGCCTGGGCGTATTCTCTGATTGTAAGCAGTTCGTCGATGATGTCCTGTACTGTGCACATTGGTTTTGCTTCCATCAGTGCGTCCATTTTCTTCTGAACATATCTTTCGGCCAGAATGTCAGCTGGTGTGTGGTATGCCACATCAGAAATATCCAGCAGTTTTGCTACATCGTACATCTGTGTTCTGTTCTGTGAGTGCATTCTCTGGTTTCTTTTCACTTTGCCAGCATATGCCAGCTTGTGTGCGTGGTTTGCAGGTACGCCACATTCCATCAGTTTTTTCATGTGGTCACGACCAAACAGTTCGGAGATGTTTGGATTCATAATGCCTGCTGGGTGGTGCTGTGCCACACAGTCAAAGCCCAGCTGTTTTGCCAGCATAAGCATTGTTTTGTCCATGTCGATGCCAGCCAGTACTTTTTTTACTTCTTTTTCGTTGTCGTAAACGATACCAGAATCTTCAGGCATAAAATCAAGACCAACAAGGTCCAGAACCATCTGATGCATTTCTTTAACTTTCATAATTACTCTCCTTTATATAACACGGGGCTTATGCCGCCGCAAATTCCAATTAAAATACAGCTTTGATATCTTCAATCAGTGTATCAACATTCTTTTCGTCTGTTGCCCAGCTGGTGCAGAAACGAACACAGGTGTTGTTTTCGTCCACCTTTTCCCAGAAACTGAAAGCATATTTTTCGCCCAGTTTTTCCATAATATCATTTGGAAGGATAGGGAACTGCTGGTTTGTTGGTGAATCATATCTGAATTTACAGCCTGCTTCACTGAAAGCCTGTTTGATTCTCATAGCCTGTGTGATAGCGTGCTGTGAAACTTTGTGGTACAGTTTTCTTTCGTCAAACAGACCGATAAACTGAATACCCAGCAGCCTGCCTTTTGCCAACAGACCACCATTCTGCTTGATATGGTAGCGGAAATCTTTTTTCAGTTTGTTATCGCTGATAACAACAGCTTCACCAAACAGGGCGCCAACCTTTGTTGCACCGATGTAGAAAACATTACAGATGCGGGCGTAGTCAGCCAGTGTCAGGTCGTTGTCAGGTGCCGCCAGACCGTAGCCCATTCTTGCACCATCAAGGAACAGTGGAATGTCATATTCATCACAGACAGCACGCAGTGCTTCCAGCTCTGCTTTATTGTACATTGTGCCGTTTTCAGTTGGGTTGGATATGTAAACAATACCTGGCTGTACAGTGTGTTCCATTGTAGGGTCTGTGAAATGACCGTGAAGCAGGTCTTTTACCTGCTGTGCTGTGATTTTGCCGTCATCACTTGGGATAGCCAGTACTTTGTGGCCGCCAGCTTCAATAGTGCCGCTTTCGTGCACGTTGATATGACCTGTAGACGCTGCCACAGCACCCTGATGTGCACGCAGTACAGACTGAATCACAGTTTTGTTTGCCTGTGTACCACCTACAAGAAAATGTACATCAGCATCCGGTGCATTACATTCCTCTTTGATTAAAGCTCTTGCTTTTTCGCAGTAAACGTCCACACTGTAGCCCGGTGTCTGTTCCATATTGGTTTTAACCAACAGGTCGAGAATCTCTGGCAGTGCGCCTTCTGCATAGTCGCATTCAAAACGAATCATAATTTTTCTCCTTAAATATCATATATCACTAAAAATTATTATCAGTATAACATTTAATTTGTAATATAACAACAAAAAAAGAGAGATTTACCCTAGTAAATCTCTCTTTTTTGCATATTAGTCCAGTTTCAGAACTGCTGTAAATGCTTCGCTTGGAACTTCTACCGTACCCAGCTGGCGCATTTTCTTTTTACCTTCCTTCTGTTTTTCCAGAAGTTTCTTTTTACGTGTGATGTCACCACCGTAACATTTAGCCAGAACGTCTTTTCTCATGGCTTTTACTGTTTCACGGGCGATAACTTTACCACCGATAGCCGCCTGAATCGGAATTTCAAACAGCTGGCGTGGAATGTGCTCTTTCAGCTTTTCTGCGATTTTTCTGCCACGTTCATAAGCTTTGTCAGCGTGAACAATCAGTGACAGGGCGTCAACTACTTCTCCGTTCAGCATAATGTCAAGACGAACCAGTTTGGAATCTGTAAATTCTTTAAATTCGTATTCGTAACTTGCATAGCCTTTTGAACGGGATTTGATAGAGTCAAAGAAGTCGTATATGATTTCGCCCAGTGGCAGTTCATAGTGAAGGTCTACACGGTTTTCGTCCAGATATTTCATATCACGGAAGAAACCACGTCTTTCCTGGCACAGCTCCATCAGACTGCCGACAAAATCTTTTGGTGAATAGATATGGCAGTCTACCATTGGTTCTTCACTGCTTACGATTTTTGCTGGGTCTGGGTAGTTTGTAGGGTTGTCAATCATCATCACTGTGCCGTCAGCCAGTGTAAGACGGTATTCAACAGATGGTGCTGTTGTAACAAGGTCAAGGTCGAACTCTCTTTCCAGACGTTCGATGATGATTTCAAGGTGCAGCAGGCCAAGGAAACCACAGCGGAACCCAAAGCCAAGGGCTACTGATGTTTCAGCTTCAAACACAAGGGAAGCATCGTTCAGCTGCAGTTTATCAAGGGCATCACGCAAATCACCGTATCTTGCGCCATCAGCTGGGTAGATACCACAGTAAACCATTGGTGTTACTTTTTTATAGCCTGGCAGTGCCTGTTCTGCTGGTTTTTCCACCAGAGTAACTGTATCACCTACTCGTGTATCACGAACAGATTTGATACTTGCTGTGATATAGCCTACTTCGCCAGCTTTCAGTTCTTTGCAAGGTACCAGGTCTTTAGCGCCCATTCTGCCCACTTCAACAAGGTCGAATTCAGCGCCTGTCTGCATCATTCTGATGCGCTGGCCCGGTTTCATACTGCCTTCCATAACTCTTACATAAACGATAACGCCTTTGTATGAATCGTAGAAGCTGTCAAAAATCAGGGCAGACAGCGGTGCGTCTGGGTCACCTGTTGGTGCTGGAATATCAGTTGTGATTCTTTCCAGCACTTCTTCTATGTTGATGCCCATTTTTGCGCTTATCTGTGGTGCATCAAGGCAAGGAATACCGATGATGTCTTCCACCTCGTGTGCCACTCTTTCAGGCTCTGCACTTGGCAGGTCGATTTTGTTGAGCACAGGCAGAATTTCAAGGTCGTGCTCGATAGCCAGATATGTGTTTGCCAGTGTCTGTGCTTCGATACCCTGAGAAGCATCCACAACCAGAATTGCACCTTCACAGGCGGCGAGACTGCGGCTTACTTCGTAAGAAAAGTCAACATGGCCTGGTGTGTCAATCAGGTTGAACTCGTATTCTTCACCATTATTAGCTTTGTAGTTCATTGTAACGGCGCGGGCTTTGATTGTAATGCCTCTTTCACGCTCGATATCCATATTGTCCAGCAGCTGTTCTTCCATAAGGCGTTTTTCAACACTGCCTGTTTTTTCCAGCAGTCTGTCAGCCAGTGTGGATTTGCCGTGGTCAATATGTGCTATAATTGAAAAATTGCGGATATTTTCCTGTTTCAAAAACATTTCCTCCGTATTTTTTATGACATAATTTTCTAACATAATATTTTATCATATATTTTGTAAAAGTAAAATATCTTTTTTGATATATATTATTTGACACAATGCAATCATTATGTTATATTGATTTCTCTGCAATTTATGATAAAATTAAATTGGAATATTGTGTGCAAAAACATAATAAATTTAAAGGAGGCAAAATCATGAACTGGAAAATTTTAGAATATGATGAAATGCTCAAACCATTTGCTGCTGATATTCAGCTGAGAATGGACAACTATAACAGAAAGAAAAACGAACTGCTGGCAGGCGGTCTTACACTGAAAGACTTTGCCAACGGTCATGAATATTTTGGTTTTCATAAATCAACAACTGAACCACAGGGTTGGTTTTATCGTGAATGGGCACCAGCTGCACAGGAAATGTACCTGACAGGTGACTTCAATAACTGGCAGTGGCTGTCTCACCCAATGACAAACCTTGGTGGTGGCGTATGGGAAATCTTCCTTGAAGGCACAGAAACACTGTGGCATGGCTGTAAAGTAAAAACAATCGTAAAACACAACGACCAGCTGCTGGAAAGAATTCCTACATATGCACGCAGAGTGGTACAGGACCCTGTAACACGTGCATTCTGCTGTGAAATCGTAGATGAAGCACCATACAAATGGAAGAAAAAGAAATTCACACCAGCTAAAGAGCTGTTTATCTACGAATGTCATATCGGCATGGCACAGGAAGAAGAAAAAGTAGGTACATACACAGAATTCCGTGATAAAATCCTGCCAAGAATCAAAGAAGGCGGCTATAACACTATTCAGATTATGGCTATTATGGAGCACCCATACTACGGCTCATTCGGCTATCAGGTTTCCAACTTCTTTGCAGCATCTTCCCGCTTTGGTCTGCCAAACGAACTGAAAAGCCTGATTGACACAGCACACGAAATGGGTATTGCTGTTCTGCTGGACGTGGTACACTCCCACGCAGTTAAAAACACAGCAGAAGGCCTTAACGAATTCGACGGCACAACATATCAGTTCTTCCATGACGGTCCAAAAGGCGACCACCCAGCTTGGGGCACAAAACTGTTTAACTACAATAAAAACGAGGTTATCCACTTCCTGCTGTCCAATCTGAAATTCTGGATGGACGAATATCACTTTGATGGCTTCCGTTTTGACGGTGTTACATCTATGCTGTACCACGACCACGGTCTGGGTGTGGCATTTGACGGCCCTGAAAAATATTTCTCAATGAACACAGATATTGAAGCTATCACATATCTCCAGCTGGCAACAGACCTGATTAAAGAAGTAAATCCAAAAGCTATCTGTATCGCAGAAGACATGTCTGCACTGCCTGGTATGTGTATCCCTGTTGCAGAAGGTGGTGTAGGTTTTGATTACCGTCTGTCCATGGGTATGCCAGACCTGTGGATTCGTCTGCTGAAAGAAACACCAGACGAATTCTGGAATATCCACAAAATCTGGTACGAACTGCAGATGCGCAGACCAAATGAAAAAAATATCGGTTATGCAGAAAGCCACGATCAGGCACTTGTTGGCGACAAGACAATTATGTTCCGTCTGTGTGATGCCGCTATGTATACTGATATGGACAGAGCTTCCGGCAGTATGGTTGTAGACAGAGGCGTAGCACTGCACAAAATGATTCGTCTTATCTCTATGGCTGCAGGCGGCGAAGGCTACCTGAACTTTATGGGTAATGAATTTGGCCACCCAGAATGGATTGACTTCCCACGTGAAGGCAATGGCTGGAGCCACTACTACTGCCGCAGACAGTGGAGCCTGACAGACAACGGTTATCTCCGCTATGGTCTGCTGAACGACTTTGACAAAGCTATGATTCACTTTGCACAGGAAGGCAGAATCCACAGGAAAAAACCAGAATACATGATGGGCAGAGAAGACAAACAGGTTCTGGTATTTGAACGTGGTGGCAAAGTGTTTGCATTCAACTTCAGCCCATTCAACGCTTACGACGACTACATCGTAGTACCAACACGTGGCGAATACAAGGCTGTTCTTTCCACAGACGAAAAACGCTTCGGCGGTTTTGACGGCATCTCCATGGACTATGTTTACAAAACAGAAAAACTTGAAGATGGTAAAAACGGCTTTAAAATCTGGCTGCCAGCACGTACAGCTGTTTGCATTGAAAAGGTGAAAAAACCTAGAAAAGCAAAAGAAGTTGTAGAAGAAGTTGCAGTGGAAGAAAAACCAAAAGTAAAACGCACAAGAAAAGCAAAAACTGAAAAATAATATCCCAAAACAAAAGTTTATATCCAAGCTATAAAAAACAGGCACAGCAAGTTACTGCTGTGCCTGTTTTTGTTTGTTTTTTACCATCTTCTGTATGTATCCAGTTTTTTCAGTGCATTGGTCAGGGGTACTATCAGCATACCGCAGAAAAAATTGCTTATGCCGTGAACTATATCAAAAGGCAGGCCTGATATTATCCATGCCAATGTTGCTTTGGCATTGAGACCAAACACCAGCGCCTGAAATGGTGCATATAAAAGCCCAAAGCTGAATCCGTGCAGTGCACACACTGACATATAGACAATGGGCTTTATTTTTTGTGGCATATTCTGTGGCAAAAGCATTGTCACTGCCCACAGCGCTGTCCAGATATATAAATAGGGAATCCACCATGTGTTGAAACCGCTGAAAAGCCCGTTTAGAAACACATAAAGGTAAATAGGGTACAGGGCTTTTTTTCTGTAGACCAGTGTGAACGCCATTGTCAACACACCAAGCAGGTGTATGTTTGGCAGGGCCTCCATGATTACTTTAGATGCATACATCAATGAACCCAGCATTGAAAACAATGTCAGTTCCTTTGTGGTAAGTTTCATTATTTTTCCACCTTGAAAGTATATGTATCAGCTGAATTTATATCAGTTGCATCAACACCTGTCATAGCGTATTCGCCATTGATGTAAAATGCCCAGTATGTGCCGTCTACATCATAGTCAGCTGTAATACCGTTTACAGTTTTTACATACAGACCGTACTGGCCTGCTTCACCTTCGATAAGAGCGCAGTCAAGCAGCGCTTCGCCTACAGTTGTTTTATCTGTGTGAATTTCAAAAACAGATTCATTTCCGTCTTTGTCTACTACAGTAAAACTAAAAACTGTCTGGCCTTCACCTTTTACAACTACGTCAGCTGTCTGGGACTGCTGGGGCTGTGATGCTGGCTGGTCTGAGTCAGTTTTTGTACAACCTGTTATTGGCAGTGCCATTGCCACAAGAAGCACTACACAAACAAGCATTGAAAATAATTTTTTTGTTGTGTTGTTAATTTTCATGTTGTTCTCCTTTAAAATTGTTTTTTCTTTACACTGGCACTCGCAGTGTTTGCAAAGAATGATTTACAGGGATATTCCGACTTGATGTTTATCTGTCTGCCTTCTCAGTTTCCCAATGGCTGTTTCTCTGCCGTGGCAAGCAGATAAGACAGATAATATGTTTACATCTTACGGCGACGGGCTCGTACAGGATTTGCACCTGTTTCCCCCTGTAAAAATCTATATCATTTTATGATATACAATATTATTCTGAAAGTATTTTTATAATCAGGTCATAATTTTCCGCTATATGTGGAAAATTACACTCTGAACATACTTTTATTCTTTTTTCGCCAGATTCTATATAGCTGTAATTGCCTGGGCATTTTTCCATGAAATACAACGGGCAATAACAAAAAAGGCAGTTTATATTGTCTATCCCTTTGTGACAAGGGTAATACTGACAGTCTCTGTTTTCAAAATATTTATATGAGTTTTCCATATCAGTTCCTCAAAATAAAAAGTCCTCTACCACACAGAGTAAAGGACACACAAATACAGCTATGTATGTACTGCCAATTACTCGTGGCATCAAAGCAAAAGCTTTTGTACTGTATTCAGGCAGGTCTCCCGGCTTATCTATCAACACATTGACCATCTTCCCGGTTTCCCAGTGATATATCGGCCTTTGCTACTGAATTACGGTGACGAGTTCGTACAGGATTTTCACCTGTTTCCCTTTTCATCAGAACAAACCAACAGGTTTTCTGACACTTGAATATTTATATATAAACAATACTAACACATATATCTTTATTTTTCAATAAACAAAAGACATAGCCGTAGCTATGTCTTTAAGCTTTATTTCAGCACAGTGTCCGGGTTTACAGTTTTGCTGTTTTTGGATATTTCCAGATGAATATGGCTTTCTTCAGCCACTTCCATTGCTATTTCACCAACTGTGCCGATAGACTGATTTTGTTTTACGCTGTCACCAGCTTTTACAAATGTTGACTGTGTCAGACCGCAATATTTTGCAGTAAAGCCATTGTGTTCTATTTCAATTACAGTGCCCAGCATACCGTCTTCATATACATTTACAACTTTACCGTCTGCCCCTGATTTTACTGCATCACCGGGAGCGGCAGAAATATCCACGCCGTTGTGAGTGCGCCAGTCGTCCAGAGTGCGGTTATACACCAGCTCATCGCCAGAGTAAGCCGCAAATATTTTGCCGTTTACAGGCAGAACAAAGGTTGGCCGCCGCTGTACTTCAGGCCGCTGTGTCTGCACGTCCTGCCGTGGTGTAGGCTGTGGGCTTGGTTTTGCAGGCAGTGGCACATTATATTGCTCTTGCTGAACATCCTCCACTTTTTCTGGCTCTGGGGTAGGTGTGGCTTCAATATTCTGAATATGTTGGTTTTCCAGCTGTCTGTTTATACCTATAATAGTCCTGTATGTGTAAAACCCTGCCAGAGCTATCACTGACAGCAGAAAAAGAGTCAGCATATTTCCTTTGATTTTATCTCCCAGCTTGCCAAAAAGCTTGTTTTTCATATATACTCCTCCAGAATAAATTTAAGGTTTGTATATATTGTTTACCACTGACATAGTTTTATTCACTGACACTATACTATCCGTAGGTTGTACCACAGGCAGATATATCGTATAATCAACAATATGAGAGGTAATGAAATGAGCTATATTACAGGTAAAATTATAAGAGAACTGCGTGAAAAGCAGAAAATGACACAGAAACAGCTGGCAGAAAAGCTGAACATAAGCGACAAAACCATATCCAAATGGGAAACAGACCGTGGTCTGCCGGATATATCAATAGTAGACAGTCTGGCAAAGGCACTGGGTGTATCAGTGGCAGAACTTTTTGCCGGTGAATTTTACACCAATACAAACCTCAGCGGAAACATGAGAAAAACTGTTTTCTATGTTTGCCCTGTATGTGGTAACATTATTGCGGCGGCAGGACAGGGCAGTTTCTCCTGCTGTGGTATTACACTGCCACCATTGGAGGCCGAGTCTGCTGATGCCGACCACGATATAAACATCGAGATTATAGACGGCGAGTATTACATATCTTCAGACCACGAAATGTCAAAACAGCATTTTATTTCTTTTATAGCATTTGCGGCAGGAGACAGAGTGGATATTGTAAAAATGTATCCACAGCAGGATGTTTCTGCCAGAATAAGAAAAAGTGGTCATGGCATATTCTATATGTATTGCAACAGACACGGATTGTATAAAAAACTGGTTTAAAAGGCGGTATTACCGCCTTTTTTGTTGCAGAAAAATATGGCTGTGTTTATAATAAAGTTATTAAGCATAAGGAGAATACAATGATTATAGATATTTCTCAGGAGATACTGGGGTGCAAGGTTTACCCCGGTGACATAGGTCCGAAACTGACAAAACAGATGGATATGGATAAAGGTGATATATACAACCTGTCCAGTATTGAAATGGGCTGTCACAACGGTACACATATAGACGCCCCTGCCCACTTTTTCAAAGACGGCAAAACTGTGGAGTCTCTGCTGCTGGAGGGCTGTGTAGGCAAGTGCTTTGTGGCACATCACAGCGGGGATGTAACAGCCAACTGTGCACAAAATATAATGGAAAAGCGGAAACAGGCAGGCGCAGACAAAAGGATACTGATAGCAGGGGACTGTGTGGTAACCAGTGAGGCGGCACAGGTTTTCGCTGATAATAAAATATTGCTTATCGGTAACGAAAGCCAGTCTGTAGGTCCTGAAAATGCACCTATGGCAGTGCATAAACTTTTGCTATCACAGGAGATTGTCCTGCTGGAAGGTGTTGTGCTTACAGATGTGGCTGAGGGCGTATACTTTCTTTCAGCGGCACCGCTGAATTTCAAAGGCGCAGAGGGCAGTCCGTGCAGGGCATATCTTATAAAGGAGTAGGCTATGATTTACAGTATGGTTTCGTCAGTGGTGGCGTATATTGCCACAAATATCGACGATATGTTTATCAATATGCTGCTGTTTGCCTCTGCAAAAAATAAAAAAGATGATTTGGCTATAGTAATTGGCAAGTATACAGGTACAGGCGCATTGGTGGTGTTATCACTGGTGGCGGCTTTCGGTATGCAGGCGCTGATAGGCAGGTATATACACTGGTTAGGTGTAGTGCCAATTGCCCTTGGTATAAAGGAAATTTACAGCAATACCAAAGGAGAAGAGGACGGGAAAATAAAACTTTCCCATAGCTTTGTATGGTCAACAACTGTTATAACAGTGGCAAACGGGGCTGATAATATAGGTGTGTATGTACCGTTGTTTGCTCAGTTTTCTGCATATCAGCTGGGTATTATGGCTGTGGTTTTTTGCGTTATGACAGCACTGTGGTGCTTTATGGGTAAAATGGTGACAAAACTGCCTGTTATAAAAAACATTATGGAAAAATACAGCGCTGTAATCACACCGCTGGTATATATTTCTCTGGGTGTGTATATTCTGTTATTTTAATTGAGATATATAAGTAAAGGCAGGTCGAAAGACCTGCCTTTTGGTTTTGATATTAAATTTTACCAATTAAAACTCTTTCAGCATCATTTTAGCAGCTTTGTAAATATCGCCACAGCCCAGAGTGATTACAAGGTCACCTGGCTGTACATTTTCTTTTACGTGTTTTACCACACCGTCAAATCCTTCGTACCATACGCTGCCTGGAATCAGTTCTGCCAGGTCTTTTGTGTAAATACCGATTGTGTTTACTTCACGGCTGCCCATGATTTCTGTCATAACTACTTTATCTGCCAGCTGAAGGCTGACAGCAAATTCATTCAGCAGCATTTTTGTACGGGAGTAAGTAAATGGCTGGAACACTGCCCACACACGTTTAAAGCCCATATCGTTTGCCGCATTCAGTGTAGCTGTGATTTCTTCTGGATGGTGTGCATAGTCATCAGCGATTGTTACACCGTTTACTGTGCCCAGAATTTCAAATCTTCTGCCTGCACCGCCAAAAGCATTGATGCCTTTTGCGATTTCTTCTGCTTCAACACCACTCATATGACAAGCCGCAAATGCTGCCAGAGAGTTGTAGATGTTGTGTTTGCCAGGAATTGAAAGATGTACTGTTGTCAGGACTTCACCTTTGTATTCCACGTCATAGCTGTAGAAACTCTGGTGTTCTTTTCTGATATTCACACCACGGTAGTCGTTGCCTTCTTCAAGACCAAATGTTGTAATAGGCACCTGCATATCCTTGATAACACTGGTTGTGTTTTCGTCATCACCGTTGATGATAATGCCGCCTGTTGCCAATGTTGTGAATTTTTTGAAGGTATTCTGCAGGTTTTCAAATGTTTTGAAAAATTCCAGATGGTCGTGGTCAATGTTGAGAACAACAGCCAGATATGGTGTCAGTTCAAGGAATGTATAGCTGTATTCACAAGCTTCGATAACTACGTTTTCGCCCTTGCCGTCACGGCCATAGCCATTGATAAGTGGAAGTTTACCGCCGATTACACATGCAGGGTCTTTGCCTGCCATAATCATAATCTGGCTGATAAGGCTTGTTGTAGTTGTTTTGCCATGTGTACCACTTACACAGATTGACTTTTCAAAGAATCTGCTTACTTCACCCAGCATGATGCTTCTTTCAATACAAGGGATACCCAGCTCTCTGGCTCTTGCCAGCTCGCAGTTATCTTTGAAGATAGCGGCGGAGTAAACCACAAGGTCGGCACCTTCTACAGCGCCAGCTTCGTGTGGGATGTTTACTTTGATGCCCATTGCTCTTTCATAGTTGATAATGTCGCCTTCGTTTACATCACTGCCAGTGATTGTATAGCCACGACCTGCCAGAATCTGCACGATAGGGTACATACCACTACCGCCGATACCAACAAAATGTATATTTTTCTTACCGTCTAAAATACTCATAATATATCTCCATTTAATCCGTTATAAATGCATATTCCATAATTAATTATATTTTACCACAAAAATTAAATTTGTAATAGTGTTTTTGCAAAATAATATCAGCTGTTGACAAATCTGTTATAACTGTATATACTATACATATACAGTATATACTGCGAGGTAAATATGAATATAATAATTTCCAACGGGTCCGCAGACCCTATATACATACAGATAGAGCGGCAGATAAAAGCCGCCATTATAAATGGACAGCTGAAAGAAGGGGAAATGTTGCCATCTATGCGTGCGCTGGCAAAGGAACTGCGCATCAGCATAATAACCACCAAAAGAGCATATGAAGAGCTGGAAAAAGATGGTTTTATCCAGACAGTTGCAGGCAAAGGCTGTTTCGTGGCACCTAAAAATCTGGAATTTGTCCGTGAAATGCACCTGAAAGAGATGGAAAGCGCCTTGGCACACGCTGTGGAACTGGCAAAAATCTGCTGTGTTACAGAGAATGAAATACACGCCATGCTGGATATGTTTTTAAAAGGAGAAACCTATGAATAACGCCATAGAAATAAAAAACCTGTGCAAGAGTTATCCTGCATTCAGGCTGGAAAATGTAAATATCTCCCTGCCAAAGGGATATATAATGGGCTTTATCGGTGCAAATGGTGCTGGTAAATCCACTACCATCAGCGCACTGCTGGGGCTTATCAAAAAAGACAGTGGTCTGTGCCTTGTAGACGGTAAAGACATCAGTGATATGTCAAAGAAAGAAAAATCCACAATAGGCGTGGTACTGGACGAATGTAATTACCCTGAAACACTTAACTGGAAACAGGTGGATAAATTTATGAAAAAGATTTATTCCACTTGGGACAGTGACAAATTCTGTGCTATGTGCAGAAAATGGGGGCTGAACGAACAGACACAGATAGCAAAATATTCCAAAGGTATGAAAATGAAGTTGTCTATAGCATCAGCCATGTGCCACGGCGCAAAACTGCTGGTTATGGACGAAGCCACCAGTGGTCTCGACCCTGTGGTAAGAAATGAAATACTGGATATGCTGATGGACTTTGTACAGGACGAAGAAAACAGCGTGTTTATCTCCAGCCATATTATTTCCGACCTTGAAAGAATCTGCGACTATATCACATTTATCAAAAACGGACAGATTGTGTTTTCAACAGAAAAAGACAAGATTGTTGAAAAATATGGCATTCTGCGCTGTACAAATGCCGATTTTGTCAATGTGGACAAATCAGCGGTAATAGCTTATAACCAGAATTCTTTTGCTACAGATGCTCTGGTTTACAGAGACAAAGTTGTGGGTGATTATATTATTGATGTAGCAAATATGGAAGAGATTATGCTGTACTATTCCAAGGAGGAAATATGATAGGACTTGTGTATAAAGACCTTATGGTTATGAAAAAGACATTGGCGCTGTATATGGTTATTTTTGCAGTGTATGGCTATATGTCCATAGCTTATGACCAGGGCGGCCTGCTGTTTGCCATGGTGCTGATACTTTCATCAATGGTGCCTGTGTCCACTATAGCTTATGATGAACGCAGTAAATGGGACAGAATCGCCAACACCACACCACTTTCCCGCAAAGAAATCGTGGTGGCAAAATATCTGCTGGCATTTACACTTACAGTAGGTTCTGTAGTTGTATGCTTTGGGATTTATCTTTTTGATAAAAGAATTTCACTTACAGAAAACCTGATAATGTGCTATATACTTATGTTTATGGGTATGTTTTATCAGGCCCTGCTGTTGCCTGTAAACATTAAATTCGGTGCTGAAAAAGGCAGAAACATTATGCTGGCAATTATGTTTGTACCGGTTTTACTTGTAACTATGGTTGCAAAGACAGGCATTGTGGATTTTGCCGCCATAGAGCAGTTTCTTGCAAACAATGAACATCTGCTGCCATATATCCTTACATCAGTTGTGCTGGTGGTATATGTTGCATCAATAGTTCTGTCAGTTAAAATTTACGAAAACAAAGATTTGTAAAAATAAAAGACAAGGTTTATCAAGCCTTGTCTTTTTTGCTGTATACCTATCTTTTTGCAGATGATTGTGATATAGTGAATATAAATAATTTGCAATACGGAGAAAATATTATGAGAAGATTTACAGCACTGTTGCTTTCACTGGTTATGCTTTTCAGCCTTGTTGCCTGTGGTGAT
The DNA here is from genome assembly GCA_045633415.1 of Oscillospiraceae bacterium. GTDB lineage: Bacteria > Bacillota > Clostridia > Oscillospirales > Ruminococcaceae > RGIG3102. The sequence continues at coordinate 3,450 of JAZQYH010000080.1, read as the reverse complement.
ACCCAGCGGGGAAATACCAACAAGGACGAAGTGGTTGCACTGCTTGACTATACAATTCCACGGCATATCAAAGCAGAAATGCCTGAAGAAATAAATACAGTGGAAGATATGCGTATGGCGTGGCAGTCTGTTATCAACTGCTTTTTTGACAATGGTGTACAGTACAACGGGATACCTGTGGCATCCATGACAAAAGGTTATGCCAGACAGGAGCTTACAAAAGACGGCTACGAAGTGACAGACTGGAACTTGAGAGAGATATGGGCATCAAAAGATGGCCATAAAATCTCTGTACAGGAAAATGCCAAAAACACAGTAACAGATTTTGATGTTCAGTTTTTTGATTTGGGCGAAGCTGATTGCGACTGGAATGCAGTGGCTGATGTAAACAGTAAGGTTACCATCGGCGATGTTCAGAATATCTTTGGCAAAACATTTAAAGAAATGTTTGAACAGCTGGGTGTATCTGACCTTATGCTAGCCTATGTAAAAATGATTGGCGGACAGTTCAGCTGGTATGATGACAACAACTCTTACTTTGGCATAATATTTGAAGAAGGTCTGGATGGACAGAACAAATATGATATCAGCATTTCCTTGTCCAGACGTGAAAATGGCCATGACCAGAGCTTACACTTGTTCAATACAGAGGAGTATGTAAGCACAGCTTACTATATAGAAAGTTTTTATGATAAAGAAAGTGCAGACAGCATAGCAAGACATGCTGATGTATGGCGCATGAAAAACAACCTTATGTCAAAAGTATGGTATAGTGATGCTGGCGGTTATATTATTTTTGACGATGGCGATGTTGCCGAAGCACGTATCCCTGAACTGTCTGGTGATAAGCTTTATGTAAGATGGCAATATATGAAACAGGAAGCTACAGATGCAGGGCAGGACTATGTATGCGATTTTGAAGTCCGCGATGCCAATGACAAGTGGACAAATCTGGATTTGAGAATCGATGCTGAAACCGAAACACTTACCCTTTACAATAGTGATAATCAGGAAATTTCAGTATTCACACACTGATAATAAAAACTCCACTCTGGATAAGAGTGGAGTTTTGTTATGTAATTATTCTTCGTCGTACAGTTCCTGAAGTCTGTTGAGAATTCTGAGGAACCAGCCTTCTTTTGTAGCCATGCCCCAGATGCCAGGTGCAACTTTTTCCTGAACAATGATGCATGTAAGTACTGCCATTGTAAACAGGTAGTCTGCATGGTCTACACCATAAACCAGAACTTCCAGTTCGATTTCGCCCATAGCCTGGTCGTTGATGATGTCAAGATATTTTGGTTCCAGAATATTGGAAACATATGCGTCTTCTACAAAGCCCAGCAGTGGAGACCGGTACATCAGTGTTTCCACAGGCATTGTGCCATCTTCTGCCAGTTCTTCTGTTACAACTTTGGAAATTTTATCTTCTTCGATTTCTTCAAAGAATGGGATATAAGTAAGAATCTCGGCAACGCCGGCTCTTTTTTCGCTTGGTATGCTCATTTCAATACACTCCGTAATATAAATTTTTCAACTGTAGAATATATTACCACATATTCACTGTCTATTCAATAACTGCATTGTTGAAAAAAAGCGGGGCAATATTGTATAATTAGTAAAATATCTTTTTCAAAAGGAGATAATTATGAAATTTATATCATGGAATGTTAACGGCCTGCGTGCTTGTATGGGCAAAGGTTTTATGGATTTTTTTAACGCTGAAGACGCAGATTTTTTCTGCCTGCAGGAAACAAAATTACAGCCAGACCAGATTAGTCTGGAGTTACCGGGCTATGAACAGTACTGGAACAGCGCTGTAAAAAAAGGCTATTCTGGTACAGCTATCTTCTCTAAACACAAACCACTGTCTGTTGCTATGGGCATGGACGACTATGTGGACGATGAAGGTCGCCTGATTACACTGGAATTTGAAAAATTCTATCTGATTACTTCCTATTCGCCAAACAGCAAGGAAGGTCTGGCACGTATCGACTACAGAATGGACTTTGAAGACAAGCTCCGCACATATATGCTGAAACTGTCACAGTCAAAACCGGTGATTCTTTGTGGCGACCTTAATGTTGCACACAATGAAATCGACCTTAAAAACCCTAAAACAAACCATTTTAACCCTGGTTTCTCTGACCAGGAAAGAGAAAAATTCGGTATGCTTTTGGAGGCAGGTCACACAGATACTTTCCGCCATCTTTACCCAGACCTTGAAGGTGCTTACAGCTGGTGGAGCTACCGCTTTAAAGCAAGAGAAAAGAACACAGGGTGGCGTATTGACTATTTTGTAGTGTCAGACAGCCTGAAAGACAACATAAAAGAAGCTGAAATCCGCAGTGATATTTTCGGCAGTGACCACTGCCCGGTAGTATTGGAGCTGGATATATAATGGCTGTATGTAATATTTGTCCACGCAACTGCAATGTGGACAGAAATGAAAAAACAGGCTTTTGCTCAATGCCCGACACAGTGAAAATATCCCGTGCCGCATTACATATGTGGGAAGAACCTTGTATCAGTGGTGAAAAAGGCAGTGGTACAGTGTTTTTCTCTGGCTGTAATATGAAATGTGTTTTCTGCCAGAACAAAGAAATATCAACAGGTGGCTTTGGCAAGGAAATCACAGTTGAAAGGCTGGCAGATATATTCCTTGAACTGCAGGGAAAAGGTGCGCTGAATATAAATCTGGTGACACCTACCCACTACACCTTGCAGATTATCGACGCTGTAAAACTGGCAAGGGCAAAGGGGCTGAAACTGCCAATAGTTTACAATACCAGCAGTTATGAAAAGGTGGAAACCATAAAACTGCTGGAAGGTGTTGTGGATATATGGCTGCCAGACTTTAAGTATATAGATAATGCAGTTGCCTATAAGTATTCCAAAGCGGCAGACTATGTGGACTATGCCACAGCCGCCATCAGTGAAATGGTGCGCCAGCAACCAGAGTGTATATTTGATGAAGACGGCATTATCCAAAAAGGTGTGATTGTCCGCCATCTTGTACTGCCAGAGCAGACACAGGGGGCAAAGAATGCCATAGAATATCTGCATAACCGCTATGGTGACAATATTTTTATCAGTATTATGAGCCAGTATACACCATGTACAGACCTGTCTGATTACCCTGAAATCAACCGCAAACTGACACGGCAGGAGTATGACGATGTGGTTGACTATGCTGTGGAAATAGGCGTGGAAAACGGCTTTTTGCAGGAAGGCGAATCCGCCAGCGAAAGCTTTATCCCGCCATTTGACCTTGAGGGTGTGGAGAGAGATGATAATCCGCAGATATATAATAAATGAATCTAACTTGTAGGTTGCTTAGATAAATTTGAATTGTGAGGTGTAAATATGAAGAAAATACTGCTAATTGTTGGCGCAGTTAGTATTGTTATTTGTGTTCTTGCTTTATTTAGTGCTCAATACTTTTTACAT
>JAZQYH010000079.1:0-35979 GCA_045633415.1 Oscillospiraceae bacterium | reverse complement strand
AAAATGTTGATATTATTTAACTATTATGTTAAAATAATATGGTTATGTTTATTGATTTTTAGAGTTATATAATTTATACGGAGGCATTCGTGAAAGATTATTTGAATCAGATAGAAAAAAGACGTACCTTTGCTATCATCTCTCACCCTGACGCCGGTAAAACCACACTTACAGAAAAACTTCTGCTTTACGGTGGCGCTATCCAGCAGGCTGGTATTGTTAAAGGTAAAAAAGGTGCAAGAGCTGCTACATCCGACTGGATGGAAATTGAAAAACAGCGTGGTATCTCTGTTACATCTTCTGTTATGCAGTTCAACTACGATGGTTATTGCGTAAACATTCTTGATACACCTGGTCACCAGGACTTCTCTGAAGACACATACCGTACACTTATGGCTGCAGACAGCGCAGTTATGGTTATCGACGCCGCAAAAGGTGTTGAAGCACAGACTAAAAAGCTGTTTAAAGTATGTACAATGAGAAATATCCCAATTTTCACTTTCATTAACAAAATGGACCGTGATTCACAGGACCCATTTGACCTGCTGGAAGAAATTGAAAATGTATTGGGCATTCAGACATACCCAATGAACTGGCCTATCGGTAGCGGTAAAGATTTCAAAGGTGTTTATGACAGACACAGACAGGAAATTCTTGCTTTCCAGCACGATGGTAAAATCGGTGTTAATCAGGCACAGGTTATCAGTGCTAAACTGGGCGATGCTGATTTGGACGACCTTATCACACCAGAATTGCACTCTGTACTGTCAGATGATGTAGAACTGCTGGATGGTGCCGCATACGACTTTGATAAAGAAATGATAAACACAGGTAAACTTACACCTGTATTCTTCGGCTCTGCTCTTACAAACTTTGGTGTAGAACCATTTATCAAAGAATTCCTTGCTCTTACAACATCACCTCTGGCACGTAACTCTTCAAAAGGTTTTGTGGAACCAAAAGAAAGCGAAGACTTCTCTGCATTTGTTTTCAAAATTCAGGCTAATATGAACAAAGCTCACCGTGACAGAATCGCATTTATGCGTATTGTAAGTGGTAAATTTGAAAGAGGCATGGATGTTTTCCATGTTCAGGGTGGTAAAAAAGTAAGACTTTCCCAGTCCACACAGCTGATGGCAAGTGAAAGAGAAACTGTAGACGAAGCATATGCAGGTGATATCATCGGTATCTTCGACCCAGGTATCTTCTCTATCGGTGACACAATTACAACTGCTAAAACACCTTTCACCTTCGACCCAATTCCTACATTTGCACCAGAACACTTTGCACGTGTAAGTCAGGTTGATACAATGAAGCGTAAACAGTTTGTAAAAGGTATGGAGCAGATTGCACAGGAAGGTGCTATCCAGATTTTCAAAGAACCAGGCGGCGGTTTTGAAGAAGTTATCGTTGGCGTTGTTGGTGTTCTTCAGCTGGAAGTTCTGGAACACAGACTTAAAACAGAGTACAATGTAGATATCAGAATGCAGTCTCTGCCATATCAGTATATCCGCTGGATTGAAAACGAAGAGGTAAACCTGCGTTCATTGAACATCACAAGTGATACAAAAGCACTGGAAGACTTCCGTGACAGGAAACTCCTTCTGTTCACAAGCCAGTGGAACATCAACTGGGCAACAGAAAAGAACCCAGACCTTATCCTTGTTGACGTGGCACAGAACTAATATAATTTTAATAAACTATAGGGCAGACAACCTTGCAAAAGCTAAAATGTTATTTGCAAAGGGTTGGTCTGCTCTTTTGTTTTATATATTTTGTGATATAATAATATATAGATTGAATTGACTCGATTTTAATGAAAGGAAGATATTATGATTTTACAGAAAGAAAAAAACTGGTGGAAAGACGCCGCAGTTTATCAGATTTACCCAAAAAGCTTTTATGATGCAAACAACGATGGTTTTGGCGACCTTGAAGGTATCCGCCAGAAACTGCCATACATAAAAAGCCTTGGTGTAGATGTTATCTGGGTTTGTCCATTTTTCCAGAGTCCACAGGCGGATAACGGCTATGATATTTCTGACTACCTTGCTGTAGATTCCCGCTTTGGTGAAATGCAGGACTTGAGAAATCTTATAGACGACTGCCACGCCCTTGGTATGAAATTTGTTCTGGACCTTGTGGCTAACCATACATCAGATGAACACGAATGGTTTAAAAAAGCACTGGCAGGTGATGAAAAATACATGAACTACTACTATTTCCGTGACCCTGTAAACGGCAAAGCGCCATCCAACTGGGCCAGCGTATTTGGTGGTGGTGCATGGGAATATGTACCACATCTGGATAAATACTATCTCCATATCTTCCACAAAAAACAGCCAGACTTAAACTGGGAAAACGAAGAAGTTGTAACAGAAGTTATCAATATTATGAAACATTGGGCAGAATATGGTGTAGACGGCTTCCGTCTGGACGCTATCAACTATCTGTACAAAGAACCAGACTTCCCATCAGTTGAACCAATGCCAGGTTCAGAATTTGGCTTTGGCACAGAACATTATGCAAACAAACCAAAGGTAAATGAACACTTTAACAGACTCAACAGGGAAGTGTTCAGCCCATATAATATGATGACAGTTGCAGAAGTGGCATATATAAATGGTGAAACAGCCAGAAACTACTGTGGTCTTAACAAACCAGAAGTTGATATGCTGTACCTTTTTGAACTGCTTAACTTTGACCAGGACGGCTATGATAAGTTTGCTCCACTGCCATTTGATGTGAAAGCATTCAAAGATGCTGTATTCGGCTGGCAGAAGGAAATGGAAGATTTTGGCCATCTGGCACTGTTCTTCTCCAATCACGACCAGGCAAGAAGCGTTTCCCGTTTTGGTAATGACAGTGATGAATACCGTGACCTGTCAGCAAAAATGCACGGCAATGCGATGTATATGCTGAAAGGTACACCATATATCTATCAGGGCGAAGAACTGGGTATGACCAGCCTTGACTATACAGATGTAAATGATTTCCGTGACGTAGAAGTACCATTTATGTGGCAGGAAAAGGTTGTTGAAGGTGGCGAAAGTGAAGAAAAATGGATTCATCTTTTCAACACACGTTCCCGTGATGGTGGCCGTAGTCCAATGCAATGGGATGCTACAGAAAATGGTGGTTTTTCCAAAGTTATACCATGGCAGAAAACAAACGGCAACTACACAAAAATCAATGTAGAGTTGCAGGAAAATGATGAAAAATCCCCACTGAATTTCTACCGCCAGTTACTGAAAGTAAGAAAAACACTGAAAAGTGTAATCCACGGCACAGTAACTCCATTTGATAACGACAGTGAAGCTACATTTTGCTACAGACGTGATTTTGAAGATGAAACAGTGGTTTCCATCAACAACTTCAAAGACTACGCAGTAGAAGTTAAACTGCCAGAAGGTAAGTACAATGTTGTACTCTCCAACTATGGCGATGTAACAGAAATTGAAAATACTGTTACTCTGCGCCCATATGAAGGCATAACAGCTGTAAAAGCTTAATCAGATAGCAGCCCTCTGAACAAGGGGGCTGTTTAAAATTTCTGGTTGTATTGAATATAACCTTATGATATAATGTAAAAATGCGAAAGGGGAGAGATATATGACTTACAGACAGGTAAAAGCAAATGTAAAATCACGCCGCACACTTATGGTAAGTTCCATCTGTTTGATTGCAGTAGGCCTTGCTATTTTTGCAATGATAATGATGAACTTTAAATTTACAACAACAATGCTGGCTATGGGTGCTATTGCTTATGCAATGTGTATGGCTGGTGCACTGCTGATTTTCTTATCACTTAGATATAATAAAGAACACACAAAATGCGTTAAATGCAGAAGACAGGTAGATTTAGCTGACTTTATGAATATGGAAAACTTCAAATGTCCACACTGTGGATTTGAAGCTGACGCTGACGCAGAAATCTGGTAAAAAGTAATCCGCAGGGAATACCTGCGGATTTTATGTTTATATACACAATCAAAAAAGCACGGCAGATTTGCCGTGCTTTTAAAGTATCTTATGCGCCTAAAATAATGCCTACCAATGTACCCAAGTAGTTACCAATTACATAACCCAGTACACCTACCAGCATAGCAGGACCAACCAGTGCTGTCCAGCCCTGTGAAATTGCCATACCAGCGGCTGTTGTAGGACCACCGATGTTTGCATTGGAAGCGATGATTGCGTCTTCCAGTGTAGCTTTGCACAGTTTTGCACCGATAAAGCAGAATGCCATGTTTACACAAACCATGATAAAGCACAGTACAAGGAATAGTGGTGATTTTTCAATAACTGTCATGATGTTTGCTGGAACACCGATTACAAACAGGAACAGATAAATCAGATATGTACCGATTTCCTGAGAACCGTTCATTTTTTCAACAACCTGTTTTGAGAAGAATGTAGCCACGATTACAGAAATTGTTGTAATCCATACATACTGTGAGCCAAAGAATTTAGCTATAAAGTCCTGCATTGCTGTACGACCTTCAGCTGGTACCATACCTGTGAAGATGCCTGCAATAATTGTGGATGCCCATACAACTGCAACAGCATAAGCAATGTTGAAAGCAATATCTTTAAGAGAGATATCTTTTCTGCTCCAGAATGCTGCAGCCTGTGTTTTTTCTGTGCTTGCACCGGATTCAACTTCATCAATGTATGGGTGGTTGAATTTGCTTCTGAACCATTTCATACCAGCGATGAAAATAAGTACAAAGAAGTATGCAGCCATCAAAAGGTTGTCAGCTACAGTAGTAGCTGCTGCAATGTCAGTACCTTTCAGACCATGTGCATCAGCCATAGCTGCAAAGTTTACGCCACCACCGATGTAAGAACCTGTCATCATAGATGCAACACTTGCCAGGTCGTTGATGTTGCCGCCATTTGCAACATAAGCACCTTTAAGTACATTGAATGCCACAATAGCACCAACAGTTGTGCCGATAGCACCCATTACAAATACTACCAGCATTTTACCTGTAAGTTTACCGATTTTGTTCAGGTTACACTGCAGAAGCAGAAGTGGAATACCCATTGGAACGATAACGCCCCAAACTATATCATCATAAAGCACACAGTTTGTTGGGATAATACCCAGGTTTGCTGCAAACATAGCGATAATCAGCGCAATAATAGCACCAGATACTTTTGATGCCCATTTGTATGTCTGTTCAAGCCAGATAGACAGGGCAACTGTGATACACATCATACCCAGCAGACCCCAGGTGTTGTCAGCTGTGATAAGAGTAGTACCAAAAATAGATTCCATTAATGTCATAGAATATATCCTCAATTCATATATAGATTTCCAATAAATCAATTATATAGGTTTAAGTAGATTTTTACAAGAAAAATTTTACTAAACTCTTATATTATATTAAAAAAATTCAAAAAATATAATCCGGCAGGGGCTACCTGCCGGATTTGTTATGTAAAATTTTTAATTACAGAGTTTTTCTCCAAGCAACTTTGCTTTCTTTGTCTTTTTTGTCAACGATAGCAAGTGTCATCTGGTCTGCCCAATCCCACATTTTTGCAGCCTGTGAGTGAACAAAGTCTGTCAGGTAAACTTTAGCCAGTTCTGGGTTAGCTTCTTTCAGTTTTGCATAAGTTTCTCTTACTGCTGGAACGATAACATCCCATTCATTTTCCATTTTTTTGATTTCTTCATCCAGCATTTCTTTACCGAAGCTGTAGTTCATTTCCATAGTCATGTTCAGCATATGGAATGCCCAGTATGCTCTGTCGCCATGATATTTGAAATCGTCAGCAACTGGTTTCAGATGTGTGAACTGTGTGGATGGGATATCCTGCCAGAACCAGCCTTTTGGTGAAGCTGTGATAGCAGGGAACCATGGCTGATATGGGCTGCAACATGGACGAAGAGTTGTTCTCCAAACAGTTGTCAGGTCAGCGTCATCCTGGAATTCAACTACCATACTTTCAATAGTTGTGTCACGGCATACACCATAGTACTGATGAGGTGTAGCTGCTTTGTCTGCTGCGTAAAGTTCTGGCCATTCTGGACCGTGTGAACGCAGAATATCTTTCAGGTCTTCTTTATCAAACAGTTTTGGTGCTTTGATAGAGAATGTGCGGTGTGGCATTGGTTCGCCACCTGTGATTTTGCTCCAAGCGATGTCAGAACGGTCCCAGTTGGATTTAACGTCACTGTTTTCACCCTGATATGCAGCTGTGTAGTCAAAGTCGGAGTAGTCGCCTTCAACAGCTGGTGTGTACCAACCATTGCGGATAGCATAGCCAACTACATCTTCAGACCAGTAGAAGTTTTTGTGTTCTGTGTCTGTAAAGTCAACTTCGTGGATGTTCAGCCAGTTTGGAATGTAGTAGATTTCGTCGTCGCCAACTCTTCTTGCTACCCAGTTGTTACCAACTGTCAGCTGTACTACCCAACCTTCGTCTTTGTCAACGATGTGGTAGGAACGTGTTGAACGGTAGCCAAATTCTTTCATCAGCTGTGCTACAACCTGTACACCTTCTCTTGCTGTTTTACATCTTTCAGCAATCAGTCTTCTCATACCGTAGCCCAGACCGCCTGTGTATGGCTGGTTTGATTCTTTTGTGGAAACACAGCTGTCAGTTACAACTGCAACGCCCCATTCATTTACGAAACCATCAGCAAATGGTTCGCCGCCTGGGCAGCGCAGTTCACTCCACATATAACCCCAAGTTACAGGAACCTGTGGTACTACTGCATCGCCATCATCAAATGTAAGAACTTCGCCTTCTTTGTGTTCCATTCTTGGAACAACGTGTGTCTGGATAACACAGTTCATATCGTCTTCGTTATGACCCAGCAGAACTCTGCCAGTTTTGGAAGCATTTTTACCTACGATAATTGTACTGCAGTTATCCCAGTTTTCGTGAAATTTCATTGCCATAATTATTACCCTTTCAAAATAAAATCGAAACAAAGTGTACGCATATTGCATACATATCTATATTAATTTTAACATTGCATACGTTATAATTCAATAATGAAACAAAAAAAAGGCTGTACAAAAAGTACAGCCTTTTTTGGTTATTTTTACTTATTACAGTTTGCTTCTCCAGAAGTGCATTCTAGCGGCATGTCTAGCATTGGAAATTTCTGTCATTGTGTTCAATGCCCAGTCCCAAGCACGCTGTGCCTGCTGTGCTGTGTAGTCAGTCAGCATCTGTTTTGCATATTCTTCATTAACTTCTTTAACTGCTTTGTATGCGGCGTCCATAGCTGGTTTTGTTACATCCCATTCATCTTCCAGCGCTTTGATAGAAGACTGCAGTTTTTCCTGACCAAACTGATAGTCAAATTCCATCATATTCTGCAGGTTGTGGAATGCCCAGTAAGCATATCTTGAGTCGTACTGCAGTTCAGATGGGTCAACAGCAAAGTGGGAAGCCTGTGAAGCTTTAGCGTCAATCCATTCATAGCCTTTTGGCAGTTTTGTGATACCAAGGTACCATGGCACAAATGGTGCACCACATGGTCTTGGGCTGGAACGCCATACACATGTCAGGTTTACATCGTCGTTAAATTCAACGATAGTTGTTTCAATTGTTGTGTCACGGCAGATACCATAGCGATGAGGAGACATAGTTGGGTCGTCTTTCAGGTCTTCACCATGCTGTGCATAGTGTGAACGCATAATAGGTTTCAAATCTTCAACACCGAATTTTTTAGGTGCTTTGATGGAGAACACTGTACGGTACTGTTCTGGGTTTTCGCCTGTAATCTGGCTCCAAGCAAGGTCAGAACGGTCAAGGTTGGATTTAATCCAGCTGCCTTCGCCCTGATATGCTTTAGCATAGTCAAAGTCAGAGTAGTCGCCTTCAACAGCTGGTGTGTACCAGCCATTACGCATTGCATAACCAACTACATCTTCAGACCAGTAGTAGTTTTTATGTTCTGTGTCATTGAAATCAACTTCATGGATTGTCAGCCAGTTAGGGATGTAGTAAATTTCGTCATCGCCAACTCTTTTTGCTACAAAGTTGTTACCAACTGTCAGCTGGATAACCCATGCTTCGTTTTTGTCAGCAATATGGTAGGAACGTGTTGAACGATAGCCAAATTCTTTTACTAGATTTGCAACTACTTCTACACCTTCTCTTGCAGTGCGGCTTCTTTCAGCAATCAGTCTGCGTACTGCATAACCCATGCCACCTGTGTAAGGTTCTGTACCTTCTCTTGTGGAAACACAGCTGTCAGATGCTACTGCAACACCCCATTCGTTGAAAAAGCTGTCTGCAAATGGTTCGCCGCCAAAAGCACCCAGTGCACGAAATTCGCTCCACATATATGCATATGTTTCTTCAACCTGTGGGATAACAGCAGTGCCGTCAGCAAAAGTGATAACTTCGCCCTCTTTGTGTTTCATTCTAGGTACCAGATGTACCTGTGCAGTACAGTCAGGTGTATCTTCGTTGTGTGCCATAATTACACGGCCAGTTTTGGAAGCATTTTTACCCACGATAATAGTACTGCAGTTGTCAACTTCTTTAAATATTCTTTCCATAGTCATTTCCTTTCTAAAAAATAACGATTTTGTATTTTATATAAGGTTTATAAATACATTGCTATATTTAAGTTTATCATCAGAAATGCTGGTTTTCAATATAAAACAAAAAGAAGGCTGTACAAAATGTACAGCCTTTTTTAGTAATTTTAACTTATAAATTACAGAAGTTTTCTTTTCCATTTGCCCATACGGAATGCGATGATAGAAATAATCATACCAACTGTCCATGAGAACATCATAGAACCGAACAGAGCGATTGGAGCACCGTGTGGATATTCTGCACTTCTTGTAAGATATGCTACAAGGTAAGCAAATGGTACACGCAGCAGGATTGTCTGAATCATAGAAACCCACATTGGAGTCATTGTGTCACCACAACCACGCATTACACCACCGAGAATCTGTGTTACAGATACGCAGATGTAACCTACAGCCATGATTCTCATCATTCTTACAGCCAGGTCGATAAGTTCTGGTGTATCTGTGAAGAAACCGAACAGGTATTTGCCGAAAATCAGCAGAACGATTGTGATTGTTGTGGAGAAACCTACAGCAAGTTTCAGACCATGTTTTACACCTTCGTGTACACGGTCGTATTTACCAGCGCCAACGTTCTGACCTGTGTAAACAGAGATTGCCTGACCGAATGTGAAGTTAGGCATCATAGCAAAACCGTCAACACGCATGATGATAACGTTACATGCGATAACCATTTCACCCATAGCGTTTGTAAGGTTAAGAACAACCATACCAGCCATAGCCATGATAGCCTGTGTGATACCGGATGGAACACCGATTTTGATAACCAGTTTAGCCATGTCTTTGTTCAGTTTGATTGTTTTGAAGCTAAGGTCAAATGTATCTGTCATTTTTGCCAGTTTACCATAGCAGAATACTGCAGAGATAGCCTGTGCGATGATTGTAGCCAGAGCAACACCAGCAACACCCATGCCAAAGTTTGCAACGAACACAATGTCAAGGATAATGTTCAGTGCAGCAGCAATCAGCAGGTAAACCAGTGCAGAAAGGCTGTCGCCCATACCACGCAGAACACCGGACAGCATGTTGTACATAAAGAAACCGATGATACCGTAGAAGTAGATATTCAGGTAAGATGTGCACCAGTCAATGATGGAAGCAGGTGTACCCAGCAGTTCCAGCATTGGTCTTGTAATCATTGGACCAATAATCATAATGAATACTGTTGCAATCAGGGAAAGGGAAAGACATGTGCCAACAGCAGTTGTAAGTTTCTGTCTGTCTTTAGCACCGAAGCTCTGTGATACTACGATACCAGCACCTGTTGCGATACCTACGAACAGAGCCAGCAGCAGGTTCAGGATAGGGCTTGCGCTACCTACAGCAGCCAGCGCATTGTCACCTACATAGTGACCTACGATAACAGAGTCAGCTGTATTGTAAAGCTGCTGCGCAACATTACCAATCAGCATTGGAACAGCAAATTCCATCAGACGTTTTGAAGGGTTACCTTCTGTCATGTTACGAGCAACGAATAAACTTTTGATACTCATATTAATTACATCCTTTCAAATAAAATTTCAAATAAATTAATTAAATCTCACGAATAATAATTATACTACTAATTTAGTATAATTGCAACAAAATTATTTGGTTTTTTTGTACAAAATAGTTCGTTAAATAAACAAAATTGCCACGGAAACCGTGACAATTTTGTATAAATTTATATATTTTTTAGAAATCGAACCATTCGCCGTTTAGCAAATCTCTAGCGTCTCTTGTAAGAGGGATAAGGTCGGAAGAATCAGCAAGTTCAATATCAAATTTTCTGTTCAGTGCCGCAAAGTGCTGCAGACCGAAAGCCATTTTGTTCAGATAGGAGAAAACACCAATAGCACCAGTAGGGAAGTTGTTTGCTTCTTTACCATAGATATATCTTAGGTCAGCAAGGTCGGCAAAAATTTCTTCTACTGTGTTGCCGTACTGTTTGTATCTTGCAGGTACATCACCGGCTTTAATCATATCGCCGATTTTTTTGCCGCTCATAGCTGCAGCCATAGATGCACGGCACAGACCGATAGCTGTGATATGACCATCACCCAGTGCGATAGCTTTGTATGCCTGGTCTTCTGTTGCAATACCACCTGTAATTGTGATTGCAGGCATTTCCAGACCTTCATCTTCCAGTTTGTTTACGATGTCTGATACTGCTACTTCCATACATACAGTTGGGTATGCCCATTCGTTCATCATTTTGTTAGGGCTGTAGCCACTGCCGCCACCTGCACCGTCAAATGTAACCATATCTACACCAGCCATAGCTGCAATGCGAAGTACAGTTTCGATGTCTTTAGGGTCGTAACCTGCCATTTTGAAGTAAACGTTTTTAAGACCCATAGCTTTCAGCTCTTTAACGCGGTTTACCATAAATTTTGTATCCCACAGTGGCAGTCTGTCATAAGCATAGAAGTTAGGGCAACAGCCTTCTTCAAATTTCTTTTTCATTTCTTCTGTGGATGGGTCAGGGCGAACAATCAGACCGCTTGCCTGTTTTTTCAGAGCTTCTTCATAGCCGCCTTTGCAGATTCTTGCTGGCTGTACACCTTTTGCAGACTGACCAAATTTAAATTCGATAGCCTGACAGCCGTGGTTTTTAATTGCATATTCTGGCAGACCCTGCATATCGTCTTCCACATTACACTGCAGGATAATCTGGCCATAACCACGGTAATATTTATTGAATGCATCAAACATTTCGCCCAGCATTTCAAATTTTGTGATTTTGCCATCTGTGTATTCAAGGTTAGGGTCTTTGCTTGGACAGCCTTCACCAATAACTGCACATACACCAGCCATAGCAGCACCTGCAAAATAGTCTTTCCAGTTCAGCTTGATAACTGCTGGCAACATAAATGGCAGAGCAATTTTTACTTCGTTGTCACGGCCATACCTGCGTTCCAGTTTTATATTGTAGATAGTAGCATCTTCATAGTTTGGTCTTACGCCGTGTGTACCAAAGCAGTGACCGTTGATATTGAAATGTGAGTAATCGATAGGATAGTCTTTTTCGCTGGCTACCTGATTGGCACCTGTATTTGTTGGATAAACTGTCTGGCTGCCTCTTACAGCGGCAAGACCCAGTTCACATGTGCCAAGACAATCTTCTGTACAGAAAGAACACATACCAGAGCATGATACGATGTTGCTTCTGTTTTTTGTATCGTTGAAATTAGATGTCAGTTTTGGTGAGTATGACATAGTTATTTCTTCTCCTTTAATTCATTAAGCATTAAAACAAATTATACTACAAATACACTTTTCAATCAATGTACTACAGAATAGATAAAAAGATTTAATAATAGGTTATTGCTACAAACTGGTGGTTTAACTATTGTTAAAATCATAATAGTATGATATTATTATATAGTTACGCAATTTTTATTATCATTATAAAGAAAGAGAGTAAATAATGCTTACAGTTAAAGATTTAACCCACGAATTTGATGGGCAAACCTTATTTAAAGATGTTAACCTTACTTTTACACAGGGCAACTGCTATGGTATCATCGGTGCAAACGGCGCTGGTAAAAGTACTTTGCTTAAATTTATTTCTGGTCTGAGAGAACCAACAAAAGGCGAAATCTTCCTTGATAAAAACGCCCGTATGTCTGTTCTGGAACAGGACCACTTTAAGTACGATGAATTTTTCGTAATGGAAACAGTTATTATGGGTAACCCACGCCTTTACGAAATTATGAAACAGAAAGACGAATTGTACGCAAAGCCAGACTTTTCTGAAGAAGATGGCGAACTGGCAGCACAGCTGGAAGGCGAATTTGCTGAACTGGACGGCTGGGAAGCTGAAACAGAAGTTCTGCAGCTGTTGAATGGTCTGGGTGTTGATAAAGAGTATCACTACATGCAGATGAAAAATCTAAAAGGTAGAGATAAAGTTAAAGTTCTTCTTGCAAAAGCTCTATTTGGTAAACCAAGCATCATCCTGCTGGACGAACCTACCAACGACCTTGATATCGATGCTATTGCCTGGCTGGAAGAATTTATCATCGAATTCCCGGGTACAGTTCTGGTAGTTTCCCACGACAGACACTTCCTCAATGCTGTATGTACACACACAGTAGATATCGACTACAACAAAGTTAAAATGTATGCTGGTAACTACGACTTCTGGTATGAATCAAGTCAGCTGATGAACCAGCTTATCCGCAACCAGAACAAGAAAAAAGAAGAAAAAATCAAACAGCTGGAAGAATTTATCCGTCGATTCTCTGCAAATAAATCCAAGTCAAAACAGGCTACTTCAAGAAAGAAAATTCTTGATAACATTCAGCTGGAAGAAATGCCAGCATCCAGCCGTAAATATCCATTTGTAGGCTTTGTACAGGATAGGGAAGTAGGTAAAGATGTTCTGGAAGTAAGAAATGTTTCCAAAACTATCGATGGTATCAAAGTACTTGACAATGTATCATTCTACATCAATCGTCTTGATAAAATTGCTCTGGTAGGTGATAACGAAGCAGGTCAGACAGCTCTGTTCAAAATTCTCAATGAAGAAATGGAACCAGACGAAGGCTTTATCAAATGGGGTGTTTCCACTTCCCGCAGTTACTTCCCAAAAGACAACATCGCTTTCTTCAAAGATATTGACGACTCCATTATCGACTGGCTCCGTCAGTATTCCAAAGACCAGACAGACAGCTATCTCCGTGGCTTCCTTGGTCGTATGCTGTTCTCCGGTGATGATGTTTTCAAAAAAGTAAATGTTCTCTCCGGTGGTGAAAAAGTAAGATGTATGCTGTCACGTATGATGATGAAAGAAGCAAACGTTATTATGCTGGACCAGCCTACAAACCATCTTGACCTTGAATCCATCACAGCTGTTAACAACGGTCTGGTAGACTTTAAAGGCACAGTTCTTTTTGCCAGCCACGACCACCAGTTTATTCAGACTATTGCCAACAGAATTATCGAAATTCAGCCAGACGGCTCTATCGTAGATAAGCTGATGACATATGATGAATATATCGAATACAAACATCAGTAATAATACTAAAGTACCATTTCAATGCCGAAATGGTACTTTTTTGCTATTTAATAAAATTAAGAAAAAATTAATATATTTTAATTAAATTAGTTTTCTAATGTAACTGTAAAAACTGTAAAAACTTAATTAAAAAAGAAAATGTTTTAAAATACCCATATTAAATTTAAATAAATAATAATTTAACAGGCGAAATCTTTATAAAAATAAAAATCAGCTGTTGACATACTTTTTTTCTTATGGTAATATATAGGCAAGAAAAGGATGTGGGGCCGATGGCACATTAGGTAAATGCTGTTCCTGGCAAGAGCAGAAAATAAAAACAGAAAATGCCAAAGAAAATATGATTGTAAAGAAAGTCATATATAAAAAGACATTAAAAAAATCAGATGAAACTGCGTGATATTAAAAAATATTCAAAAAGTATCATAAAATGAAAAGAGAATACACAGGGTATTCAAAATCAGAAGGGATATGAGAATATTAAAAAATATACAGTGAACAGAAATTAATCTGAAGTTTTCTGCAAATGTTCTGTGTTGAACTGTAGGATGCTTGACAAAAACGAAGCATATCGATGGAAGAAAACAATCACAATATATGTATTATCGTAAAGAAGGTAAGAAGATATTGTATCATCAAAAAGTGACAGGTTCACAACGGTTGTTTAAAGATATGTGTAATAATATAGAAAAGTAATAAAACAAAAAATAAGATGTATAATTGTAAAGAAAGTTATATGTCGGCTACGAGAGCACCACACAACACTTAAATAAGAACGTTTATAATAGCCCACTAAAAACAGTAGTGATATTAATAAAGAGCCACTGAAATATCAGTGGCTCTTGTTTATTGTTTAATTGAGATAAGATGACACATCTTTGATAAAAGAAAGTTTATACTGGATATAGTCGTTGTCCTTGTTGTCAAAGTTTTCTGAAGAAACCAGAAACACATTTTCAAAGCATGTTTTATACACCATCACATTGAAAAATGCCTCAACTTCTCCGTTTTTGTCATAAACTTTTTCAATATAGTTTTTCAGTGAATTAAAATCAACCTGAAGATTCTGCACAAACTCATCATAGTTGGCTATTCTCCTGCCAAGAGAACACAAAAAGTCTGCCAGTTTACTATCATTGTTTGTCATTTCTTCCTGCATAATACCCACAACCCATGTAAAAGCCTCGAAATAACCGTTTTCAATAGTGTAGGTAATGACAGTGTTGATTGCCTGATAGTTTAACTCACTTACCAGCTGTCTTACCACAGAGGCGCAATCCAGCAGTGCATCAAAATCATCGCTGTCCTTCAGATTATTAGTTTCCAGAAAGTTTTGTAATATATCCATCAGAAGTTCTCCTGTGACTTTTCTTATCAGTTAACAAGAATTATACACCATTGAATTATATAAATCAAATTAAAACAAATAAAAAAGCAGGGGAGAACCCTGCTTTTGATTTATCCTAAGTTCATTCTGTCCTGGTCGCCGTCAGCTTTGAACATCATAAAGTTTTCTGTATTTGATGTAAAGAAATAGTAGTCGATGTTTTTCTGCAGCAGTGTATTCAGATAGTTTGGAATAATGTTTTCGTCTGCAACACGCAGCACAAAGCCGGCATTTTCACCATCAACACCCCAGCAGTACATATCGCAGTATTCGCAATCGTATTTCTGCATCAGTTCATCAACAAAACCAGACAGCAGGCGGAAGTCTTCTTTTGCACCGATATAATCTACCAGTCGCAGTACATAGCCTTCATCGCTTTCATTTACCCTGAAGACAACCAGTGCTGGTACACTGTCAGCATTGTGCACGGCAAACACTTTGTATTCATAGTGTGGATATTCAAAATATCTTTTGTTGATATACCAGTAGTCTTTGTGTGGTCTGCACTGGGCTGGAATAGCGAATGTAGCTTCCACCTGTGCAATATCTTTCATTTCTTCCAGCCATACACCGCTGATTTTTTCGCTTGCTGGAATAATTTTTTCATTTACCACAGCCATTTTGTATTCAGCTCTGTCAGCCAGACGATAGTAGTGGTTCATTTTATCTGGGTGATAGCCAAGGAATGTGTAGAAAGGCATTGTGTTGGCGCGGATATTGTTGCAGGACATTACCTGTGCGCCTGTCATTTCTTTCATAGCGCCCATCAGTGCCAGTCCCAGACCATTTTTGCCTTTTTTAGCACACCAGATGGAAATCCAGATATCACAGTTTTCTTCTTTACTGCAGTTGATATAGCCACAGATAGCCGCAACACCACTGTCATCTTCCAGTACATAGAAATTTGTCATTTCGTCATCTACAAAATAGTAGTTGAACAGCACTTCGTGATTAACCAGTGGGTGTTTTGAACCCCAGTGTTCATTTAAAAAATCCACAATCAGTTGTTTTTCAATCAG
This sequence comes from Oscillospiraceae bacterium, assembly GCA_045633415.1. Taxonomy (GTDB): domain Bacteria; phylum Bacillota; class Clostridia; order Oscillospirales; family Ruminococcaceae; genus RGIG3102. The sequence goes on along the minus strand of JAZQYH010000079.1, from coordinate 19,995 downwards.
CGGGATTCTTCTGATATTGTTACTCAATTACACTACCCCCAGTGATAGGCAGGTTTACACCTGTGATAAATCTTGCTTCATCGCTCAGCAGGAAAGCCATTGCTGGCACCACGTCGTTAACCTGTGCATTGCGTTTCATTGGATGGTCGTTTGCAGCAGCTTCAACGATAAGGTGGCTTGTTTCAGCAAGGAATTTTGTTTCAATCATACTTGGGCTTACACTGTTTACTGTAATGCCATTAGCCACATAGTCAGCGGCAAGGCTTTTCATCAGACCAACAATAGCATTTTTAGCCATCATATATGCACCTGTGTTTTTAGGTGGGTTTGCCAGTACATAGCTTGTAGCCATAAACAGTACTCTGCCGTATTTTGCCTTTGCCATTTTTGGCATAATCAGTTTGCAGATTTTCACAGCAGACATAACCTGTACATTCATATCAGCCAGAAATCTTTCTTCGTCAAAGTTTTTGAATTTTGTATTGATAACTCGCAGTGCTGGCAGATGTACAAAATGTGTTGGTGTCATGCCTGTTTCTTTAATATCGTTTACAAACTTGTCTGTATCTTCTGTGCTGGACAGGTTTACATCATAGTATGTATAGTCAATTTTGTTTTCTGCGCAGAAGTTTTCCAGTGCAGTGCTGTCACCAAAACCCTGCAGTAAAAATTTATCACCGTCTTTTGCCACAGTTCTGATAAGTTCATAACCCAGGTCACTTGTTGCGCCTGTAATAAGATAAACACTCATTATTCTCTTACCCCCAGCTGAATATTTGCTTTACATACTTTTTTGCTATCCTGATTTGTGATTGTACCTTTTACAAACACTGTTTTGAATGTTTCGTTGATTTCACTTACTTTACCAGCTACTGTCAACACATCACCAGGGAAAACAGGCAGAGAGAATTTTGTTTCTACGCTGTGCAGCAGGCAGTGTTCACCAGGCAGATAAACACCAGCCAGAGTAGAGAACATACTGCCAAACAGCATGCCGTGGCACACTCTGTTTTTAAAACCATGCGCTTTTGCATAATCAGCACTTACATGAATAGGGCTGATATCGCCTGTAATTTCAATAAACTTATCCATCATTTCTTCTGTAATTGTCACAGTAAAACTTTCGCTCATACCTACTGACAAATCATTGAATTTATAACTGTTCATAATTACCTCATATAATAAGTATTCTAATTAAATAGTATAGCATATCATCGGGTTATAAACAAGGTTTATATAATATTGAATAATTGTATAAAAGGGGATATAATTAAATCATAAAACCAAAGGAGTATTTTTATGAATCCAATCGGTAAACTGCGTAATATGACAAGTGTTTATCTCACTTATAACGATAAAGTTCTTTTGCTTTTCCGCCAAGGTTCACGAGTGGTAAATGATAAATGGATAGGCTCTGCCGGTGGCCATTTTGAACAGAATGAGCTTAACAACGCTTACGCCTGTGCTGTCCGTGAACTGGGGGAAGAACTGGGTGTTACCGAAGATATGCTGGCAGATATCAAGTTAAGATATCTTACTATTTACAATAAACCAGAAGAACTCAGACAGAATTATTACTTCTTTGCAACACTTAAAACAGATGATATAGACCTTAAATCCAACGAAGGCCAGCTGAAATGGTTTGATATAGAAGATATCCTGACACTTGATATGCCATTTACATCCAAAAAGGTGACAGACCATTGGGTAAAAGAGGGAAGACATACCGACAAATTCTACGGTGGTGTTGCCACATTCGGTGATATGGTATTTATAGAAATGAATGAGTTTTAATAAAACAAAAGGCACTGCATTTGCAGTGCCTTAACTTTTATATTGAATTAGCCGAGAAGTTTCTCTACCAGGTCAGCCATTGCGCCTACGTTTTCAAGGTCAGCAACGTCTGCCAGCTGGAATTTGATGTTAAACTGTTTTTCGATAGCAACCAGCAGGTTAATCTGTTCCAGAGAATCCCAGTCTTCGATGTCATCAGCTGTTGTTTCATTTGTCAGAACGATATCTTCATCATCAAATACGTCACAGAAGATTTCGTTCAGTTTTGCCATAATTTCTGTTCTGTTCATAGTTTTATCTCCTTATACAATTTCCATATCAATAACTTTGTTCTTAACTTCGTAATCTTCAGGAATATTAAGAATATATCTCTTTTCATCTTCACTGTCAAGAGTTACTTCAAAGCCTACAGATTCATAGAAGTCTTTGATAATTACGTTTTTAGCTGTTCTCAGCCAGCTGGCTGTAATTGTTTTTACACCCATTTCTTTACATTTAGCTACCACATAGTCCAGCATAGCATATTCAAAGTGACGTTTGAATACACGACAGCTCATTACCCACAGGTCGATGTTTGCGTTTGTACCTTCAACAGAAGCGATGAAGCAGGCTGTGATACCGTTATCACCAAATTTGTCTACAAGTTTTGCATAAGCGGAAATGTAGTTCTGTTTGTCTTCGATAATTGTTTCAACTTCGCTCTGTGCATAGCGACGTGTTGTAAAGTTAAACTGGTTTGTTTTGTTAATCAGCTGTGTAATTCTTTCACAGTGTGCTGTACTGAATGCTCCGATTTCACCAGTCATGTTCAGGCTCAGCAGATAGTCTGTGTAATCTGTAAAACTGCTTTCAGCAGCTGCACGCTGTGCATTCTGTTTGTACATTTCGTTTCTCTTTGCATCGTCCTTTGTAAAGGATGTGATTTCAAAGAAGCCTGCTCTGTCGATAGCTTTGATGTAATCTTCTGGAGATTTTACTTCAGGTACAGTTACTGTAGGCAGGGACTGACGTACAATTTCTCTTTCAGCAGGGTTGTCATCAATAAATACAAGGCTGTCTTCACCGATGTTGATTTCTTTTGCAATGTTTGCAATATTGATGGATTTTGGTTCCCAGTTAGCTTTGAAGCAGATAAAGTCATCCACAGAAAGTGGTGCTTCTTTTCTGTCAGTAAAGCCCTGTTTAGCGATAGCTTCTTCGTTTTTGGAACAAACATTCAGCATGATACCAAGGCCAGTCAGTTTTTTCAGATAGCTCTGGAATTCTGTATAGCTCATACCTGCAGGCTGTTCGTTACCGATTGCAATACCTTCTACGCCGTCATCACCGATGATACCGCCCCACAGTGTGTTGTCAAGGTCGAGCACAACGCTCTTCTTGTTTTTACCCAGTGCGGATTTGATGATTTTTGCGATAGAGAATGCCAGCTGTGGAATCTGGTCAACAGACATTGCATATTTGTACAGATACCAGTTTTCAAGGTTGTGCCAGTTATCAAGACCAACAAGGGAAGATAAGTAGTTGATATCGTTCAGATATACGTTATCTTTGCCAGCTATGTAATCTGCAATCATCATGTTCAGTTTTGTTGTGTAGTTTACCACACCCTGAACAGCTACTGCATCTTTGTTGCCGTACATACGATAGAATGGCATTTCAAAGTTGTTTACAATAACAACTGCTCCATAAGACAGTGCTTTTTCTACAACTGTTTTATATTTTGTAAATTCTTTTTCCAGTTTAGCCTGTACATCTTCCGGGCTGTCCTGTGGAACAGGCAGATTTTCCAGGTTTTTGTTTGTTGTATGCACATAGATAAAATCAGGTGCAAATTCTTTCAGGCTGCCATCGTCAAACATCAGTTCTTCAAAATAGCGGTTGTAACCACCAACTTTGAATTCTGGTTTGATGCCATAGTTCAGCAGGAAAAGTTCAAGTATATTTTTGATTTCACCGATTGTAGAGCCGCTCATAACAGCAACTTTCTTTTCGATGAATTTATCTTTAGCGAGAAGTTCTTTTTTAATGCTTTTTTTCTTCTGAAGGATAAAAGCAGAGTCAAAAGGGTAATCTAAAACTGACATATTATACACTCCTTTACAGTATTACATTATCTATTGTATTATAGCACATAACTTTAAAAACAGCAAGATTTATACACTATCCAACCTGTAAAACTATTCATTAATAAAAGTATCAATATATAGTCAATATAGATAAAAATTTATCTTTATAGCAATACAGATGTATACATCTCTGTATCTGTGACAATTTTGTTATCATTTAATGGTTGAAATTTTATATCGAAAAAAGTATAATGTTATTTGTATAAGCATGAAAATGAGTAACTATGTGCATTTTACAGCCCATAGTTTTCAAGAGTTTTCAGCAGGGTATAATCGTTATCCACGGGTATACCTTTTCGCAGTATTTCTATATCATTTTCAGGCAGAAGATGGACATATACTTCGTACACGGCTATGGGCTGTGGCTCGTCCTGTGTAAACACAGCAAGCTTGCCACCATATTCTTTCACAATGTATGCAATTTCAGCAGGCTGTGAGATTGGCTGTGCGGGGGTATTTTTCATCTGTAATATGCTTATGCAAATCAAAGTTGTACAAAATATTGTACATAAACCCAATATCAGTTTTTTCATAAATCTGCACCTCTTTTTTTACAGAGTATAGCCAGATTTATAGAGATTAAATCATTGTAGATTTACAATAATGAACAGGAGGGATTAATATCAAAATTTATGATAAATCCTCTGCCGGCGCAGAAAAATCAGCTGGCAAAAAAGTTGAAACAAAGAAAAAATTTACTTCTTCCAAAAAGGAAGCAGAAATGAAAACAGAAAAAGCTGCTAAAAGCCCTAAAAAAACAAAAGGTGAAAAGGGTTCCATCTGGAAAAAACTGGCGGTTGTATTTGCATACCTTGTATGTCTTGGTGTTATGGTAGGCGGTGTGGTGCTGGTGGCACTGACATCATATCTGGTAGACGTAACAGCTGGCGACGGTGAAGAATTGAACCTTACAAACCTGCAGCTGTCACTGACAAGTATTATTTACTATCAAGATGCTGAAACAGGTGAATACGAAGAATACCAACGTATAGACGGCAGTGAAAACCGTATATGGGTAGACCTTGAAGATATTCCACAGCATGTTATCGACGCATATATCGCTGTTGAAGATAAAGACTTCTACGAGCATAACGGTGTAGATATTGTGGGTACTGTTGCAGCTATGATTAACGAGTACACACCTATCAAACTGTTCTCTACAAAGCGTGGTGCTTCTACAATCACACAGCAGCTTGTAAAAAACCTTACAACTGACGATGCTGGTAGTGGTATAGCAGGCGCATTCAGAAAACTGCGTGAAATTTATCGTGCTTTTGCTCTGGAAAAACAGTATACAAAAGACGAAATTCTGGAAGCATATCTGAACACACTCCGTCTTTCACATAACTGGGCAGGTGTACAGGCCGGTGCCAACAACTACTTTGGTAAAGATGTCAGCGAGCTGACCATTGCCGAGGCGGCATCTATTGCAGGTATCACCAAGAACCCGTCGGTTTACAACCCATACAGTTACCCTGAAAACAACATAGATAGAAGAAACGACATTCTTTACTTTATGCACCAGCAGGGTAAAATCAGCACAGAAGATTATGAAGCAGCCCTGGAAGAAGAACTGGTACTCAACCAGGAAATCCGTTCCAAATCCTTTGTAAACAGCTACTTCACTGATATGGTTATCGACAAGGTTACAGAAGATTTGATGGAACAGCTGGGCAAAACAAGAAGTGAAGCTTCCAACATGCTCCAGAACCATGGTCTTAAAATCTATGCTACTGTAAACCCTACAGTACAGTCTGCTATGGAACAGGTAATGCTCAATGAGCCAGATGCAAACGGCAAGAGACTTTTCCCAATCAAAGAACACACATATACAGTAAATGGTGAAAAAGTAACACAGACACCACAGGCAGCTATGGTATCAGTTGACTACAAAGGTGCTATTGTTGCAGTAGTAGGTGGTCTGGGTGAAAAAACTGAAGACCGTGTTCTCAACCGTGCTATTGACTCTCTCCGTCAGACAGGTTCCACAATGAAACCTATCGGCGCTTATGCTCCAGCTCTGGAATATGACTATATCCACTATTCATCAGCTCTGTTTGACGACTTTGTAAAAGAAATCGAAGATGACAAAAACAAAGGCGAAATGAGGGAATGGCCACAGAACTACAGCCGTACTTTCTCACTTACACAGATTCCTGTTGTTACAGCTATTGCAAAATCACTTAACACAATCGCAGTTAGAACACTTATGATGCTGGGTGTAGATGCTTCTTACGACTTCCTTACAAACTCAGTAGGCATCACTTCACTGTCTGAAAACGACATCGACCTTGGTCCTCTGGCACTTGGTTCCATGACAAAAGGTGTTTCCCCACTGGAAATGGCAGCAGCATATGCCATCTTCGGTAACGGCGGTAAATATATCGAACCATACTGCTACACAACAGTTGAAGATTCATCCGGTGAAGTTATTCTGGAAACTAAAGTTACATCTGTTCAGGCTCTGTCTGAAGAAACAGCATACATTATGAACCGTGCCCTGAAAACAGTTCTTGAATATGGTACAGGTGCAGGTCTTGCTCCAAAGCGTCTTGATGCAGTTGGTAAAACTGGTACAACATCTGACAACAAAGACCACTGGTTTATCGGTGTAACACCATATTACTCAACAGCCACATGGTGGGGCTACGACCACCCTGCAGAACTCAGTGTTAACTACACAACACATCCACCTACAACAGCGTGGAGAAATGTAATGAACATTGCGCAGGCTAACCTTGAGAAAAAATCATTCCCGGTTTCCAAGGATGTAGTAGTTTACAACTACTGTCCAATCACAGGCAATATTGCTAATGCAAACTGTCCAGACCAGAAACCAGGCTACTACAAAAAGTCTACAATCGATAACAACTTTGTAACAGTTTGTCAGGCTCATTAATGAAAATTAAACACCCGAGGGAAAGCCTCGGGTGTTTTTATGTGCAATTAAAACTCTCTTTTATAAAAACTATCCACAAACCAAGGGTCTGGGCAGATAATTTCCTTACCTGAAAGATAGGAATATCTGTTGTCTGTGATAGTTCCAAATTTTATTTTTCTGCTGCACAGTGCCTGATATTTCATTTTCAGCTGTCTGTTCAGCGTGTTTATACCATATCGGCTGTCACCCAGAATAGGCATTTCCAGATAGGAAAGATGTGCACGTATCTGGTGTGTTCTGCCTGTGATAAGCCCCACTTTCAAAAGGGAATAATCACCATAACTTTCTAACAGAGATACCTGTGTGGTGATTGGTTTTGAAGAGTTGTTTTTAGCTTTTGGTGTTACAGTTACATAGGCATCTTTGGCATTTTTTGTCAAGAATGCATTGTGTGTAGCATTTTTCTGCTTTGGAATACCTTTGACAACACAGATGTATTCTTTTTCAAGTTCCTTGTCTTTGAATACTTCCAGCATAAATTCAAGAAACTCTGGGTTTTTAGCCAGCAGGACAACACCGCTGGTACCTGTGTCAAGGCGGTGGCACAGGGCAGGGGAACAGTCGGTATTGTTTATAAAATAATGGTTTTTAACCCTGTTTACCAGTGTGTCAAAATTCTGCCAGTTATCATCGATTACAGGAATACCTGCAGGTTTGTTTACAGCCAGCAGATTGTCGTCCTCATAAATAATCTCCAGATTTTTACCGGAAAATTTAAATGCATTTTTCCGATTTGGCTTTTCAAAATATGAATCTTCTATATAAAGGTTTATAACATCACCTTTTTTTAAAGGGGAGTTAAGTGGTACTTTTTTGCCGTTTACCTTTATTTTGTTTGCTCTTAAAAATTTATTCAGAGTGCCTGTTTTCAACAGCGGATATGTATCCTGCAAAAAAACAGACAGACTTTTTTCATTTTTTGTTATGTATATCTGTTTCAATTTAAAATCCTTAAATCTTATTTTTATAAATCATACCATATTACAAAAACAAAATCTATCTTTTTATTAATTGACAAAAAATGATACATAAACTAATATATTTCTAAAAGAGATTATTTATAAATGGTGAATTCAATGGATAAAACAAAATATAGTGATTTTACATTGTTGATTATATATTTTCTGTTTGCGCTTTGCTGGGCGGCTAAAAATTTACTGCCTGTTAGTGATATGCTTATCTGCGGTGTATGCGGTGTTGTGCTGGGTATAGGGGTTATACTTTTTCAGAAGATAAAACTGCCTGAATATCTGTGCCGTGGCATTGGTGTTTTTGCGGCGGCAATAGCTATTGTAGCAGTAGACAGATTTATTTTTCCAGCATCCACAAATGCTGTAACAGTTATCAAATGTGTTTTTCTGCCTGTTGCATCAGGTGCAATGTTTATGGATGGTGTGTTTGTAGGTCCTACACAGATAGGTAAAACCAAAGCTTTTGTAGGCTCCATGTCATCCCTGTGTCTTACAATAGCAATATTGGCAACAATCAGCCTTACAGGTATTGATTCAGCCACAGTTTCATTCTCTGTAGACAGCACAGCAGCATTTATGCAGAATACAGTTTTCAGCGCCTGTGTGTGCTGTTTCCTTGCACTGTCACGCCATATAAAACTGCAGAGACTTATGTATATTTTCCCGATTTCCTTTATATGTGCTATTCCATTTAATTATTTGAATCTTAAAGGTATGCTTTTTACAGGCTCTGTAATTGCCGCATTTATGGCAAGCATAATGGTAGGTATTATACATCGTCAGGACAAGACAGGTTATCTCATCATACTTACACCGACAATATACTGCTGTTGCCCTGGTGGTGCATTACATAAATTCTTTGTGGCAATTCTCACACTGGATACTACAAGTATTCTGCCATGCACACTTACACTTGTTTACAATATAGCAGGGCTTTATATCGGTGTTATGGCTGGCACAATACTGATGAATAAGATAACATCTAAAAAATCACAGGAATTTAAAGTAGCATTTGTATAATAAAAAGAGATTGGTTTAACACCAATCTCTTTATTTTTTTATTCAATTACAGTATGGCTTTCACCATCAATAATTATGCCCTGACCATCTTCCAGACAGATAACTTTGTGGCCGACTTTGCGCTCATAAGTCTTTACACGCTTTTCAAAAGCATCAATTATGCCTATATAGCGGGTTTTATGTGGCAAATGCTCAATATTATTGGTAATATCCAACGCCGTTAAGTCTTTCAGCTTTACACGTTTGTTCATTCTTGGAATAAGGTCACGGATAAGCTCTAAGTCTTTCTGCATTATAAGACTGCCTGCAGATACACCTACCACCACTTTTTCCTGTGCTACTTTACGTAAAACTTCTTCTGCGCAACATTGTTTTATTACCTGCATAAGATAAAAAACATTACCGCCGCAGATATATACAACATCATATTCAGTCAGTTTCTGGTTTTCGTCCTGACTCAGCCAGAAAAATTCACATTCCAGTCCGTAAACTGACAGATTGTTTTTTGTTTCTTCCAGCCATTGTTCTTTGTCTTTTTCTTTTTCCATAGCAGTAGGGATAATGGCACAGCGTTTGCCTTTATCAGCTATTGCTTTTTTGAATTCATCCTGCAGGGCAGGGCTGGTCAGACCATTGGAAGTAAGAAACAGCATATCAGTATTCCCAGAACAGCTGTGGTTTGTTTGTGATGATAGCCACTTCATGGTTTTTGAACTGATACATAAAGTCAGCATTTTCAATAGTGTCAACTGTCCATGCATAGCAGTCGATACCAGCTTCTTTCAGCTCGTCAAAGATTTCCTGATCATAGTTGTAGTACAGCATGGAAATAAAGTTACAGCCACATGCTCTGCATTCTTCAACGATGCCGTATGCTTTGTCCATAAACAGCAGACCAAGGTCGTATTCACAGCCAGCATCAGCCAGTTTTTTCATAATTCTGTGGTCAAAGGATTTGAAGCACAGCATATCTTTTGGCACGCCTTTGCTTTCTTCCAGAATATATGGCACGATTTCGTTGTTCAGGCTGTATTCAGATTTAATTTCGCAAACTAGTCTTTTTTTGCCGTCAATAAGTTTCAGCAGGTCAGAGTACAGCATAATTTTTGTGTCTTTGAATTCTTCGCCAAACCAACCGCCAAAGTCGTATTCCAGCAGTTCTTCATAAGTATGGTCAGCAATAAAGCCTGTGCCGTTACATGTTCTGCCCAGTCTTGGGTCGTGTGCAACTACGATTTTTTTGTCTTTTGTCAGGTGAACATCACATTCAATAGCCCACACTCTGTCGTCTTCCATACACATTTTAAAGCCATGGATTGTATTTTCAGGTGCCTGGGAAGCCCAGCCACGATGACCGATAATTCTTTTCATTTTTAAACGCTCCTTAAAATAAAAGTTCTTATATATATTTTATATGATAATACACCTATTTACAACTTTTTTTTCAAGTGTTAAAATATAATTTATAAATTTTGAGGTGACTTATATGAGTTTTGAAATAAAGAGAAAAGAGTTTTTTGACAGATTGGGTGAAAGTTGCTATATGGTGCTGGCAACTTGCCACAACGATTACCCAATGGCAAGCACAATGACATGCCTTGTGTTTGATGGTGCCATCTGGATGCAGACAGATAAAAAGTTTGATAAATATAGCCAGCTTTTAAACAACCCACAGGTCGCACTGGTAAAAAATGCCACACAGATAGAAGGTGTAGCACAGCTTTGCGGTCATCCGCTGGACAGCGCAAATGAAAAGTTTGCACAGCTTATGAAAAAGCACCATCCGGAAAGTTATGAAATGTATTCAACTGTTGACACAGAAGTGGTCATCAAGGTAACTCCACACAAAGCTGTTGACTGGCTTTACGAAGCAGGGGACAGTTCCATCTATCACATCGACTTTGTAAAACAGGAAATTTCTGTACAGACATATAAAAACGGAAAATAAGAATAAACTATACAAAAGTGTCGTTTTAGTCACTTTCTTTTCACAAACAGCTATAGGTGTTTTCACATATAGCTGTTAAAATTATATATAAGGGGTGATTGGATGAAAAAAAGAAAAAATAAAGCATATCTTTATATTGCTTTTACATTGATTTTAATGCTGGGGGCAACATTTGTTGTGTTTAATTCTGGCAGAACATATAAGGTTAAAGATGCCCCTGTTTATGGCACAGATATTGACTGGTATCTTTTGGAATCAGGCAACTTTTCTGTGGACAGCCTTATTTCCTATGTAGATAAAACAGGTATAAATACTGTAATTCTGCATCTTTTCAAAGACAATGCTTCTGTGGCGGAAATTGATGGTATGGACTATATTTTTTCAGCCAACGAAGAATATAAAAGGTATGACTTTATCACACAGTTTAAAAATAAATTATCACGAAAAAAAGTACAGCTGTTTATACAGATTGACTGTCAGTATATAGCGGCTGAAAATGCACCAGAGTTTTTGACAGCCATCACAGAAAAATATAAACCATCAGCAATAGTTCTGGAAAATTGCACTTATAGTGCAGACATAGTGGCACAGCTTAAAGATAATATACATTCTGCAAGTGAAAAAACGGAGTTATTCCTGCAGGAAAAACGGATGAGTTTGAAAATATCCGATTTATTCGATGGGTATATTGCCGAGGATATGATTGCGGACCAATACTCCTTTGAAAAAGACAAAAACCCAGACAGCAAGCTGATTTTACACTATACTTCAGACAGCGTAATCAGCGACAGCTTTATACTCACAAACTTTTCTGATTTTGATGGTGCTGTTGCAGTGCACTATATGGGTGAAGATACACCTGATACCTACCTTAATACTGCACTTTCCAAAAATGAAAATCTGGAAATGTTTGGGTTTACAGTGTCTGATAAATTCAAGGTAACCTATCCAACCAAAGATTTCACCACCTATTACTCTGGTGTTTATGTAACAGGCAATGGTGCAAAAAATATGGTGGAAATAAACGGAAGACAGTGCTATGTTCAGAGAGATGGTACTTTTGCACACTATATTACATTGGAAGAAGGGGAAAATATTATCACTGTAACCAGTGACGATACAACCTATAGCTACACTGTTACCAAAAAATCCTATAAAACATCCACAGTAAAATATGAAAAACCATGGGATGAAACAGAATATCTTGCAGCTGGCAGAGTGGTAAAAACCACTTCACAGCTTACAAGTATGCTTTCTGACCCCGATGATGATTCTGCAATTATCGCAGGGCTTGAGGCTGATACCAAGCTTATAGTAACTGAAAGTGTACAGACAGAGCGCAACGGCTACAACACTTATGCATACAAGCTGTCAAACGGCGGTCATGTACTGGCTTCAAAAGTGGAAATCACAAATGAAGTAACACAGAGCTATATCCCACAGGAAGATGAAGAAATCTCTGATTTTTCCCGGTTTGTAACATCACAGATAACCTCCGCTTCGTTGGAAAAACTGAAAAATGGCGATGAACAGCTGTATATTTCTGCCTCTGGCAAACCTGCAGTTGTACACACATTTACAGAAGAAAAGCTGTCACTGCTTTTCCTTGACGCAGAGGTTGACAGTATCACACTGCCACAGTCCCGCTTTTACACAGACTACACTGTTGTGCAGTCAGAGGCTGGCTGTGTTATAGAACTTGCTTTAAACCGGAACAATCCTCTCTGGGGCTATGATATAAAGGCAGATGAAGGTCAGTTTATAGTCTATCTTAAACAGACACCACATCTTTCCTCTGGTGATAAACCCCTTGAAAATATCACAGTTCTGCTGGATGCAGGCCATGGCGGCAAAGACAGTGGTGCAGTGGGTGTAGCCTCAATCAATGGTCCACTGGAAAAAGATTTAAACCTTGCTGTTGCCAAGGCCACAAAAACAATTCTTCAGCAATATGGTGCCACAGTGTATATGACCAGAGAAGACGACAGCTTCCCGTCTCTTGACGACAGACGAAATATGACAAGAGATTTAAAACCAGATTTATTTATAGCTGTTCACCATAACAGCATGGATTATTCCTACAATTCCTCCAATGCCAAAGGCAGTGAATGTTATTATTTTACACACCAGAGCGAAAATCTGGCACAGCTTATGTGTGAAAATATCACTGTCGCAACTGACAGGGTAAATCGCGGTGCATTTACTGGTTATTACTATGTAACCCGTACAGATATTGCCCCAAGTGTTCTGATGGAATATTCCTTTATTATAAATCCAGACGATTATACAAGAACCTATACAGACAAGGATATTTATAAAGCGGCTTTTGGTACAGCTATGGCTGTTTTAAAAGCAATACCACAATAATTATGAAATATAAAAACATTACACAGGGCGTATTTTTAAACCGCCCAAACAGATTTATTGCAAAGGTTGAGATAGACGGCACAGAGCATACAGTCCATGTAAAAAACACAGGCAGATGCAAAGAACTGCTTGTGCCAGGCTGCACTGTATATCTTGAAAAATCTGATAATCCAACCCGTAAAACCCGGTATGACCTGATTTCTGTTATAAAAGGTGACAGGGTAATCAACATGGACTCACAGGCACCAAATACAGTTTTTGCAAATTGGGTAAAACGGCAATTCCCAAACACAGTAATCAAACGAGAAAAAACATATAAAGATTCCCGTTTTGACTGCTATATCGAAACAGATGCAGACAAAATATTTGTGGAAGTAAAGGGTGTAACTCTTGAAGAAAACGGCCATGTGCGCTTCCCGGATGCACCTACAGAACGTGGAATCAAACATATAAACGGGCTGATTGATGCAGTCCAGAATGGTTATAAAGCTGCTGTTTTCTTTGTAATACAGATGGAAGATGTACATTCTTTCTCGCCTAATTACACCACACACCCGCAGTTTGGCAATGCCTTGAAAGCGGCACAGGCTGCAGGGGTACATATCCTTGCATACAGCTGTAAAGTAACACCAGATACTCTGGAAATTGACAAACCTGTACCAGTAATTTTATAAAACTTTACCCCGGATTATTTCCGGGGTTATTTTTTTGCCTTGCAGAAAATAAAATATAAATATACTTTTGTGGAGGAAATTTATGTTTTCACTATTCTTTACAATGATTTTGTCAAAAATGATGTTTTTTGCATTGCATCTTGAAAGCCGCACCTTGCCAAAACCTCTTACACAAAAGGAAGAAAAACAAGAGTTTGAAAAATACCACAGTGGTGATACCAAAGCCAGAGAAACCCTGATTAAACACAATCTGCGCCTTGTTGCCCATGTTGCGAAAAAATATTACAACAACCCACAGGATAATGAAGACCTTATCAGCATCGGCACCATCGGTCTTATTAAAGCGGTAGACAGTTTTTCTTATGAAAAGAACACCAGGTTTTCTACCTATCGGGCAAAATGCATCGAAAACGAAATTCTGATGAATTACAGAAAACAGAAGTCAAACGACAATCTTGTTTATCTTGATGACAGTCTGGAAGTTAACAATGACACCAGCAAGCTTTCACTTAAAGACAGCTTGCAGGACGATTTTGAAACAGATACTTGGTGTGAAATACAGGAAAGCCGTATCGAACTTTTAAAACGGATACAGACACACCTTTCAGGCAGGGAAAGGCAGGTGATAATCCTGCGCTACGGTATAGGTGGCAACAGTCCTATGACACAGCAACAGGTCTGCGAAATTCTGGGTATCAGCCGCAGTTATGTCTCAAGAATAGAAACAAAGGCGCTGGCTATATTAAAAGAAAATCTGCCAAAATAAAAGATTTGTCACATTTTTTGATATAGATTGTTCTCGGTGGTATAATATAGTCAAATAGCCAAGGAGTAATACAGGAATGAAAAAATCAAAATATGTAGCTTTGTTTGTGGTGCTTGTTGTAGCTGTTATATTAGGTGTAAACAAAATCAATCTTGCTGTTAAAGACGCGCAACAGCAGACTTTTAATTACCCGTATCTTGTTTATTCCAAGGACAAGGATAATTTATACCGGTACAGCAAATGGTTCCCGGACTATATAAGCTTGCAGTGGGATACAAAGCAGTTTATCACTCCAAATGAAGATATGATTTCCTACCAGCAGGCGGCAAATCTGGCTGGTGAGGCATTGAAAAATATATATGGCTTGGAAGAGCATGCCCACGAAAATGGTGTAATTCAGCTTTATAATCATGTGGTGTATAATTCCATATCAACTGACAGTGAGTTGTCTGTTACAAAATATAATACAGGCTACAGTCAGCCACACCGTTATGTATACAGATTTCTGGACAGTAATGACACACATTACTATGTTTCAATAGACCGGTATACTGGTACAGTGTTCAATATAGGTAATCATAGTATCAGTTTTGTTGCAGGAGAAGATGCTTCTGCAACAGATGAAGAAATACAGCAGGTAGAAACAATGGTAAAAGAGTGTATTCGGTATCTGGGAATAAATGCCGAAATAACTGATATGAACATAAAGCATTTCGTAAATATTTCAGGTTTGAATTACTGCTATATAGAAACTTTCCTGTCAGACGGCTCTGTTGCTGTGGCTTCTGTTTACAAATCTTATGGTGAACCATACCAGTTCTGGAACTTATCACTCAACTCTCCATTAAATCAAGACTAAATTATCAGCCCCTGCCTATACTTTATGGCGGGGGTGTTTTTTTGACTGAAAAAAGACTTTTGTTTTTATACTGCTGTATTTTTGCCTTTGCCACAGTTATCGAGGCAAAAATGATTTCTATTATCTTCTCTGGTTACGATGTATTGGCAGAAAAACAGACTGTTCGCACCATCGATATTTCAACAGGCAGGGCAGATATTGTAGATTGTAATCTCAACAAAATCACAGGTACAGAAAATCAGGCAAAGGCTTTGATTACAAGCCAGAAAAGCCTGCAGAATATATACGAAAATATTCTCCCACAGGACAGGGAAAAGTTTTATGCCCGCGTACAGCAACAAAAACAGGTGGTGGTGGACCTTACTGTTCCATTGCAGACAGAAACTATATACACCACTTCCAAAAGGTACTCTTCACGGAATCTCGCTACCCATCTTGTCGGTTATACCGACCTTGATGGCAACGGGCTGACAGGCATAGAAAGGGCATATGACGATATACTTAAAGACAAGGGTGAAAAAATAAGTGTACATTTTAACGTAAACGGCAATGGTGATATTTATGGAGATGTTTACAGCACCACATCTCCAAATTATAATGTACTTTCCCTTACCATAGATAATTCCTTGCAGAGAATGGCCGAAAGTATAGCACAGGAATATATTACAAACGGAAGCATAGTTATAATGGAATCAAAAACAGGCAAAATACGTGCCATGGCATCTGTTCCTGTTTACGATACAAACAACATTGCAGAGTATCTTGATGGTGAAAATTCACCTATGGTAAACAAAGCTTTGCAAAGCTATGAACCAGGCAGTGTAATCAAACCTTTGTGGGCGGCTGTTTTACTGGAACAAGACTTTGACCAAAATAAAATCTATAACTGCAAAGGTTACACAACGGTAAACGGCCACACCTACCACTGTGCAAATAATCGTGCCCACGGTGAAATAAATATGAAGCAGGCATTGATAGTTTCCTGTAACTGCTATTTTATCGATGCACAGACAGACAACAAAGGCTTTATTTTTCGCCAGGTGGCAAATATGCTGGATTTTGGGGAAAGTATAAAAATATGCGATAATCTCTTTACAACACAAGGCAACTTTCCGTCAGTTGAACAGATAGAAAATATGGGGGTACAGTCTTCGGTCTGCTTTGGACAGGGGAATTTTCGCCTTACACCTGTTCATACAGTCTCTTTTATGAATATTTTTGCCAACAATGGCATGTATATTTCACCACAGATAGTTGAAGGAGTATTTGATGCAAACAGCGGTATTGCTGTAGAGCAGATATATCAAAACAACAGTAAAAGGGTATTAAGTACAGAAACTGCAAACACAGTGAAAGAAATGCTTACTGCTGTTGTACACGAAAGCGCTTCTGACAGACGGCAACCCATTTTTCTCACAGCTGGTGGTAAAACTGGTACAGCACAGACAGGCAAAACCAAAGAAAACGGAGAAGAGGTTTTTACAGCTTGGTTTTGTGGTTTTTACCCTGCAGATGAGGCGGAATATACAATATGTGTAACTATGTACGACGGGGGAGAAAGCTATTATTCTGCCGCTCCTGTGTTTAAAAAAATCTGCGATTGTATTTATTTTTTGAAATATGCGGAATAAATTTTTACAGTTAAAAACACTTGTGTTTCCACACTTGACAATAATTTGACTATTTAGTATAATATTTTTTGTTAATAGAAAATAAGCCATAAAAGGGAATAAGAATATTGTCTTTTATCAGAGAGAAGTCGGTCGGTGCAAGACTTCACTAGAGATATTCAGAGCCACCCTTTTGCTGCCGGCGAAATAAGTCGGCCGTAAATGCGGCGTTAACGCATTTAAAGTGACACAGCTATGGCTGTGTAATTTGGGTGGTACCACGGTGTATAGTCGTCCCATAGGAGTAAAATCCTATGGGACTTTTTTATTTTCAAAACGTATAAATTTATTTAAGAGGTGTAAAATTATGGAATGGACTTCACTGAATGACCTGCGTGAAAAGTATCTGTCATTCTTCCAGAAAAAAAATCATACTCGTCTTGACTCTTTCCCACTTATTCCACAGGACGACAACAGCCTTCTCCTGATTAACTCAGGCATGGCTCCACTGAAAAAATACTTCATGGGTCAGGCTACAATGCCTAACAACCGTGCAACAACATGTCAGAAGTGTATCAGAACTCCTGACATTGAACGTGTTGGTATCACAGCACGTCACGGTACATTCTTTGAAATGCTGGGTAACTTCTCCTTTGGTGATTACTTCAAAGAAGATGCTACAAAATGGGCTTGGGAATTCCTGACAGAAGAACTGCAGATTCCAAAAGAACTGCTGTACGTAACAGTTTACGAAGAAGACGATGAAGCATGGGACATCTGGGAACATCACAGAGGCGTAGACCCATCACACATCAAACGTATGGGTAAAGAAGACAACTTCTGGGAAATCGGTTCAGGTCCTTGCGGTCCTTGTTCTGAAATCTACTTTGACCGCGGCGAAAAATACGGCTGTGGCAAAGACACATGTGGTGTAGGCTGTGACTGTGACAGATACATCGAAATCTGGAACAACGTTTTCACACAGTTTGACTCTGACGGCAAAGGCAACTACGAAAGACTGCCAAAAGGTAACATCGACACAGGTATGGGTCTGGAAAGACTTGCTTGCGTAATGCAGGGTGTTGACAACATGTTCGAAGTTGACTCTATCGCTAACGTTATCAAAGAAGTAGAAAAAATCTCTGGCGTTAAATATAAAGAAGACGCTAAAACAGATATCTCTGTTCGTGTTATCACAGACCACATCAGAAGTACAGTATTTATGATTTCTGACGGTGTTCTTCCATCAAACGAAGGTCGTGGCTACGTTCTGCGCCGTCTGCTTCGTCGTGCTGCACGTCATGGCAGAATGATTGGTATCAAAGGTATGTTCCTTAACGAACTGTGCGATACAGTTATTCAGGAATCCAAAGCTGCATACCCAGAACTGGAAGAAAACAAAGACTACATCAAAAAAGTTATCAAAAACGAAGAAGAACGTTTCAATAAAACAATCGACCAGGGTATGTCTATCCTGACAGGTCTTATTGAAAACATCAAAAAATCTGAAGGCGAAAAAGTTCTCTCCGGTGCTGAAGCATTCAGACTGAACGATACATTCGGCTTCCCATTTGACCTTACAAAAGAAATTCTTGAAGAAGAAAACATCGGTATCGATGAAGCTGGCTTCCGTGCTCTGCTGAAAGAGCAGGCAGACCGTGCTCGTGAAGCACGCAAAAAGAACAACAACATCAGCTGGGCAGACGACCTGTTCCAGGCAGTTGAAGTTGAAGCAACAGAATTTGTTGGTTACACAGACCTGACAGCTGAAACAGAAATCATCGTTATGGCTGAAAACAGCGAATTTGTTGAAGCTGTTTCCTTCGAAGAAGAAGCAGAAGAAAAACAGACAGTTCTGGTAGTTATGGGCAAAACTCCATTCTACGCAGAAGCAGGCGGTCAGGTATCTGACAAAGGTGTTATCGAAACAGTTAACGGTGTGCTGAAAGTTGTTGATATCAAGAAAACAGGTAAAGGCCTCTATGTACACACATGTACACTGGAAAAAGGCTTTGTAAAAACAGGCGACAAAGCAGTTGCTAAAGTTTGCAAAAAATCCCGTCGTGCAACAGAAGCTAACCACTCATCTGCACACCTTCTGCAGGCTGCATTGCGTAAAGTTCTGGGTGACCATGTTCACCAGTCTGGTTCTTATGTAGACAGTGAAAGATGCCGTTTCGACTTTACACATTTCTCTGCTATGACAGAAGAAGAACTGGCAAAAGTAGAAATGTTGGTTAACGGCGCTATCGCAGACGCTCTGGATGTTACAACAGCTGAAATGTCTATGGACGATGCTAAAAAAGCAGGCGCTATGGCTCTGTTCGGTGAAAAATACGGCGATGTAGTACGCGTTGTAAAAATGGGCGACTTCGCAACAGAACTTTGTGGTGGTACACACGTTTCCAACACAGCAAAAATCGGTCTGTTCAAAATCGTTTCTGAATCCAGCGTTGCTGCAGGTGTAAGAAGAATCGAAGCAGTTACAGGTATGGGCGTTCTGGCTCTGCTGGCTGAAAAACAGAACCTTATCAACGAAACAGCTAAAGGTCTGAAAATCAACAACCCTAACGATATCGCTGTTAAAGCTGCACAGGCTACAGAAGAAATCAAAGCACTGCAGAAAGAAAACGAAGCACTTCAGGGCGAAATCGCAAAAGGCAGAGTTGCTGACCTTATGAAAAATGCTACAGAAGTAAATGGTCTGAAAGTTTACACAGGCTACTTTGCAGATACAAACGCTGATGGCCTGCGCCAGATGGCTGCATCTATCGAAGATGGTATCGCAGTTCTCTGTGGCGAACAGGGCGGCAAAGTTACAATCGCTGCTTCCTGTGGTAAATCTGCTATCGAAGCAGGCGTAAAAGCTGGCGCACTTGTAAAAGCAGTTGCAGCTGTAACAGGCGGTAACGGCGGTGG
>JAZQYH010000078.1:0-2548 GCA_045633415.1 Oscillospiraceae bacterium | reverse complement strand
TCCAGGAATCTTTTTCGATTTCTGTTTTGCCCTGTACGTCTTCAAAGAACTTACCACAGTTTGCACATGTCCAGTATTTTGTATTACCGTCTTCTGTACAGCTGTTGTCTTTTGCTTCTGTAAGGGACATTGCATGACCTTCAGCAACGGTAATCCAGGAATCTTTTGCGATTTCGTTTTCGCCAGCTTCGTCAGTATAGTATTTACCACATTCTGAACATGTGTAGTAAGCAGAGTTACCAGCTGTTGTACATGTGTTTTCTACTGCTGCTGTAAATGTCATTTCGTGACCCAGAGCTGGGATAATCCAGGAATCTTTTTCGATTTCTGTATTACCTTCTGCGTCTGCGTAGAATTTACCACAGCCTGAACATGTGTAGTATTCGCTGTTACCCGCATTTGTGCAGTCTGCTGCTTTTGCTTCTGTTTTGTTCATCACGTGTTCGTGACCAACCATTGGGATGGAATTTTTATATGTATCACCACAGTTTTCACAAGTGTAAAGCATTACGCCTTCAGTTGTTTCAGTTGGCTGTGTTGCCACAATACCGTCGTCCCATTTATGGCCTTTTGCAGGAATAATCCAGGAATCTTTTACGATTTCTGTGTTACCTTCTGCATCTGTGAAGTATTTACCACAGTTTTCACAGCTGTAGTATGCTGTGTTGCCTGCGTCTTCACAGTTGTTTTCAGTTGCTGCTGTAAATGTCATTTCGTGGCCGGATGCTGGGATAATCCAGGAATCTTTTTCGATTTCTGTCTTGCCTTTTGCATCTGCGAAGTATTTACCGCAGTTTTCACAAGTATAGTATGCAGAGTTGCCTGCTGCTGTACATGTGTTATCTTTTGCTGCTGTTTCTGCCATTTCATGACGGCAGGAAATTGCAGCTGCACCTGTGATGATGCGCATCTGGTCCATTGCGCCTGTGTAACCGTAGTTGTTAACCTTTGATGATGAAC
Organism: Oscillospiraceae bacterium; assembly: GCA_045633415.1. Classification (GTDB taxonomy): domain Bacteria; phylum Bacillota; class Clostridia; order Oscillospirales; family Ruminococcaceae; genus RGIG3102. Next base: position 1,588 of record JAZQYH010000078.1, on the reverse strand, counting down.
CGTTACCTACGTATTTCAATGTCAGATCGGAGTAGTCCAGATATTTGCCTTCAAATGTGTTTTTGCTGTTGTTTGCATCAACTGTCACTGAAAGCTGACCGATGTATTCGCCATCAATCCAGTAAGTGTATGTTTCGCCCAGACATTCCATTCTGTAAGTATGTGTCTGTGTGATGTCGAAATCAGCTGGCAGATTTGCCGCTAATACGTCATCTGACACTCTGTACTGCCAGTATTTACCGGACAGACCTTCCACTGTACCTTTCTTCATCAATGAAAGGTTACCGTTTGCACGCATATAGAAGAATGTACCGCTACCGTATGCAACATTTTCAGAAAGGATTGTTCTTGGTGCGATTACTGTACCCTCGTCGTCTGTCAGTGCTTTCATTGTGAATTCGAAAGCCCAGCCTTTTTCTGCAGTGATGTTGATACCGTGTGTCAGAACAAGTGTTGCTGTGTTTACTGTCATCACGCCATTTTCTACAGAGAATGTGCCGTTACCTGTTTTGTCAACAAGAGTAATTGTGTTTGTACCGAATGTAGATGCGGTTGTGTTATTGTCAAATGTCCATGCATAGTCTGTTGCTGGGATTACTTCTGTTTTTGTTTCATCACAGTTTTCACAGTTGAAAGTTTTTACGCCTTCGCTTGTTGCTGTTGCTACTGTTGTAACAAAGCCTGCGTCCCAAGTATGACCTTTTGCAGATGTAATCCAGGAATCTTTTTCGATTTCTGTTTTGCCTTCGGCATCAGAGTAGAAGTTGCCACATACGGAACAAGTCCAGTAAGCTTTGTTACCGCCTTCTTCGCAAGTTGCATCAACTGCTGGTGTTGCTGTCATTGTGTGACCTTTTACAGATGTAATCCAGGAATCTTTTTCGATTTCTGTTTTACCTTCTGCGTCTGCAAAGAACAGACCACATGCTGTACATGTCCAGTAAGCTGTATTACCACTTGTTTCGCAAGTAGAATCAACTGCTGGTGTTGCTGTCATTGTGTGTGTGTGGAGTACAGGAACAGATTCTGTTCTTGTTGCGCCACAAACAGTACATGTAAATGTTTTTACGCCTTCTTCAGTTGCGGTTGGCTGTTTTGTAACTACGCCTTCGCCCCATGTATGTACACTTTCAGCTACTGTTACTGTGTGCTGACAGCCTGTGTTGTCACAAGTTGTGTCACAGTCATAGGAGTAATCGTGTGCTGGATAAATGCTGAGTGATTTAACCACAGCTGTAAGACCGTAAGCTGTAGCATTTGTAGATGAGCCACAACCAACATGTGTAAATGTAAGGCTGGATACACTGAATGGTGAACCGTTGCCCTGTGTGTACTGTGGCTTGCCTGAACCACGGGCTGTAGACTGTTCGCTGAGTGCGAAGTCGCCCACTTTTTCGCCGTCCAGCCAGTAGCTGAGTACACCGTTGATGTTGCGTACCTGATATGTGTGGAATTCTGTTATATCAAAGTTGCCGCTTGCCAGCACGCTGTTGTTGAAGTCTTCATCAGATACTTTGTAGTAAGTGTAATCTGAAGAAACTGCTGTGCCGTCATCTGCTGTGAATTTAACTTTCTTACCGATAAGCAG
>JAZQYH010000077.1:0-34564 GCA_045633415.1 Oscillospiraceae bacterium | reverse complement strand
AACAAACAGACTCTTTGTTTCGCCAGCACCACGCAGAGCGCCAGAGTGAATCTGGGAGATGATGTATGGCACCTGAATAAGAGCCAGCAGTTTAACAAGTTCGCCACCTGTTTTGATAACCTGTGCATCTGGTGTAAACAGACCAACCAGCTGTGGTGAGAAGATAAACATCAGCACAGATGCAATACCCATGATTGTTACAGAAATTTTGATTGTTGTGTTTACATATCTGTCAACCATATCTGGTCTTTCTGCGCCCAGAGACTGACCAACCAGTGTTGTACATGCAGAACCGAATGCAAAACCAGGCATCAGTGAGAAGGATTCAACTGTTGCAGCCAGAGAGTTAGAAGCGATAGCAATTGTACCCAGAGATGCAACTGTGGAAGCAATGATAACAGATGCGCCACCCATTACAAATCTTTCAAACATCATAGGAACGCTGATTCTCATAACAGACTGAATATCACGCTGCTGAAGTTTGAAGCTTTCGCTGAGGTGAATCTGCTGTGGAGCTTTACGCAGGAATGTCATCAGCAGGATTACTGTAGCACCAATCATGATTGTACCCGTTGTGGATGCAGCCGCACCGGCTACGCCCCAGCCTGCACCCCATACAGTAAATGTGTTGCCAAACACTGTAACTTCGTGTGTAGGATAAATCAGCAGATAGTTACCTACTACGTTGGCAAGGTTAACACAAGTATTGATAACCATAGGTGTTTTTGTATCACCGTAACCGCGGTAAATAGCAGAAAGCACCATTGTAAGTACACGGAAAAGCATGGCAACAGCCATGATTTTATTGTACTGTGTTGCAAATACAAGTACATCAGGTTCAGCACCCATCCAGCGTGGAATAGCTTCTGACAGAGAAAAACATATAAGGGAGATAGGAATACCCAGCATAAGAACAGTAACAAGAGCCTGTCGTGTAAGACCTCTTGCTCTGTCATAGTCCTGTGCGCCAACGGAACGGGCAATAAGGGCTGTGAAACCCATACCAAAAGACATTACGATACCATTGATAAGCATCATAGGTGTACCACTGATGGATACAGAAGCTGTTGCAACAGCACCCAGAGAACCAACCATGGCTGTGTCAACAGAGTGTACCAGTGTTGACAGAATCTGTTCTACCAGAACAGGCCATGCCAGCAGAAATATGGTGGTTGACGGTTTCACGCGGTCGTCAATAAGAATTCTTCTACCACTCATTTAAACATCCTCACTTTTTCAAAATTCATATATAAAAGCGATGCAGGGTAATGATACCCACATCGCTTTTTGTTTAATAACATAATAAATATATCAAATACTACTATTATTGTCAACTTTATAGTCCGAAATGCGAACCTTTTTGTTGAATAAGTGTAATATTAATCAATGTTTTTGGTTGCAATTACCTGTGTACCGTATACATCATCGATAATAACATCACCAATTTTTACAGGTGCCTGAACTGTTGTGCTTCTGATAAGACCCATAACTTCAAAAATCGCACCCTTTGGCACTGGCTGTGCAGTTTTTACGCTTACCATAGTGTCTTCTCTGTTTGCTACTCTCACAATAGATGTGATTGTACGCACTGGGTTTGACACTTCGTTAATACCATAAACCTGACCTCTTGGGCAAGCGTGGCCTGTTACTGTCAGATTGTCTGCTTCGTCGCTTACTGTCAGCTGGCAACCACGAGGACAGATAATACAAGTAAGATTTCTTTCCATTTTCTTTTCCTCCTTACATTTCTTCCAGTGTTACTGTAATTTCGCCCGTCATATCAGCGAATTTGTCTGTTTTGATAACCAGTTTTTCCATTTCGCCAGGTGCAACTTTAAGTTTAACAGCCTGTGCCAGAACTTTGTCACCGCATTTTGCTGTAAGGCGAACTTTACCATATGGCTGGCCTACACGCATAAACAGTGAAACTGCTTCTTCTGGCTGTGCGTGGATGTGCTGTGGCATTACGTATCTTACACCGCCAACTGCTTTTACAGGAATGTATTCTGTTTTATTGCTGCCGTTTTTAACAAAGTTTGCAGCACCTTTACCAGCGCGTTCAGCTTCGTCGGAAACATAATCAACAAGGTCGTGTACGTGAAGAACGTTACCGCAGGCAAAAATACCTTCTGCGTCTGTTTCGCAGTTTTCGTCTACCATAGCACCACTTGTGATTCTGTCCATAGAAATACCAGCCTGAACTGTAAGTTCGTTTTCTGGGATAAGACCAACAGACAGCAGAAGTGTGTCACATTCGATAAAACGTTTTGTTTCTTCGATAACATTGCGGTTTTCGTCTACCTGTGCGATTGTTACACCTTCCAGACGTTTTTTACCGTGAATCTGTGCCACAGTTGTGGACAGGTAAAGAGGAATATCATAGTCTTCCAGACACTGTACAATGTTTCTTGTAAGACCGCCGGAATAAGGCATGATTTCGCATACTGCCTCTACTTTTGCGCCTTCAAGGGACATACGGCGTGCCATAATCAGACCGATATCGCCACTGCCCAGAATAACAACTTTTTTACCAACCATATAGCCTTCGCAGTTGATAAGTTTCTGTGCTGTACCTGCAGAATATACACCTGCCGGACGTGTGCCTGGTGTGTTAAGTGCGCCACGGCTTCTTTCACGGCAACCCATAGCCAGAACAACAGCCTTTGCCTGAATCTGCATAATGCCATCGCGGTTTGTGGCTGTAACCACTCTGTCTTTGGAAACATCCAGAACCATTGTATTTTTGTATACTGTGATACCGCGTTCTTCTACTTTTGCTTTATATACAGCTGCATATTCCGGACCTGTCAGTTCTTCGCCCAGTTTGTGCAGACCAAAACCATTGTGGATACACTGGCGCAGGATACCGCCCAGGTCACCGTCACGGTCAAGGATAACTACATCTTTTACACCGTTGTCGTATGCCGCTACAGCCGCCGCCATACCAGCAGGACCGCCGCCAACAATTACTATATCGTGATTAAGCATCTTTTTCTTCCTCCTTACATTCTTCCAGTCAGCATATATGATCCACCGCCGTTTTTGGAAACGTCTGTCATATCTGTGTCTGTGTGCTGTGCAATAAGTTTCATAACATATGATGAACAGAAACCGCCCTGACATCTGCCCATACCTGAACGTGTGCGGCGTTTTACACCGTCAACATCCAGTGCAACAGGATTTTTTGTGATAGCGGCAATGATTTCGCCTTCTGTCACTGTTTCACAGCGGCAGATGATTTTGCCGTAGGATGGGTTTTCTTTGATAAGTGCATTCTTTTCTTCGATGGACATTTTGCTGAATGCATGCATGTCTTCTCTTGTGCCGTCCCAGTTTTCTTTTTCAACCAGCTGTACACCTGCTTCTTTAAGGATATCCAGAACATATTTTGCAATGGATACACAGCAGGTAAGACCAGGTGAGTCGATGCCTGCCACATGTACAAAGCCGTCTACTTTATCAGACATTTTGATGATAAAGTCGCCGCCTTCAACAGATGCACGTACGCCTGTAAAGGATGTGATAACCTGACGGAAGTTTACAGAAGGGATACTTCTGGAGCCAAGACGCTGTACTTCAGCAAGGTAGTGACTTGTTGTTTCTGTGCTTTCGCCATTTTCAACCTGTGCAGCTGTAGGGCCAGTCAGCAGGTTGCCGTGGTTTGTAGGTGTCACCAGAATACCTTTGCCTTCTTTGCCCGGAGTCTGGAAAATTGTGTGTGATACTCTGCCGCCTTCAGCTTTGTCCAGCAGCATATATTCGCCTGCTCTTGGAATAATCTGATAGAATTTGTCGCCAACCATTTCTGCAATGTCATCTGCAAAACAGCCTGCAGCATTGATAAAGTATGTACCTTTCACCTGTCTGCCGTCAGCCGCTGTAGCTGTAAAGCCTTCTTCGTCTTTAACTACATCTGTAATTTCAAAGTTTCTCATCAGCTGTGCGCCGTTGTCCATAGCGTTGCCTACTGCGGCAATTGTCAGTTCATATGGGCAAACGATACCTGCGTTTGTAACATGCAGTACTTTTGTAATCTGCTGTGACAGGTTTGGTTCGATTTCTCTTGCTTCATCACCTGTGAGAACTTTCAGACCAGGGATACCGTTAAGCTGGCCTCTTTCATACAGCTCGTCAATGATGTGATTTTCTTCCTGGGCAAAAGCACAAACCATAGAACCATTTCTTTTGTGTGGTACATTCAGCATTTCAGCTACTTCAAACAGCATTTCAACACCGCTTGCATTCAGCTGTGCTTTCAGTGTGCCTGGCTCTGGGTCATAGCCGCCGTGAACAATGCCGCTGTTGGCTTTTGTAGCGCCTGTTGCTACATCGTTTGCTTTGTCCAGCATACATACAGACAGCTGGTAGCGTGATAACTCTCTTGCAATCATGCCGCCTGTAACACCAGCACCGGCAATCAGAACATCAAATTTTTCCATAATTTACTCCTTATACTTACACAGTTTTTACTGTTTTTCTGACAAAAAACAAAACGGAAAAAGAGGTCACATAAATGTGTCCTTCTTTCCCCGTCTCTCTAAATCTCTCTCGGTTTATTCACTTTTACAGATACCACAGCTCTTCCCTGCTGGTAGACACCCCACTGGCGCCTGCGCCCAGAGCCGCTGTAACCTCTGCCTTTGTTTCCAGCAGACCACCTGCAATAACAGGCACATTCAACTGCCGGAACTGTTTTATAACCTTTGTAATCACACCGGGCATAATCTCTATTACGTGAGGTGCCGATGTGCGAAGCATTTCGTGAATGCTGTTAATCCCCTGACTGTCCAGAACAAAAAAACGCTGTACAGCCGCAAGACCACATTCTTTTGCCCGTCGTATCATCTGTGGACGTGTGGACAAAATGCCGTCCACACCACAGCCAGCCAGATATTCAACTGCTGTTTTATCCTTTGCTATACCATTTGCCAGGTCCACGTGTACAAATAAAGCCTTGTTGGCCCTGTGTGCCTGCTCCACCCTGTCTTTGATGGTGAGAAGGTTGGCATCCAGATAAAAAATGATTTCCACAGGTGATGCAAGCACCCTGTCCCATCCGCTGTCGTGAACAGCCGCAATCACAGGGCAATTTTCTATGCGCTGGATAATCTGTGAATGGTGCATAACAGCCCTCCTAAAAAATCACTACCCTTCATTTTAAAATATGCATTTGTATTTGTCAATAAAAAACCTTTCAATTTCAAAGAATTGAAAGGTTTTTCTTTTAATTAAAACGGATAAAAGGCTGTTTTATTAAATATTAATTTATCCGTTTGATATTTAAACTAATTTTTCAGATATTTTTCAAACCAGTCTGTGATTTCATCCAGACGGCGCTGTCTGTGCAGTGGTTTGCCGCCACGGGAAAGTTCGTGGTTTTCCCCCTTGAACATGCACAGGCGTGATTCAACACCGTGGTATTTCAGTGCGCTGAACATCTGCCAGCCTTCTGCAATAGGACAACGATAGTCTTCATCTGAATGGATAAACAGTGTAGGTGTAACCACCTTGTCTGCATATTTCAGTGGAGACTGTTCCCACATAAGTTCCATATCTGTCCAAGGTGTAGAAGCCACCTGGTCTTCTGCAAAGTAGTAGCCGATGTCACTGATATATGCCATGGAAACCCAGTTGGAGATACTTCTCTGGCTTGCCGCTGCTGCAAATCTGTCTGTATGGCCGATAATCCAGTTTGTCATAAAACCACCGTAGCTGCCGCCTGTAACACCCACTTTTTTATCATCAATCTGTGGGTATTTTTCCAGAACAACATCTGTGAACTTCATCAGGTCAGAGTAATCCTCTTTACCATATCTGCCACGGATATCTGCAAATTCGTTGCCTCTGCCGTCGCCACCACGTGGGTTTGTAAAGAATACAAAGTAGCCCATATTTGCCCATACCTGCATTTCGTGGTAGATTACATCGCCAAATACAGTTTTTGGACCACCATGAATATCAAAAATTGCTGGGTATTTTTTGTCTTCATCAAAGTCAACAGGTTTCAGCACCCAGCCGTCCAGTTCAATGCCATCGTTTTCGTAAGTAAAGTAATCTGGCACAATTGTGCAAACATCCTTGAACACTTCATCATTGAAGGATGTGATTTTTTCTTCCACACCGTTTTTATAGCTGTACAGTTCCTGCAGTTTGTTGTCTCTCATACCGATAAAGTACAGTGTGCCGTCTGCACATTTGTCAAAGCAGTCTACAGAACCATTTTTCATTGGCAGAATCACCCTGTTGCCAGCCAGTGTAAGTGTGTTGATTACAGAATTATATCTTTCTGTTGTAACAAATGCCACACCGTATTCACAGGAGTACAGTGTTTTGCCACCGCCAAGACGGCAGTCACTGCCTACGCTTGAACCCCAGGAAATATCATCTGTGCACCATGGCACCAGCCTGCCATCTTCCCAGAAGTAAATCAATGCATTCTGGTTCATGCCGTGTGTAGCATTGTCTGTTGCCTGTACAAAGATTTTGTCCATGCCTGTGAAACCAGCATTGCGGATAGCGTATTCACCTTCTGGTACCAGTTCTTTCTTTTCGCCACTTGCCACATCGTACAGCCACAGGCTGTTTTTACGTGCAGCCAGACCTTTGTGGAACTGTGACACAATGTACAGCACCCTGCCGTCTTTCACATCTGTCAGTCTTGAAGACAGTGGGTAAACAGAAACAGGTGTCAGCTTGTTTTCTGCCTTGTTGTACAGGTGGATTTCACTGCGTTTTCCGTTTGTATAGCCCATGCCGTTGCCCCAGTATGGCAGTTCGTCAACCACTTCATAGTCACGGTTTTCTTTCTGTTTTGCCAGTGCTTTTGCTTTTTCGTCACCTTCCATCGATTCAATGTCAGGTCTGTTTGAGTTGTTGGAAATTGTCAGCACAAAGTTTTCATCGTCCAGCACCTTGATGCCTGTAACAACTTCTGGCAGACGGAAGTATTCCACAGCTTCGCCACCGCCAAGAGACAGTTTGTAAACCACTGTCCATGTTTCACCGTTTTTTACCTTTTCTTTCAGTACATTGTCACGGTTTGCAGTAAAGATTACCTCTTCATTGTTCAGCCATACAAACTGACCTACATCACCCAGACTTGTCAGCTGTTTTGTCTGTTTGTTTTCAGGTGTGAACAGCCACAGGTCGCTTTTGTAGGAGTTTGCGCCTTTGTCGCATTTTTTTGTCATCAGCAATGCTTTTGTTTTGTCTGGTGAAAATGTGAGACCAGACAGGAAAGTGTAATTATAAAAATCTGTAAGAGCCAGTTTTTTCATATATACCTCCATAGTTTTTTCACGAAATATCATATTTTCATTGTACGACAAACGAACTTATAAAGCAATAAAAAAACAGACGCCTTTTCCAAGACATCTGTTGAGATATTTTATAAACTTGCCCTGAAAACATCTGCTACCTCGTGGATGGTAATAAATGCTGTCGGGTCTATCCGATGAACAATATCCTTCATTTTTGTAACCTGAAATCTGTTTACAACAAACCACACGATTGTTTTCTGCTGATTGGTGTAGCCACCGATGGCATCCACCCTTGTGCCGCCGCTTTCAAACTCATCTGAAAGTGCCTGGCTGATTTCCACAGGGCTCTGTGTAACAATCATGGCGCATTTTGCCCTGTCAAAACCGTCTACAATGAAGTCCACGGTTTTCAGTGCCGCCATATATGTAACTATTGAGTACAATGGCAGTATCCAGCTGTCCAGCACAATGCCACAGATAACATAGAGAATAACGTTGTACACCATTACAAATGTACCTACAGAAATCCCCATAGGCTTTGCAAATATAACAGCCATAACCTCAATGCCGTCCATTGCACCGCCATATCGCATTGCAAGACCACTGCCAACACCTGAAATCATACCGCCAAACAATGCGCACAACAGCAGGTCTGTACCAGCCAGAGGGCTGGCAATGGTAACATCCACAGGCAACACATCTGTAATCAGCCATGCAGCTGTTGAATATATGGCAACGGAATATATGGCATATATGGTAAATTTCACGCCCTGTTTTTTCAGACCATAGAGAAACAGCGGAATGTTGAGAACGATAAGAAATAAAGACAGCGAAAGCGCCCCACCACTTAACTGTGACAAAAGCATTGATGTACCTGATATGCCGCTGTCAAACAGTTTTACAGGAGAAAGAAAAATTGTTACACCAAAGGCATTTATAACACCTGCCACTGTAAGCAATAGAAAATTCTTCATTTCAAAGCCTCTGGTATATACTTTCATTGATGTCAATTCATTTACCCCCTTTGTAAAAACAATATATTTTAACACTAAATATGTGTATAAACAATGAAATTCTGTATTTTTTACACTTTTGTAATAAAATCCCTATAGGGACTACTGTAGTTTTGCAGTTGCGCACATTTTCTTTTACAACAGCCCTTTTTTCTGCTATAATTACTATAGGAATATTATTTTGAGGTATATGGTATGTGTAAAGAAACAGTAAAAAAAGAAGAAGTGTCTGAAGAAGGAAAAGACACCAAAACCACAAAACCTGAAGGCAGTAACTGGAACACCTCCACACCGCCGGGCTACAGAGAAGAAATGTAGTATATATCTGTGAAAAGCAGGCATATATTTTACCAGATATATGCCATATTTTGTTTGACATTTTTAACATTTGTGATATAATTTTTCTGGTATAGATAAGGGAGTAGCAAGCGCAGAAATGTGTAGCAAGTCAACATACTGGCCCAAAGCCTGGCTTGTTTTAAATTGCGAGACTTATGTGTAAAGCATTGCTGTGCACAGGTCTGCCCTTTTGTAAAAAAAGACGCACCAAGTATGGCAATCCATACTTGGTTTTTTATTTGATATGAAGTTATGAAGTTAATATTAATCTTGGAGGACAAATTATAATGGAATGGAGTTTTATTTTCTTTTTCAACAGCGTTCTGCTGGGTGTAGGTCTGGCAATGGACGCATTTTCAGTTTCCCTTGCAAACGGTCTTAACGAACCATGCATGAAAAAAGGCCGCATGGCTACAATGGCTGGTGTGTTTGCAGGTTTTCAGGCGGCTATGCCACTTATCGGCTGGATTTGTGTACACACTGTTGTGCAATATTTTTCTGCTTTTGAAAAACTTATCCCTTGGATTGCCCTTATCCTGCTGTGTTACATCGGTGGCAAAATGCTGAAAGACTGTCTGTGTGGCTGTGGCGAAGACGAAGAATGCTGTGGCGATGTAGGTATCAAAGAACTGATTGTTCAGGGTGTTGCCACATCTATAGACGCTCTTTCCGTAGGTTTCACAATTGCTGAATACAATCTGGCTATGGCTCTGGTTTGTGCGGCACTTATCGCTGTGGTTACATTCTTCATCTGCCTTGGCGGTATTGCAATCGGCAAAAAATTCGGCACTAAACTTGCTGGCAAAGCAGGTATCCTTGGCGGTGTAATCCTTATCTTCATCGGTATCGAAATTTTTGTAACAAGCTTCTTTTAATTAAGTTTTTATTAAAATTTTTCAAAAATAACATACAAATAACAAGTTATATGCTATAATATATTTTAATATACAGATAAAGGAAAATGTTTATGAAATTATTATCAGTAGGTATCCCTTGCTACAATTCAGCGGCATATATGGCAAACGCCATTGAGTCCTGTCTTGTACTGGGTGATGATATAGAAATAATTGTGGTGGATGACGGCTCACGGAAAGACAACACGCTGGAAATCGGCAAAGCCTATGAAGCACAGTATCCTGGCATTGTAAAATGTGTACATCAGGAAAACGGCGGTCATGGTCAGGCTGTAAACACAGGTCTTGCCAATGCAACAGGCATTTACTACAAAGTTCTGGACAGTGACGACTGGTTTGACAAAGACAGTCTGGTAAAAGTTGCAGAAAAACTGAAAGAGCTGTACAGTCAGGGCACTGTTGTGGATATGTTTATCACAAACTATGTTTACGAAAAAGTAAGCGAAGACAAGCAGAGTGTTATCCGATACACAAATGTACTGCCTGTTGACAGACTGTTTGAATGGAAAGATACAAAACACTTCCTGCCACACCAGAATATTCTGATGCACAGTGTTATCTACAACAGACAGATGCTTGTAGACTGCAAGCTGGTGTTGCCAAAACATACATTCTATGTGGACAACCTGTTTGTGTACCAGCCACTGCCATATGTAAAGAAAATGTACTATATGGATATCGACCTGTACCGTTACTTTATCGGTCGTGAAGACCAGTCTGTAAATGAAAAAATCATGATTGGCAGAATGGACCAGCAGTTGAGAGTAAACAAGCTGATGATTGACTGCTGTGATGTAATGGCACTGGAAGATAAAAAATGCCGCCGGTATATGATTAAATATCTGTCCATGATTTCCTGTGTTTCCACCGTTCTGTGCATCAGGTCCGGAACAGTTGAACACCTGGCAGCCAGAGACGAACTGTGGCAATATATGAAAGAGCACAACCCATCTATGCACAAAGCAGTGGTATCCACTGCAATGGGACGGACAATGCAGCTGAAAAGCAAGCTGGGCCACAAGCTTATACTGGGTATATACACCTTTGCAAGAAAGGTATTTTCATTTAACTGATAAAGGGCACCTTCGGGTGCCTTTTTTATTTTTTTACCATTTTTGTCGCTACAAAGGCTTTAATCGGTCAAAATGACAAATAACAGCCATTCTTTTTGTTACAGCATAGTATTTTATTTTTTCTCCATATGTGATAAAATGAAACTAATAACAGGCCTTAATGGCAGAAAAGGTGGTATTATATGGCAGAATTCAAAGGTACTGCTCACAACCATGCAAAAGTGGGCGACATTGCTAAAACAGTTCTTATGCCTGGTGACCCTCTGAGAGCTAAATGGATTGCTGAAACATTCCTTGAAGATGCAAAATGTTTCAACACAGTTCGTGGCATGCTGGGCTACACAGGTAAATGGAAAGGTGTAGAAGTTTCTGTAATGGGTTCCGGTATGGGTATTCCATCTATCGGCATCTACTCCTATGAACTTTTCAAATTCTACGGCGTTGAAAACGTTGTAAGAATCGGTTCCGCAGGTGCTTTCAAACCAGAATTGAACCTGTTTGACGTTGTTATCGTTGACCACGCTTACAGTGCATCCAGCTATGCAAAAGAAGCATTCGGATATACAGAAGATGTACAGGAACCAAGTGCTGAACTGAACGCACTGCTGGAAGAAGCAGCAAACGCACAGGGCAAAAAATACTGGAAAGGCTATATCCAGTCTTCTGACAACTTCTATTCAGACTACTCCATCGAAAGAGAACCAGTTAAATACGACCTTCTCTGTGCAGAAATGGAAAGCTTTGGTCTGTTTGCAAATGCCCGTCATCTGGGCAAAAAAGCAGCATGTATCCTGACAATCTCCGACTCTATCGTAAACAAAACTGAAACAACTCCTGAACAGAGACAGACAGGTTTTATCGATATGATGGAAATTGCTCTTGATGCGGCAATCAAAATGTAATCAAAAGTTATTTTGATATGAAATTTCTTTAATAATTGAAAGGCGGAAAACTCCAATGGCAGAATTTAAAGGTACAGCTCACAACCATGCAAAACTCGGCGACATCGCTAAAACAGTTCTTATGCCTGGTGACCCACTGAGAGCTAAATTTGTAGCAGAAACATTCCTTGAAGACGCAAAATGCTTCAACACAGTTCGTGGCATGCTGGGCTTCACAGGTAAATACAAAGGTAAAGAAATCTCTATCATGGCTCATGGTATGGGTATTCCTTCCATCGGTATCTACTCCTACGAACTTTACAAATTCTACGGTGTAGAAAACATCATCAGATTCGGTACAGCAGGTTCCTTCAAAACAGAAATCGACCTGTTTGACATCGTTCTGGTTGACCACGCATACTCCAAATCCACATACGCAAGAGAAGCATTCGGCTTCACAGAAGACGTTATGGAACCATCTGCAGAACTGAACGACGTTCTGGCAGCAACAGCTGAAAAACTGGGCAAAAAAATCTGGAAAGGTTATGTACACTCTTCCGACAACTTCTACTCAGACTTCTCTATCGAAAGAGAACCAGCTCCATACGACCTGCTGTGTGCAGAAATGGAATCCTTCGGTCTGTTTGCTAACGCTCGTCACCTGGGCAAAAAAGCAGCATGTATCCTGACAATCTCTGACTCTATCGTTGACCACAAAGAAACAACACCAGAACAGAGACAGACAGGCTTTACAGAAATGATGGAAGTTGCTCTCAACGCAGCTATCGAACTGTAATACAACTGAATAAACTTTCAAAAGACGGGTTTTGCAGCCCGTCTTTTATTTTGTTTATACATTTTTTAATAATTAATATTTACAAATCCTTTTTTGCAGTATATAATATCCTTATAGATTGTTAAATTTTAAACATAGAGAGGTATATATTATGGCAGACTTGAAAGCTCTTGCTGTTAAAAATCATGATTATGTAGTTGAAATGCGCAGACATTTCCACAAATATCCAGAAATTTCCACACAGGAAAAAGAAACATCAAAACGCATCTGCGAAGAACTTGAAAAAATGGGTATTCCATACCATGTATATCCAGACTACACTGTAATCGGTGTTATCGACAATGGCAAACCAGGCAAAACAATCCTTATCCGCGAAGATATTGACGCTCTGCCAATGAAAGAAGAAACAGGCGCAGAATATGCAAGTGTTTACGACAATGCTATGCATTCCTGTGGTCACGACGCACACGCCGCTATGCTGCTGGGCGTTGGTAAATCACTGTGGGAAATCAAAGACGAAATCCCTGGCAAAATCCTGCTGGGTTTCCAGGTAGCTGAAGAAAACCTTAAAGGTGGCAGAACACTGGCTAAATTCGTTAAAGAACTGGGTGGCGCTGACCATTCTATCTCTGTACACGTTGGCTGTTCTGAAAATGTTGGCCAGATGAAAATCGTTTCTGGTCCATTTGCATCAGGCGTTATTACTTACAGAATTATCGTTAAAGGCAAAGGCGGCCACGGCTCTGTTCCACACACAGCAAAAGACCCTATCAAACCTGCATGTGAACTGGTGCTGAAGCTGGCCAGCCTGCCATCCAACGCAATCGACGCACAGGACCCTATCGTATTCTCCACTTGCTCTATCGTTGCAGGTACAGCACCTAACATTATTCCAAACGAAGCTGTTATCATGGGTACAGTACGTTACTTCAACAAAGACCTGACACAGCCTATCTTTGACTGGCTGGAAAACATCTCTGAATGTGTATGTAAATCATACGGTGTTGAAAGAGAAATGGACTATATGTTCGACCCAATGATTCCTGTAGTAAACGACCCTGAAGCAACAAAAATCGCACAGAAAGTTGCAACAGAAATGGGTATGGAAATCTTTACAGAAGGCAAAGGCATGGGCAGTGACGATATGGCTATCGTTCTGGACTCCTTCCCTGGTTTCTATGTAAATCTGGGCTGTGCAAACGAAGCAAAAGGCTTTGGCCATGTGGCAAACCACAACTCCTGCTTTGACATCGACGAAGATGCACTTGCATACGGCACAGAATTCCTGATGAAATCAGCATTTGAATTATTGAAATAATTTACGGATTTTACTACTCCTTAAAAAAACAGGCTGGCGTAATGCCAGTCTGTTTTGTTTTTATGTATCGGCAAAAATTAAATCGGGTTTTGTAATATAAAATTTCTTATTTCAGCGTTTTCATTTTCCCAGACAGTTTTTCACACAAAATGACTATTCACTTTTGATATCAAAAGCATGGTTCAATGGGCCACTGCCTTTGCCTAGGTCCATATTGTCAGCCAATGCACCAGAAATATATTTCTTTGCATTTTCAATGGCTGTTTTCAAATCTTTGCCTTTTGCAAGGTTTGAAGCAATGGCTGAAGAAAGTGTACAGCCTGTGCCGTGTGTGTTTGGGTTATCTATTCTCTGGCCATAAAACCAAGTGTAATTTTCACCATCATACAGCAGGTCATTGGCGTCGTTTATTGTGTGTCCGCCTTTAACCAACACATTGCAGCCAAACTTTTCGTAAATTGCCTGTGCCGCTTTTTTCATATCATCTGCATTTCTGACATGGATGCCACAGAGGGCATGTGCTTCTGGCAGATTAGGTGTGATAACTGTAGCCAACGGCAACAGTCTTTTTTGCAATGTTTCCATGGCTTCATCTGCCAGCAGTTTACTGCCACTGGTGGATATCATAACAGGGTCTACAACTATATTTTTGGCATTATACTGTATCAGTTTATTACAAATCACTTCAATCAAATCTGCTGATGATACCATACCCGTTTTTACTGCATCTGGGTAAATGTCAGTAAAAATACAGTCCAGTTGGTTTGCCAGAAACTCTGGTGTGCTTTCCATAATGCCATAAACACCTGTGGTGTTCTGGGCTGTGAGGGCTGTAATTGCGCTCATGGCATAAACTCCATTTGCTGTCATAGTTTTGATATCAGCCTGTATTCCTGCACCTCCACTGCAATCACTGCCTGCTATAGTTAATGCTGTATACATACTTTTTCTCCTTTATATCAATATATTCTTATATCATTTTCAAAAATATTTCTTTTATTTCACTGGTGGCTTTCTGTGGATTTTCCGCTTTCATAATGGCAGAAACCACACATACACCTGCAATACCTGTGTTTTCAAGAATATTTATATTATCTTTGTTCAGCCCGCCAATAGCATTTACTGGGACAGGCACTGCTTTTACAATTTCTTTAAGGGTATCAACAGAAGTCAAGACCGTTTTCACCTTTGTGGTTGTAGGGTAAATCGCACCAACACCCAGATTGTCTGCTCCATTTTCATAGGCTTCTTTTGCCTGTGCCACTGTTTTTGCTGTTGCACCTATGATTTTATCTTTGCCCAGTATTCTTCGGGCAATATCCACAGGCATATCGCTCTGGCCAAGGTGTACACCTTCAGCATCCACTGCCATAGCCACATCTATGCGGTCGTCAATAATAAGCGGCACATTATATTTCTTTGTAATCTGGTGTACCTTTTCTGCAAGGGCTATATATTCTCTGGTGGTTTTGTCTTTTTCACGCAGTTGCAGAAGTGTAGCACCGCCTTTTAGCCCCTGCTCTACCCTGTGAAGAAATTCCTCTTCTGTAAATCCTGTACTGTCTGTGATGAAATACAGTGTTGTGTCAATCTTCTTCATAGTTTTTCACCTCTATTTTCAATAATTTGTCTATCTGTGAATCTGTAACAACAGAAAGATTATCCATAAGATTTACAAGGAATGTGCCGTTACCTTCAGATGTTTCTGACAGCTGACCGCATATACCAAGCACACCACAGGCAGTAACCAGCGCTGACAGAGTATTATCGACAGCTAAATAGCATCCGCACAGAGCGCCCAGCAGACAGCCTGTGCCAGTGACTTTGGCCAGCTGTGCCACACCGTTGTTTATATACACAACAGTTTTGCCATCTGTCACAATATCTGTTTTTCCGCTGGCAAGGACCATGGTGTTAAATTTTCGTGCCAGTTTAACCGCTGTTTTACTTATATGTTCCAGTTTTAATGTTTCATCTGCATCTACACCTGCTGAAGTATACTTTTCATCCTGCAAAGCATATATTTCAGAATAGTTGCCTTTGACAGCTGTTGGTTTAAATGATTTCATAAAATCATTTATAAATTTTCGTCTTAACTGTGAACCAGATATGCCTACTGCATCTATGATAAAAGGAATATGGTACTTTTGGGCTGTCTGGGCAGACAGTCTGATAGACTGCATACGGGCATCAGTGATATTACCTGTATTCAGCACCAGTGCATCTGCCATCTGTGTGATTTCTTCCACCTCCTGCGGGTGTTCTGCCATCATAGGTCGCCCGCCTACAGCCAATATGCCATTGGCACATTGGTTGATTGATATCGGATTTGTTATACAGTGGATAAGAGGGTTCTTATCCACCGTTTTTTTACGAATAATATTTATTGAATCTGTTGTCATATTATTTCCCCTTTTTGAATTTATTGATTGCATAATATGTAATGGCAACTGTAACTGATACAGCTATACACCCTCTGGATACTGTATGCCACATAGGAGAAGTGAGGCTGAATATACCTGTGGGAATCTCGATAACTACATACAGAATTGCACCAAGGGCGGCAATAGACGCTGCGTTGCTGAAAAGGCTGATTTTGTCTTCGTAAACATTGTCTGAAAGCATAGCCTGAAATTTTTTCAACAGCCCGTTGGATGCAAGTTTTTTAAGAAACACCAGTGCAATACTGCCGCCAATTAATGTGCCACAGATAAAGCTTGGCACATAGAACAGCCAGCTGAGGCCTTCTTTCCCCCACAAAATAGACATAACAGGGTAAGACGCTATTGCCCCGATAACACCAGTGCCCAGCACTTCACCAACGACTGCAAAAAGGATGTTTCCTTTTGACAAACGATAGAACACGCCTGATAAAAAAGCACCGAACACTGCCCCTGTAAGGGCAATAGGCGGTATACCCATCATAGTCATACGGATAATGCCGATTAATGTGGCGCATAAAAGCGAATACCATGGCCCCATAAGTACAGAGCACACAATATTGATAAAATGAGCCATAGGGCACATACCCTCAACGCGTAAAAACGGAGATATTACTACCCCCAGTGCGATAAGCATAGCAAGTACTGTCATTCTTAATGTCTGTTTGGTTCTGATCATTGTTTTTTCCTCTTTTCGTATTTAAAAACTGAACAAAGCAAAATAGCTTTGTGCGGTCGATACTCAAAAGTATCCTCTCACCCTGAAACACAGGTTCCCATCGCTTTACGAAAAGCACAGGGCGCTCCCCCTCTGCCTGTATATTCTTTTTCGTCAGCACCTCTTTCCCATTAAAATTCAACAAAAGTGGGGATACCCTATACGGATATCCCCACAAATCAATTATATGTTGACTTCCTACGATGGCATTATCCATATCAGGTATAAGGGTCGAAGGTAGTTCCTTCCTCTCAGCTTGACAATACAAGCTCCCCCGCATTTTTAAGTTGTATAAACAAAAACAGGAAGCAACCTGTACGCCGCTTCCTGTAACAAATCTTTACTGTGACTTCCTACGCCGGCATTATCCGTATCAGGTTCAAGGTGACCTGGGATTGCAATTTGTCCCAATCTCAGCCGAGGATGCCCTCAGCGCCCCTGTCTTTATATCTATATCATATCCCCCTCTTGCCAATATGTCAATCCTTATATCAGCCAATAAATGCTGTTATGTTTCTTCCTGTCTGACCATATAGATAAAACAAAATCAAAAATCATGTTATTTTTTTAACATTTAATATTGAAATCGCAAAAAGCTTGTGATATAATTAACACAGTCTAATAAGACTGTTTAATTTGGTAACAATAAATTACAATACAATTTTTGAAAAGGGGTTTAAATATGAAAGACTATTTAACAATCGTAAAAGTAGTTGGTCGCGAAATTCTTGACTCCCGCGGTAACCCAACTGTTGAAGCTGAAGTAACACTTGCTGACGGTACAATCGGCCGTGGTATGTCACCATCCGGTGCTTCCACAGGTATCTTTGAAGCTCTGGAACTGCGCGACGGCGACAAATCCAGATACCTTGGCAAAGGCGTAACAAAAGCTGTTGAAAACGTAAACACAGTTCTGGCTGATGCAGTTATCGGTCTGGATGCTTCTGACATCTACGCTGTTGACGCTGCTATGATCGCTGCTGACGGCACAAAAGGCAAAAACAAACTGGGTGCTAACGCTATCCTGGCTGTTTCCATCGCTGCTGCAAGAGCTGCTGCTGCATCTCTTGACCTGCCACTGTACAGATTCCTTGGTGGTCTGAATGCAAACCGTCTGCCTGTTCCAATGATGAACATCCTCAACGGTGGTGCACATGCTTCCAACACAGTTGACATTCAGGAATTCATGGTAATGCCAGTTGGCGCTCCAAGCTTTAAAGAAGCTCTGCGCTGGTGTGCTGAAGTATTCCACAACCTGTCCAAAATCCTCAAAGCTGAAGGTCTGGCAACATCCGTTGGTGACGAAGGTGGTTTCGCACCAAACCTTGCTTCTGACGAAGATGCTCTGAAATACATCTGCAAAGCTATCGAAGTTGCAGGTTATGTACCAGGTAAAGACTTTATGATTGCTATCGACGCTGCTGCATCCGAATGGAAGAGCGACGTTAAAGGTGAATACGTTTTGCCAAAAGCAGGTACAAGATTCACAACAGAATCTCTGGTTGCATTCTGGAAAGACCTTGCTGACAGATACCCAATCATCTCTCTGGAAGACGGTATGGATGAAGAAGACTGGGAAGGCTGGAAACTGCTGACAGATACAATCGGCGACAGAGTACAGCTGGTTGGTGACGACCTGTTCGTAACAAACACAGAAAGACTTGCTAAAGGTATCGAAGGCAAAAACGCTAACGCTATCCTTATCAAACTGAACCAGATCGGTACAGTATCTGAAACACTGGAAGCTATCAAAATGGCTCACAAAGCAGGCTTCACAGCAGTTACATCACATCGTTCAGGTGAAACAGCTGATACAACAATCGCTGACCTGGCTGTTGCTCTTAACACATGCCAGATTAAAACAGGTGCTCCAAGCCGTTCTGACCGTGTAGCTAAATACAACCAGCTGCTGAGAATCGAAGAAGAACTGGGCGCATCCGCTGTTTACCCAGGTATGGCTGCATTTAACGTAAAAAGATAATTTACACTAAACTGCATATTAAAAGGACTTGCTTTTGCAAGTCCTTTTTGTATCTGTTATTTATTTATCAACTTTTATATGTGCAGTCATGGAAGACAATTGATTTTTCTCCGGGGGCAATATATCGATAAAAATTATTTGTGATAACCACAAAAGTGTTTTAACAAAAAACGACTGTTTTTGTGCAAATAACAGTTTTTACACTTTTATTTCATTTTTTATTTGAACAGTTTTTAAATATGATAGTATAATTTTAATGTAGTTTTATACTATTATGATAATTAAATTTGAAGGGATCAAAGGTGAGAAAATGCTGGAAAAATTTTTCAAGCTGAAACAAAACAACACTGATGTAAAAACCGAAATCACTGCGGGTATTACCACATTTATGACAATGGCATATATCCTGGCAGTAAACCCATCTATCCTCAGCGATGCAGGTATGGATGCAAATGCTGTACTGATTGCCACATGTCTGGCTTCATTTATTGGTACTGCATGTATGGCATTTATGGCAAATATGCCATTTGCCCTGTCTGCAGGTATGGGGCTGAATGCTTACCTGGCATACACAGTAGTACTGGGTCAGGGGCTGTCCTGGCAGGTAGCACTGTTTGCCGTATTTGTTGAAGGTCTGATTTTTATATTCATGTCTCTGACAAATATGCGTGAAGCAATCTTCAACTCTATTCCTCTTTCTCTTAAAAAAGCTGTTTCTGTAGGTATCGGCCTGTTTATCGCATTTATCGGTCTTCAGAATGCCGGCCTGGCAGTTGACTCTTCCACACTGGTTACAATCACCAGCTTTACAGAAAACTTCAGTACAAAAGGTATCTGTGCACTGCTGGCTATTATCGGCCTGTTTATCACAGCTATTCTTCATATCCGCAATATAAAAGGCGGTATCCTGTATGGTATCGTAATCACTTGGGGCCTGGGCATGCTCTGTCAGGTAGCAGGTATCTATGTAGCTGATCCAGCTGTTGGCGCATACAGTCTGTTCCCATCCGGTCTTATGAGCGCAGATTTCTCTGCTCTGGGCAAAACATTTGGCCAGTGCTTCAAAATCGATTTCAGCAGTGTAGGCCTGTTCAACTTTATTGTTATTTTATTTTCATTCCTGTTTGTTGACCTGTTTGACACACTGGGCACACTGATCGGTGTATGTTCCAAAGCAGATATGCTGGATGAAAATGGTCGCCTGTCTCAGATTAAACCAGCTTTGCTGTCTGACGCTATTGCTACATCAGCCGGTGCTGTACTGGGTACATCCACAGTAACAACTTTTGTAGAATCTTCTGCAGGTGTTGCAGTTGGCGGCCGCACAGGTCTGACAGCACTGACAACAGGTATTCTGTTCCTGCTGGCTACACTGTTCTCACCACTGTTCACATCCATTCCATCATTTGCAACAGCACCTGCACTTATTTTTGTAGGTTTCCTGATGTTTGAAGCTGTTGTTGATCTGGATTTCTCTTTTGAAAAACGGGATGAAGCAATTCCTGCTTACTTGTGTATTTTGGCTATGCCATTGTTCTACAGTATTTCAGAAGGTATCTGTCTGGGTATCATTTCTTACACAGTGCTGAAAGCTGCAACTGGCAAAGCAAAAGAAGTAAATCCTATCATGTATGTGCTGACAGTTCTGTTTGTACTGAAATACATATTCCTTTAATATATTTAAAGCCTCCGCTGTAGCAGAGGCTTTTTCTTTTTATTCTGCTTCCGAGAACATTTCTTTGCCCACAAAGCAAAGAGGACATTCAAAATCTTCTGGCACATTTTCCCATGGTGTACCTGGTGCTATGCCTCCTTCGGGCCAGCCCAGCTGTTCATCATATTCCCAGCCACATACATCACATGTATATTTCATAACTGTTCTCCATTTCATTTTTTGGTCTACAGTTATCATTCCAAAAAAAGCTGTAAAAATCACAGTAAAATTCTGCCAGTTCCCAAACCCGTGCATCTGCTCACTTCCAGACAATAAAAAACCTGCACACAAGGTGCAGGCAGTGGCGTCCCCGACAGGAATCGAACCTGCGGCCTGACGCTTAGGAGGCGTCCGCTCTATCCTACTGAGCTACGGAGACATATAACGTAACATATATTTTACCCCATCGCCTTGTAAAAATCAAGTTTTGCATTGCAGGACAAATATGATATAATTACAGTATATGCAATAAAAGGAGTACGTTATGAAAAAACTTGGTTTTGGTTTTATGCGCCTGCCTGTGCTGGATGTCAACGATGCATCAAAGATAGATTTTGACCAGCTGTGTAAAATGGTCGACACATTTATGGAACGTGGTTTTACATACTTTGACACTGCTTATGTTTACCACAAAGAGCAGAGCGAAATTTTCCTGCGTAAAGCTGTAGTGGAAAGATATCCACGAGATAAATTTCAGGTTGCTACAAAACTGCCTATGCCAAAGGTAAACAGTGTGGAAGACAACGAAAAACTGTTCAACGAGGAGCTGGAAAAATGCGGTGTGGAATATTTTGATTACTATCTGCTCCACGCTATGAACAAAGAAAGATTTGAAAAAGCCAAAAAATACGGCAGTTTCGAATTTTTGAAAAAGATGAAAGCAGAAGGCAAAATCAAACATATCGGTTTCTCATACCATCAGGATGCCCAGCTGCTGGAAGAAATGCTGACAGTATGGCCTGAAACAGAATTTGTACAGCTGCAGATTAACTATATCGACTGGCTGAACCCAACAATTCAGGCAAAGGAATGCTATGAACTGTGTACAAAACTAGGCAAACCAGTTATCGTAATGGAACCAATCAAAGGCGGCAGCCTTGTAAACATTCCACAGGAAGCCGAAGAGCTGTTCAAAGCACATAATCCAGATACATCCATTGCCAGCTGGGCAGTAAGATATGCCGCCAGTCTGGACAATGTAATGATGGTTCTTTCTGGTATGAGCAATATGGACCACGTGGAAGACAACACTTCCTATATGGAAAACTTTGTGCCTCTCAACGAAGAAGAATACAAGGTAATTGACAAGGTTGTGGATATTATCAATTCTTCCATCGCTATCCCTTGTACAGCCTGCAACTACTGTGTAGACGGTTGCCCTGCTGGTATTCCAATTCCTAAATACTTTGCACTGTATAACGCAGACCTGCAGAGCCTGAACAAAGGTTTCTCACCACAGCAGACATATTACACAAATATGGTTGTTACACTGCCAAGAGCAAACCGGTGTATCGGTTGTGGTCAGTGTGAAAGTGCATGTCCACAGCATCTGGAAATTATCGAAGGTCTGAAACTGGTTTCAGAAAGATTTGACAAATAAAATATTGCAAAATCAAAGGCACGGTTTTCACCGTGCCTTTTTATTTATTTAAGTATCATAAACCAGTCTGTGCCTTTTTCGTTCAGCCTGCCTGTGTTTACAAAGCCATTCTGTTCATAAAAACGGATTGCTTTTTCGTTGTCTTTATGACATTCAAGTAAAAGTGGTATTTTGCCGTAATCTCTGTAAATTTCCTTGATTGCTTTTTTCAGCGCAATAGTGCCTATGCCTATACCCTGATATTTGTTATCAATAAGAAAGCCCAGAAGTCTGAAATACTTTTCATCTTTCAGTTCTACAGGGTCTGCTTCGTTTTTTACCGCTTCACCGATTAAAACTATGCCCACATATTTTCCGCCGTATTTAATGGCAAAACATCTGCCCCCAAGACCAAATCTTGCACCATAGTCAGCCAGAGAAATAGTATGTTCCACATCTGCCACATATTCCAGCGGTATATCCTTGCGGTCCAGATTTATCAGCTGTGTACGGTTATATCTGTCCAGAACTTCCAGCTGTACCATATTGTTTTTCTGTTTGTCTTCGCTTTTTACAGATTTGCGCTTTTTGTATATAAACACAATGCCAAACACAATCAGAAAGGATATTAATCCAATAAGTATAATCTTGCTGTCCTCGTAAAAAAGTTCAAGATTGCCACCCATTCCCATATACAATCCTCCGTTATTTTCAGATATTTATTTCCTCGCCGTCGCCAAAATCAAAAAATTCTCCGTTGATGGTGGCAAGTGTGCCACGTTGACCTATATTTATATAGTCAAACAGTTCCTGTGGCACTGTATAAACCACAGTTTCGTTTTCACCAGTAAGAAATGTCACATTGTACGCCAGTGTATGTCCGCCATATTTCCCGCCTGTCTTTTTGTGCATTACGATGTCTTTTTCCAGCACTGTTGCACTGATACCGACAATGGTAGAAAGTTCCAACGGCATTTCCATCTCCAGTTCCATTTGCCTGTTGCGTTTTTTCTGTTTTACAGAGTCTTTTATACCGATATACACTACAAAACCAATAAGCAAAGCCAATAATGTAACACTTATTACAACATATGTGCGATAAAAAATTCCCATTCTGCTTTCTCTCTTGTCTGTTTTGTTTCATTATACTGTAAAAATATGTAAATTTAAAGAAATCCCAGATAAGAATTCAGTCACAATACCTTAATACTGGCTGAAAAGACTGCCAAAGCCACCTGTGTGGATAACAGCACTGTCACCATCCACAAGATTATTTTTTACCATATCTTTATATCCGTACATCAGCTTTGATGTGTACACATTTTCGATATAGATACCTTCTGTACGCACAAATTCCAGCACTTCATTTTCGCTTTCAGGTGTGTTACAGGACCAGCCTGCACCCATGTATTTATCCACAATATCTGCCGCCTGGTCCACTTTGTATTCAAATGGCAGACCTGTGATTTCTTCAATTTCCTTTATTGTATTTTCAATATGTTCAATCAGCACAGGTTTTGTATCTTCCACACTGATGATATGCACAGTAAATGGGAAGCCCATCAGAGCATTGCCATAAACCAGACCGCTGGCAATACCGCCATTGCCACCAGGTGCAAAGATATGCCTGATTTCCAGACCTTCTTTTTCGCACTGGTCAACCAGTTCGATAATTGCATTTACATAACCCAGTGCACCGTGGCCTGTTGTGGCACCATTGCGGATAAGGAAGTAGTTGTCTCCTCTTTCTTTCAGTCGGTCAATCACTTCAAAAACATATTTTTCCCTGATACTGCTGTCGCAGGCGCCCATGTATTCCCTTTCAACGCCCAGAAGGTCGTTCAGCAGGGCGTTGCCTACAGAAACCTCTGGTTTGTCACTGTTATGTACAATATAGCATCTGATGCCAGCCTTTGCCGCTGATGCCGCCGCCAGTGAACACAGGTTGCTCTGGCCGTTGCCTGATACCAGCACACCGTTGTATCCGCCTGATTTTGCGGCACCGATAATGTATTCCATACATCTCACCTTGTTGCCGCCACTGCCTACGCCTGTCAGGTCGTCACGTTTGATGTACATTTTGTTTTTTGCACCTATAAGATTTTCTGTATTTGCCAGACGCTGCAATGGTGTTGGCAGTGGTGCCAGACTTTCTCTTGGTATATTGTTCATTATTTCTCTCAGTTTCATAGCTGTACCTCCTTTATTCATACCTTCATTTTACATTTAAAATTATCCGAAATCAACTGTGTAACCAAAAAGCAGGGCCGAAGCCCTGCCTTTTGAATTGTTATATAGAGAGAGGAGATGATAGCAAATTAAGAAACAGAATTTTCTGCTTTATTCTGGAATCAACAGACCGTAGTTGCCATCTTTGCGTTTATAAACTACGTTGATTTCCTCTGTAACAATGTCTTTGAACATAAAGAATGTGTGACCCAACATATTCATTTCAAGAATTGCATCATCCACGCTCTGTGGCTGGAGAGCAAATACTTTTTTACGAACTACTTCGTAATCATCCATATCGTCTGCTACACCTGCCAGGTCATCAAAATATGCATAGCCGTTGAATTTTCTATGTATTTTTTCTTTGTTTTTGATAATCTGACCTTCCAGATTATCTACGGCATCTTCCAGCGCAACTTCCATACTGTCTGCGCTCTGTTCGCTGCGGAACTGAAGTTTTCTGTCTTTGATTGCAATTTCTACAGTCTGCCATTTCTTTTCAACAGTTACTGTTACTGTTGCTTCAGCGTTGTCGGAGAAGAATTTATCCAGTTTGCCCAGACGGTCTTCAACTCTCTGTAAAAAATTGTCCTTGAGTGAAACTTTTCTGCCTATTGTTGTAACTTTCATATCGATGCCTCCTTTTATAAGGACCAATAACCTATACTATTGGTTATCTTACTAGCATTATATCAATTTGTACAAAAGTTTTCAAGGTTTTTTCACTTTTTCTTAACAAATTGCATAAAAACTTAATTTTCTTTTAAAAAACTAGGTAATTTTCACATTTTTCATAAAATTACCACATTTATTTGACATTTTTTTTACATTTATAAGGTTATAATATACCCAAAGATTAATAACGCAATAGGCTGGCGTTATTGTCTTGCATTTCCTCATATACTTTTTCTCTTGCAAAGAACCCGCTGCGGCGGGTTTTTTGTTGCATTTATACAACTGATATAATTTTATCGATTAATTTTTACTTAAGTTTGGTTGATTTGTACATTGATATTTATTTATCAATTATATATAATTACTATGGTCTTCAGAGTGACCTCTTGATATTAAAATTCACACTTTTGGCCGGTTTTATATCGGCCTGATATCGACCTCAACGGTAAAATCCTTCAAATAAATTCATAAATAATCCCATGGCAGTTGCTGTGGGATTATTTTTTACCATTTCTACAGTTTTCTATATAAACTGCTGGCTTTTTATTATAAAATAAAAATTAATATATAAATGATTTGACACAATTCTGTCATTATATTACAATAAGATATTAGATATAAAATATTTATTACTTATTACTTAAAAATAAAGAGGAATCAAAATGTCTTTAATCAATAAAATTTTTGGCAGCTATGAAACAAGAGAGCTGAAAAAAATTGAACCTATCAAAAATGCCGTACTCAAGCTGGAAAGCAAGTATCGGGCAATGGGTGAAGAAGAACTGAAAAACCAGACAAATGTGCTGAAAGGCCGTCTGGCAAATGGTGAAACACTGGACGATATTCTGCCAGATGCATTTGCTGTATGCCGTGAAGCCGCATGGCGTGTACTGGAAATGAAGCACTTCCCTGTTCAGATTGCAGGTGGTATTGCACTGCACAGAAGCAACATTGCAGAAATGAAAACAGGTGAAGGTAAAACTCTGGTGGCTACACTGCCAGCATACCTGAATGCACTGACTGGCAGGGGCGTGCACGTTGTTACAGTCAATGACTATCTTGCAAGCCGTGACAGCCAGTGGATGGGCAAGCTTTATAACTATCTTGGTCTTAAGGTAGGTCTTGTTGTTCACGGTATGACAAGCGAAGAAAAACGTGTTGCATACAATGCTGACATCACATACGGTACAAACAACGAGTTTGGTTTCGACTATCTCCGTGATAATATGGCGCTGTACAAAAAAGATATGGTACAGCGTGGCTTCAACTATGCCATCGTGGACGAAGTTGACTCTATCCTTATTGACGAAGCAAGAACTCCGCTGATTATCTCTGGTCAGGGTGAAAAATCCACAGACCTTTACAAAATGGCAAACAGCTTTGCAAGAAGCCTGTCATACTACAAAATGGCAGAACACAACAGCAAAGAAGAACTGGATGATATTTCACAGGACGTTATCGTTGACGAAAAAGCACGTCAGGCTACACTGACTAAAAACGGTATCGCAAAGGCTGAAAGATACTTCAATATCGAAAACTACTCTGATGCTGAAAACATGTCCCTTGCACACCATATCAGTCAGGCTATTCAGGCCAACTCCATTATGAAACGTGACATCGACTACGTTGTAAAAGACGGCGAAGTTGTTATCGTTGACGAATTTACAGGTCGTCTTATGGAAGGCCGCCGCTATTCAGCCGGTCTGCATCAGGCTATTGAAGCAAAAGAAAATGTAAAAATCGCACACGAAAGCAAAACTCTGGCATCCATCACATTCCAGAACTACTTCCGTATGTATAAAAAGCTGTCTGGTATGACAGGTACAGCTCTCAGCGAAGCTGATGAGTTTCTGCAGATTTACGGTCTGTCTGTTGTGGAAATTCCTACAAACAGACCTCTGGCAAGAAAAGATATGAACGACGTTGTTTACAAAACAGAAATGGGCAAGTTCAACGCTGTTATTGATGAAGCTGTGGCTGCACACGCAAAAGGTCAGCCTGTTCTCATCGGTACAATCTCTATCGAAAAGAGTGAACATCTGAGCAAAATGCTGAAACGCCGTGGCGTTAAACACGAAGTTCTCAACGCAAAATACCATGACAAAGAAGCTGAAATCGTAGCACAGGCAGGTCAGAAAGGCGCTGTTACTATTGCTACAAACATGGCTGGTCGTGGTACTGACATTATTCTGGGTGGTAACGCAGAATTTATGGCTAAAAACGAAATGAGAAGAATGGGCTATGAAGAAGAAATGATTGAAGCTTCCACAGCATTTTTCTCAACAGACAAACAGGAAATTCTGGATGCAAGAGCAGTATTTGCCCAGCTGAAAGAAAAATATAAAGAACAGCTGGCACCAAATGCACGGGCTGTTTGAGATCCAGGCGGTCTGCTGATTCTGGGTACAGAAAGACACGAATCCCGCCGTATCGACAACCAGCTCCGTGGTCGTGCAGGTCGTCAGGGTGACCCAGGTACCACAAGATTCTACGTTTCACTGGAAGACGACCTTATGCGTCTGTTCGGTGGTGACAGAACAACACAGATTATGGAAAAATTTGGCTATACAGACGATATGCCAATTGAAAACAAAATCATTTCAAACTCCATTGAATCTGCACAGAAACGTATCGAAGGCAGAAACTTTGACATCCGTAAAAACGTTCTGCAGTATGACGATGTTCTCAACACACAGAGAGAAATCATCTACAAACAGCGTGGCGATGTTCTTTCCGGCAACGATGTTTCCGAAAGCGTACACAACATGCTTACACAGTCTATCCGTGACAATGTAGAAATGTTCTGCAGCGGTGATGACACAATGGAATGGAACCTGCGCAGTCTCCACGATATGTACCGTGGCTGGCTGTTGGCTGACGATGACCTGAAATTCACAGACGAAGAACAGGCAGGTCTCACAGTTGAACAGCTGGTGGAAATGCTGACAGAAAAAGCACAGGCTATTCTGGACGAAAAAGAACAGCTTATCGGCGCAGAACAGATGAGAGAATTTGAAAGAATTGTTCTCCTGCGCAACGTTGACAGCAAATGGATGGACCACATCGATGCTATGGACGAACTCCGCCGTGGTATGGGCCTGAGAAGCTATGGTCAGCACGACCCATATGCAACATACCGTATGGAAGGCTTTGCAATGTTTGACGAAATGGTAGAAAACATCCGTCAGGACACAGCAAAAATGCTGGTTGCAGCACAGATCAGAACAAACAATGGCGAAGCACTGCAGCGCAAACGGGTGGCTAAAGTAACAAGCACATCTGGCGGCGGTGACAACAGCCTGAAAAAACAGCCTGTACGTGCAGGCAAAAAAATAGGCAGAAACGACCCATGCCCATGCGGTAGCGGTAAAAAATACAAACAGTGTCATGGTCGCCCAGGCGCTGACCCTCTGCCACAGTAATTAAATCAAAAGCCAGCACATACCATGCTGGCTTTATTTATATGCATAAAAATAAAGAGAGGGTATTCCCCCTCTCTTTTTGCTATCAGATAATTTCCACACCCAGACCTTTCAGCACTTCGATTGCATGGTGTTGCATGTCACCCAGTGCTGCTGTGGCATCTTCGTGTACTGCTATTCTGGCATTTTTGAAATGTGTCTGGCACAAAATCACATTGGAAATCACACAGATGTTTGTTACCACACCACAGAATTCTATCACATCAGGTTCACCGTTGAAGGCGTCTTCTATTACATCGCACAGCTTGTCACTGCCAAAAGTTTCTTTTTCCAGTATCACTGCATTTGGTGTTACCACGTCTTCAAAATCAGCCAGCTGACCATACAGTCTGTGTCCGTCTGTGCCCTTTATACAATGTGGTACAGGCAGGAATTTCCCCTCCCTTGTACTCAGGTAATTTTCGTAATGTGTATCCTTGGTAAATACAATAAAATCTTTGTTTGCTACAGCTTTCGCCACAAGGTTATAGATGTTTCCGGCTATGTTTTCTGCGCCGAGAAAGCCCAGTGAGCCGTCTACAAAATCATTCTGATAATCAACAACAATCAAAGCTTTTTTCATAATCTTACTCTCCTGTGCATATTTTACTATAGTATATCACAATATATAGAAAATTCCACTATTTTATCTGTCTTTTCCAACAAAACAACTGTATCTGTTTAAAATATAAATTTTATAGTAAAAATAATTAATTTTTTAACAATGTTTAGTAAATATCAACAATATCTCACTATTAATTTCTACATCGAATTGTTAAAAATTTATGTGAAAAATATTTAAAAAAATCCACCTGTATGGTACAATTTTTGTAATGTTTGCACACGAAAGTGCAAAAGGGATATTAAGACGTATTAAAAAATCTTTAGAAAGGGGTTCATTACAATCATGGACTACAAAAATCTGAAAATAAAAAACGTAATGGTAGCCGGCCACGCTGGTAGTGGTAAAACAAGCCTTGTTGAAGCTCTGCTCTGGGCAACAAAAACAACTGACCGTCAGGGTCGTGTAGAAGACGGTAACACAGTTTCTGACTTTGATGCAGAAGAAGTTAAAAGAGCTTGCTCACTGTCAAGCGCAATCGCACCATACGAATACAATGGTGTGAAAGTTAACCTCGTTGACGTACCTGGTCTGTTCGACTTTGAACTGGGTATGTACGAAGGTGTTAAAGCCTGCGAAACAACACTTATTACTGTAAGTGCAAAAGACGGCGTTGAAGTAGGCACACAGAAAGCTTATAAACTGAGCGGTAAATATGGTCGCTCCACAATGATTTACGTTTCTAAAGTTGACGTTGAAAACGCTGACTTCTACAACGTATTTGAAGAACTGAAATCTGAATTTGGTCCACAGGTTTGTCCTATCATCGTTCCTGTAGTTAACAACGGTAAAGTGACATACATCAACCTGATGGAATTCAAAGCTTACCAGTACATCAACGGCAAAGCTGAAGAAGTTGTAATGCCTGCTACAGGTCACCGTCTTGACGGTCTTGTAACAGCTATCAACGAAGCTGTTGCTGAAACAGACGAAGAACTCTTCGAAAAATACTTCTCCGGTGAACAGTTTACAAAAGCTGAAATCACAACTGGTATCAAAAAAGGTATCAAAGCTGGTACAATTACTCCAGTAGTTTGTGGCGCTACAACTAAACTGGAAGGTATCGATATGCTGCTGGACGTTATCAACGAACTGGCACCATCTCCAGAAGACACAGAAGGCACACCAATCGCTCTTGGTTCAACAGAAGTTGTTCTTCCATTCAACGAAAACAGCCAGGTTGCAGCACTTGTTTTCAAAACTGTTGCTGACCCATTCGTAGGTAAACTCTCTTACGTTAAAGTTCTTTCCGGTAACCTCAAAGCTGACTCCAACGTAGTTAACACAACAGTTGGCGGTCCTGAAAGACTGGGCAAACTGCTGTTCATCCGTGGTAAAAAACAGATGGACGCTGAATACATCAAAGCTGGTGACATCGGCGCAGTAACAAAACTGGCTAACACAAAAACTGGCGATATCCTGTGTGACCCACAGAACGAATATACAGCACTTAACAACGAATTCCCAAATCCAACTATGGAAATGGCAATCCGTCCAAAAAATAAAGGCGACGAAGCTAAAATTTCTTCTGCTCTCCAGAGAATTATGGAAGAAGACTGCACAGTTAGCTACCGTCAGGACCCAGAAACAGCTCAGCAGCTGATTAAAGGTCTGGGCGAACAGCACCTTGATGTTGTTCTTGCAAAAATGAAAGGCAAATTCGGTGTTGAAGCTGAACTGGCTAAACCAAGAGTTGCTTACAGAGAAACAATCAGAAAAACAGTTAAAGCTGAAGGTAAACATAAGAAACAGTCCGGCGGTCACGGTCAGTATGGCCACGTTTGGATTGAATTCTCTCCAACAGAAGGCGACGAACTGGTATTTGAAGAAAAAGTATTTGGTGGCGCAGTTCCTAAGAACTACTTCCCAGCAGTTGAAAAAGGTCTGCAGGATGCTAAGAAATACGGCGTGCTGGCAGGTTACCCTGTAGTAGGTCTCAAAGCTACACTGCTTGATGGTTCCTACCACCCAGTTGACTCTTCTGAAATGGCATTTAAACTTGCTGCTACACTGGCTTACAAAGCTGGTCTTAAAGATGCTTCCCCATGTCTGCTTGAACCAATCGGCACACTGGATGCATACGTACCAGACAACAACGCTGGCGACGTAATGGGTGAAGTTAACAAACGCCGTGGTCGTGTTCTGGGTATCGAACCAGTTGGCGATGGCATGCAGAAAGTTAGCGCTGAATGTCCAATGAGCGAAATGTCTGACTTTACAACATACATCCGTTCACTGACAGCAGGCAAAGGCCACTTCACTCTTGAATTCACAAGATACGAACAACTGCCATCACATATGGAAGGCAAAGTTATCGAAGAAGCCAAGAAATTTATTGTTGCAAAATACGACGAAGAATAGTCTTAATATTCTTTCCCCACAAAATGAAAAACTTCCCGCAAGGGAAGTTTTTCATTGCATAAAAACCAATTTTTATATCGAACACCTTGAAATTATTAAGTAAATTGCTGTTTTTCGCTTTATTTTCACAATATTTAATATTGACATTAACTATCAATACATATATAATATTATGCATTGCATAAAGCATTTTTATCAAAGGAGATTACCAAATTGGCAAAAGAAGTATTACTTACACAGTCCGGCTACGAAGCACTGGTAAACGAGCTGGAATATCTGAAAACTGAAAAACGTGCAGAACTGGCTGAAAAAATCAAAGTTGCCCGCGGCTTTGGCGACCTGTCTGAAAACAGCGAATACGATGAAGCCAAAAATGAACAGGGCCTTGTTGAACAGCGCATTATGGAGCTGGAAGTTACAATTAAAAATGCAAAAATTGTAAACAAAGACAGCATGGACGTAAGCAAAGTTGGCGTTGGCGTTCACGTAGTAGTTGTTGACGAAGATGATTTCGAAGAAGAATACGACATCGTTGGCAGCACAGAATTTGACCCACTCAACGGCAAAATCAGCGAAGACTCCCCTGTTGGTGCAGCACTGAAAGGTCACAAAGCTGGCGAAACAGTTACAGTAGACCTGCCTTCAGGTGCTACAATGAAACTGACAATCAAATCAGTTGAAGTACGCAGATAATCAGAAGTAAAAAAAGAGCAGCAGCGCTGCTCTTTTTATTTTTTACCCGTCTGTGCCTTTCTGTCAGAACACATCTTCCCTTTCCACAAAGGACAGATATTCATACAAATCTGTCAGCACATCTGCGCTGAACATTTCGCTTTTTTCTTTCAAACACATAATATACTGTTTGATATATGGTATATCCTCTGTTTCCACCATGTACCCCATGCCCAGAATGTAATAGCTGTACTTGTCCAGTGTCCCAAGACTGCGCTCTACTGCCTGTGTCAGCCTGTCACAGCTGTCAGGATGTGTATTCTTATAGTGGGAACACAGCTGTAACAGCCTGTCCGCATATTTTTCTTTTATAAATTTCTTCATATGTAACCCACAAAAAAACTGCCTGTGTTCACACAGGCAGCTGATGTTTAATAAATAGCTGACTCACTTGTGCCAACTTTGAAATATTTGTAAGCAACAGGAATAATTGTACCAACAAATGCCAGCAAAGCCACAACAAACACTGGCTTTTTAGCTTTTTTATGGATGAGAACACCTGTCATCATACCCAGAGCAAACAGACAGAAACGTACCAGTGTCCAATCCGCCCAGTTACTGCTCCATAAATATTTCTTTTCAGCCTGTACTAACCAGTCCATAAAATTCCTCCTCTTAATCATTATGTAACATAATCTTCAAAACCATATATAGCCATTATATAACAAAAATCTATGTTTGTAAATAAACTAACAATAATCTTATAGCAATATCTTGTTTATTTAGCCAAAAGAATTTTTAAATAACATAGGTTTTTTATTAAATACGGATATTTTAACTTTTAAAATTGCATATACTTGTACATTATCTTTTTTTATGTTAAAATAAACTGATTAAATATGTAATTTATTTAAAATAATTTAAAATATATAAAGGAGCAAAGTAATGGAAAACACAAATCTTGTACCAGAAATGCAGGAAGAAAACCTTAGCGAACAGATGCAGGTGCGTCGTGGCAAGCTGAAAACACTGCAGGACAAAGGTCAGGACCCATACACAAAAACAAAGTATGATGTTA
Organism: Oscillospiraceae bacterium; assembly: GCA_045633415.1. GTDB lineage: Bacteria > Bacillota > Clostridia > Oscillospirales > Ruminococcaceae > RGIG3102. The sequence continues at coordinate 1,440 of JAZQYH010000077.1, read as the reverse complement.
CTGACTATGCTAAAGATATCGTAGAAAACTTCAATGACGAAGTTGAAGACCATGGCACAGCAAGCCTGGCAGGTCGTATTATGTCCAAGCGTATCATGGGCAAAGCTGCATTTATGGACCTGAGAGACCACTCCGGTAAAATCCAGCTGTATCTCAACCAGAAAATTCTGGGCGAAGAATTCTACAAAGAAGTTTGCACTTGGGACATCGGTGATATCGCTGGCGTAAAAGGTGAAATTTTCAAAACAAAACACGGCGAAATCTCTATCAGAGTAAAAGAAATCGAACTGCTTTCCAAATCTCTTATCCCACTGCCAGAAAAATGGCATGGCCTGACAGACACAGAAATGCGTTACCGTCAGAGATATGTTGACCTTATCGTTAACCCTGATGTTAAAGATACATTCGTAAAACGTAGCCTTATCCTGCGTGAAATCCGTCACTATCTGGATTCCAAAGGCTTTATCGAAGTAGATACACCAATTCTCACACCATTTGAAATCGGTGCATCTGCAAGACCATTTATCACACACCACAACACACTGGACATGGACATGGTTCTGCGTATTGAAACAGAACTTTACCTCAAGCGTCTTATCGTTGGTGGTTTTGATAAAGTTTACGAAGTTGGCCGTATCTTCCGTAACGAAGGTATGGATACAAAACACAACCCAGAATTTACTTCTATCGAACTTTACCAGGCATATGCAAACTACTACGACATCATGAACCTTGTTGAAGAAATGATGAAAACAGTAGCTATGAATGTATGTGGCACACTGGAAGTTCCATATCAGGGCAAAGTAATCAACCTTGGTCACTGGGAAAGAATGACAATGCTGGAAGCTGTTAAAAAATACTCTGGCGTTGACTTTAACGAAATTCACTCTGACGAAGAAGCTATCGCAGTAGCTAAAGAACATCATGTAGACCTGCCAGAAGTACCATCCAAAGGTGCTATCCTTGCAGAATTCTTTGATGCTTATGTTGAAGAAAACCTTATCCAGCCTACATTCATCTACGACTACCCAGTAGAAATCAGCCCACTGGCAAAACGTAAACCAGAAGACCCAGCATACACAGAACGTTTTGAATACTTCATCAATGCTATGGAATTCGGTAATGCATTCAGCGAACTGAATGACCCAATCGACCAGAAAGGCCGTTTCGAAAGACAGGTTGCAGAAAGAAAAGAACTGGAACCAAACTCAAAAGCACAGGTTGACTACGACTATGTAACAGCACTGGAATACGGTCTTGCACCAACAGGCGGTCTGGGCTTCGGCTTTGACAGACTGGTAATGCTGCTGACAGATTCAGCATCTATCCGCGATGTTCTGCTGTTCCCAACTATGAAACCTGAAAAATAATTGGTTAATTAAAAGTATATGTATAAGCTTTAATTTACAGCAAATATACAACATTTTTAATGGCAAAAGT
>JAZQYH010000076.1:0-105226 GCA_045633415.1 Oscillospiraceae bacterium | reverse complement strand
GATCGACCTTCATTGCTTCGTCAAGATTCCAAACAGAGAAGCTGTCTCCATTCGGCAGACCGAATCTCTCTCTGGGATTATATACCAACAAATCAACAAGCTTATCAAGGGTAATGATTCCTGTTTTTACCATGTAGGTATTCATAAGCGGGAGCGCCAATTCGATTCCCGTGATACCAAACGCACTCTTTTCAAGGCCCTTGCCCTTCTCTTCTGCCGAGTGGGGCGCGTGGTCTGTAGCGATCATATCGATCGTGCCATCCACAATGCCTTCGATAAGAGCCTCTTTGTCCGCCTGACTGCGCAAAGGAGGATTCATCTTGAATCTTCCGTGCTCCTGAAGATCAGCGTCGGTGAGAACCAAATAATGAGGACCTGTTTCACAAGTTACGTTCACTCCGCTCTTCTTCGCCTCGCGGATCAGCTCAACGCTCTCCTTGGTAGAAATGTGACATACGTGATATGCACAGCCGACCTCGTCTGCAAGCTTCAGATCTCTTTCGATCTGTCGCCACTCGCTTTCGGAGCAGATTCCTCTGTGCCCGTGCGCCTTGGCATAGTCTCCGTCGTGGATATAGCCACCGAAAAGCAGGTCGTTGACCTCACAATGTGCCACGATCATTTTGCCAAGAGCCTTTGCTCTCTGCATAGCAGTGCGCATCATCTCGCCATCCTGCACGCCGCGTCCGTCATCGGAAAAGGCAATCACCTTATCAGCCATACCCTCAAGGTCAGAAAGCTCGCGTCCTGCCTCGGCTACGGTGATCGATCCGTAGGGATGCACGCCGATGACCGCATCTTTTTCAATAATATCAAGCTGTTTCTTCAGATTCTCAACACTGTCCGGAACAGGATTCAAATTCGGCATCGTGCAAACGTCGGTATAACCGCCGCGCGCTGACGCCAAGGAACCTGTTGCCATCGTTTCTTTATAAGAAAAACCCGGCTCACGAAAATGCACGTGCACGTCGCAAAAACCGGAAAAAACAGTATATTCGGAAGAATTGAAAGAAGAAAAGCTATCTGCAAAATGGAAACAGTTACCCAACGACTCGATATCGGTCGCTTTCGCCTGCATTTTTGCCTTAACTTCTGCCATTTTCATTCTCCATTCCTAAAAATTTACAAACTACAAATTAGCCCTATTTATATTCGTATTATTATATCACGAATTGAGCCCAATGTCAAGCGAGAAGCCGCAATTTTATCAAAAATGTCACAATTAACAGTTTTCTTATCTCCCCTAAAAATATCTTTTGTCAAAATCATAAAACCAAGCTCAAAATGGGGCTGAATACAACGCTCAACAATCAAAAAAGTCATAGTTCACATAAGAAACTATGACTTTTTGATTTTTAAAAAGTATCACCAAATTATCGGTGTTTTTTGCCACGCTTTGAAAGCACAGCGCCACAAGCAATCACAGAAACCGCACAAACAATGGCAGAGCTACCAAGTGCAGATTTGCATCCGCTCTTTTTATCGCTGTCGACTTTCTGTGAAGCCTCTTCCGAACCACTTTCAGAGCTCTCCTCCGAGCCGATTTGCGTAGTTTCTTCCGCATCTATTCCGTGGGCAAGATCATTTTCATCTTCGCGCACCACCAAAACGCCCTGATACGCAGGTATTGTGACCTCCATCGCCCCTTCGGACATATCAACATTCACGATATTTCCCGACCCGGGATAGTAGATGGTGGCAATGCCCTTAAATCCATCGGCATAGCTCCACTCAACATTCATTTGAGTGTCGCTTGTGTTTACAAGGAAGGTAACGTCTCTGTCGGAAGATTCAAAATCACCCATAAGAAGCGCCTTGCTCTGACCGTCCGCAACCTCTACGGAAAGATTTGTGGAAACGCAATTTCTGATATTTTTCATCAATGCGTTCAGCGAATAGATCTCCTCATTCCGAAAGCCCGCCATAATGCTTGCTATCTGCTCTTCACCGCCGGGCATAAGCGCATGAGCAGGAGTGGTTTTGTAGAAAAACACCGTACCTCCTGCCGCTTCAAAATCAGCAAGCTTCCTAAGCGCCTCTACCGAAATGTACTCGGTATAAGGAAGAATGATGGTCGAATAGCAACCGTTTCCAACCACAAGTCTTCCCTCTTTGTTGATTTTGGCATTGCAAATGCTTTCGTCATCAAGCACCGTAAAAAGATACTGATTTTGCAAAAGTGTCAGACACAACGACTGAAAATCATCGTCTATATTGACCGCATTGGTACTCTTACCCGAGGTGGAGGAATGATCTCTGTCAGCATCGTGAGCAGCCTGCACCGTAGCAATCGGATAAAACACCGCCAAAGAGCCGCTTTCAATCGTTTCGTCAAGAATCGTGTTCAAGCGTCCGATATAGGTGTTCAGCTTGTTGATCTGCGTCATGGAATAGTCCTTGGTGGGATTGATCACGTTGTAAATATTTGTGCCTAACAAGCGGGTAATGGAAAGACCGCCGATCGAAACACCCAAAATGTCTGCATTATTTTGGAGAGTATTGGTAGCATTTGGGCTGTACTCTACCATTACGTTGTTCTTACCTGCATTTTTCGCGGCAGAGGCTACGTAACGCAATCCCATAAAGCTTCCGATATTGTTATCTCTCAGCAAGTGCCCCGGATCTACCCAAAGCACGTCGGCACCGGGAATGGTCATACCGCCAACGACCTGCATAAAGTTTCCGCCATAGGTTTCGATATGGTCATTCATATTCTCCTCAAACAGGAGGTGACCCGAGGCGGCAACACCGTTTGCCTCACACCACGCGGTAACCTGATCGATATAGGACTCCTTGAACATCGTGGCAACCAGCTGATAATAATTCAATCTGACCATACGGTCGTAATCGGTTGAACCCGAGAACAGGCTGGGCAAATTGATGTGATATCCATAGGTGTCATAAAACCTCTCTGCAAGCCCCCCTGTCCACACAACGTAGTGCTGCATATCTCTGTTACCAAGTTGAGGCTCATCTGTAAAGAATGCCGTAATATTTTTAAAGGACTCGCCAAGATATTTTTTGTACTGCTCGTGCGTGATCTCGATGAAATATTTGACCGCATCGGGGTTAAGCAAATCAACGTCTCGCAAGGTATCAAACTTGGTTCTGTCCTCGCCGCCATCATAGGTATAGCGAAGAACGTATAGGTCAAGGGTCCAATTGCCCGACGCGGCGACAGAAACACTTCCGCTATTGCTAACGTCAAGATTGGCGGAGCCGCTTCCGTCTGTAAGCACCGCCTGCATGATGCCGATCTCTACGTCGGAACCATGGGTTGCTCCAAGCTTGTAGGATGCAGTTCCTCCACTGCCCTTCACAACGATATGCTCGATTCCCGTGGATTCCCACTTTCTCTCGGGCTGAGCGTCAAGAACAAGGCCATATGCCTTTCCGCTGGGCCACTGATATTCGTCGTAGATCCAAAGAGTCATATCCTTTTCTGCGGCATAGTCGTATACCTTTTTAAGAATCGCGAACTCTTCGGGATCCATAAGATATTTCTGATTGAAATTGACGTTGGAAACGATACCGCCGTATCCTTCCTTCAAAAACTGATCAACCGGCGCCGTAGCTCCTGTAAAGCCGTAGCTCAGCCAGTTCATTCTCTTGCTGTTTGCAGGATCTGCAAACTCCTCTCCGAGCCAAAAATCTGCATAGTTGACATCAAAGGTCTCCTCCTCTTCCGCCACGTAATCGGATTGGAAATTGATGAACCCTGCCGCTTCCTCCGCCGTCTTATAAAAAGCAAGTGCTTTGATATAATATTCGGTATTTGCAGGGATCTGCCCCTTGAAATTATCAAACATATCCAATCTCAATTCGGTGTAAATTCCCGTGTACGGAGTATAGTTGGGAGCGTAATACACCGTTGAAAGATCGGTCAGCTTGCAAACGACAAGTTGCCAATCATTCGTGTTCTGATAGTTTATGGCTTGACAAGGAAACAAACTGTCTGTCTTCGTTGTTTTGAAGCGCCATTCTCCTCTGATATCGCTCTTATTTGTTTTCACAAGCATCGCCAAATAAGGATATTTCTCGGAATCTATCGCCGAAGACGGCAATCTGATGCTGATATACGGGTCATCACAATATCCATCTCCCGTGTCCCAAAGCACCAGCCTTACAGAGCCCTCCACGGTCTCCACAGAAATGTTGTGCGCCCCGATAAAGACAGACCCCGCATTATCGGGATTGACAAAATCCATAAGGTAATCTGAAACAATATAGCTCATATTCACATCCTCAGCAATAATCGGCAATATCATGCCGGCGTTGCAAAAAAGCATACACACAAGCAAAAGCATCGCTAAGATTTTTACCCATATTCTGCGCTGATCCATACAAGGTGCTCCTTTGTAAAATTGATTTCAAAGCAAAACATACTTCAACAATATCATTTTATCATGAATATTCTGCGTTGTCAATAGTTTTAAAGTGTAACAATTTCAAGTCCGCGGACACAACTCACAATGTCAACATTTCCATTAATTTTTTATAATGTTCTTGAAAAAGGGTGGAGTATGGGGAGTGGAAAAGCTTCTTTCAAGAAGCTTCTCCACTCCCCACAAATATCATATATCAAATATCAGAACAATCCGCTGATCTTGCCGTTGTCGTCAACGTCGATTCGCTCTGCCGCGGGAACCTTGGGAAGTCCGGGCATAGTCATAATATCACCGGTGAGTGCAACGATAAAGCCTGCACCTGCGCTGACCTTAACGTTACGAACAGTCACGGTAAAGCCCTCGGGCGCGCCAAGCTTGGTGGCGTCGTCGGAGAAGCTGTACTGTGTCTTTGCCATACAAACAGGCATCTTGTCGTAGCCAAGTGCCACGAGAGTTGCGATCTGCTTCTGCGCCGCGGGAGCGATGATAATACCGTCGCCGCCGTAAACCTTCTTTACGATCGCCTCGATCTTCTCGGGGATGGTCGCCTCGGTGTCGTAGCTGAAGGTGAAGTCGCCCGGCTCTTCGCAAAGCTTTACGATCTCCTCAGCAAGAGCTTTACCGCCCTCGCCGCCCTCTGCCCAAACGGTAGAGAGCACAACGTTTACGCCGAGTGCCTTGCACTTATCAATAACAAGCTGAATCTCAGCATCGGTATCGGTGGGGAAACGGTTAACTGCAACCACACAAGGAAGCTTATATACGTTCTTGATGTTGGAAACGTGACGGAGAAGATTGGGAATTCCCTTCTCAAGAGTTTCAAGATTCTCTGCACCAAGCTCGGTCTTGGGAGTGCCGCCGTGCATCTTCAGAGCACGAACCGTAGCAACTACGACAACTGCCGAGGGAGTAAGACCCGCCATACGGCACTTGATATCAAGGAACTTTTCAGCTCCAAGGTCTGCACCAAAGCCTGCCTCGGTAACGGCATAATCGCCCAACTTCATCGCCATCTTGGTAGCGATAACCGAGTTACAGCCGTGTGCAATATTTGCAAAGGGACCGCCGTGAACGAACGCGGGCGTGCCCTCAAGAGTCTGAACAAGGTTGGGCTTGAGCGCATCCTTGAGGAGTGCCGCCATTGCGCCGACTGCCTTGAGGTCGCCTGCAGTTACAGGCTTTTCATCGTAGGTATATGCAACAACGATCTTAGAAAGTCTCTCCTTCAGGTCTGCGATAGAGGAAGCAAGACAGAATACTGCCATAATTTCAGAAGCAACGGTAATATCGTAGCCGTCTTCTCTCGGAACACCGTTCACTCTGCCGCCAAGACCGTCGGTAACGAAGCGGAGCTGACGGTCATTCATATCAACGCAACGCTTCCAGGTGATTCTGCGAGGGTCGATATTGAGCTGGTTGCCCTGATAAATATGGTTATCAAGCATTGCTGCAAGCAGGTTATTAGCCGCGCCGATAGCGTGGAAGTCGCCTGTAAAGTGAAGGTTAATGTCCTCCATAGGAACGACCTGCGCGTATCCACCGCCTGCCGCACCGCCCTTGACACCGAAAACGGGGCCCAAAGAGGGCTCACGGAGAGCAACCACAACGTTCTTGCCGATCTTGCGAAGACCGTCTGCAAGGCCGATGGTGGTGGTAGTCTTACCCTCTCCCGCAGGGGTAGGGGTGATTGCAGTAACGAGAATCAGCTTGCCGTTCTTTCTGTCGCTCTCGTTGAGAAGCGCGTAGTCGACCTTTGCCTTGTAATTTCCGTACTGCTCAAGATATTTTTCATCCACACCCGCAGTCTTTGCAATCTCGCGGATGTGCTTCATTTCTGTGGATTGTGCGATTTCAATGTCGGATAAATAAGCCATTTTCTTTTCCTTTCAATGCGGGGAGGAGAGAACTTTTTGTAAAAAGTTCTCTCCTCCCCGCACCCCTTCTCTTTCAAAAACTTCAAAAAAATTGGGACAAAACAAACGGGGATTTATTAACTTTCCATTTAAAAAGTTTTTGAGGGGTATGGGGAACCTTTTTTCAAAAAGTTCCCCATGCGCATCCTCTTACTTAAAGTACTTAACAGCACTTTCAAACATCTTCATGTCAAATTCGCCAAGAACGTTCTTGTAAAGACCGTTGCCGATACGCTCGGAGTGACCCATCTTACCGAACACACGTCCGTCGGGAGATGTGATACCCTCGATAGCGAAGGTGGAATCGTTGGGATTGTAGCGGATGTCACTTGTAGCGTTGCCGTCAAGGTCAACGTACTGAGTAGCAACCTGGCCGTTGGCAACAAGCTGCTTTACAAGATCGTCAGACGCAATAAAGCGACCCTCGCCGTGAGAAATAGCAACGGTATAAACGTCACCGACGTTGGTGTTAGCCAACCAAGGAGACTTATTGGAAGCAATTCTCGTTCTGACAAGCTTGGACTGGTGACGACCGATGGTGTTGAAGGAGAGAGTAGGACAGTTCTCATCGGTGTCGATGATCTTTCCGTAAGGAACGAGACCGATCTTGATGAGTGCCTGGAAACCGTTACAGATACCGCACATAAGACCATCGCGGTTGTGGAGCAGTTCTTCGATTTCGTTTGCAACTTCTGGGTTTCTCAGCAGGGAAACGATGAATTTTGCAGAACCATCTGGTTCGTCACCGCCAGAGAAGCCACCTGGCAGAGCGATAATCTGGCTTGTTTTGATAGCCTGTGCCAAACGTTTTGCACTGTCCATAACATCCTGTGGACGGTTGTTGCGGATAACCAGAATTTCAGCTTTTGCACCGTTTTCTTCAAATGCTCTTGCTGTGTCGTATTCACAGTTTGTACCTGGGAATACAGGAATAAGAACTTTTGGCTGTGCCACTTTGATAGCTGGGCTGATTTTATTTCTTTCTGTGTAGGAGATGTTTTCGTATTTAACATCTGACTGACCAGAAGCTTTTGTTGGGTAGATGCCATCCAGTGTGCCGTTGTATGCTTTTTCCAGTTTTTCCAGTCTGATAACTCTACGCCATACTTTCAGTTTGTATTCAGGGATTGTAACACCAATCTTTTTGCCTGTGCGCATTGGTTTTTCTGTTTCAAGGATAAAGCCGCCGTAGCATTTGCCGAACAGGTCCTGTGCTGTCATAGTTGGTTCTACTTTAACACCGATTCTGTTACCGAATGCCATTTTTGCCAGACCTTCAGCTACGCCGCCAAAGCCTGTTGCCCAAGCGGAAACAACTTTTTTATCTTTAATAAGTTTTGTAACTTTGTTGAATACATCTACAAGGCTGTCTGCTTTGTACAGGCCGTTTTCATCTTTTTCAGGAGCAAGGAAATAGAGGTAGTGGCCAGCAGATTTGAATTCTGGTGAGATGATGTTTTCAGCATCTGCAACACCAGCAGCAAAGGAGATGAGTGTTGGTGGAACGTCGATGTTTTCGAAGGAGCCAGACATAGAGTCTTTACCACCGATAGCGCCGATGCCCAAAGCCAGCTGTGCTTCAAATGCGCCAAGCAGAGCTGCAAATGGTTTACCCCAGCGTGATTTTTCTTTGCCCAGTTTTTCGAAGTATTCCTGGAATGAGTACCACATATTCTTAAGGTCGCCACCAGCTGCAATCATTTTTGCTGTGGAGGAAACTACTGCATAATATGCTGAATAATATGGTGACTGGCTTGCAAGATATGGGTCAAAGCCCCAAGCCATAAGGGAAGCTGTGGATGTTTCTTTGCCAAGAGTTGGAATTTTAGCAGACATAGCCTGTGCAGGTGTTGACTGATATTTACCACCGTATGGCATAAGAACTGTTGCAGCACCGATTGTAGCGTCAAAACGTTCTACCAGACCGCGCTGGGATGCAACGTTAAGGCTTGCCATCAGTTCTGTCCAGTCTTTTTCGATATCTGTTACTTTAACTTTGTCTGTAAGGCTGTCGTTAGCAACAGAAATCTGTGCAAATTTAACTGCGCCAGCAGAGTTAAGGAAGTCACGGGACAGGTCAACAACTTTTTCACCTTCGAAGAACATTTCCAGTCTGCCTGTATCTGTAACTGTAGCTACACGGATAGCAGAGAGGTTTTCTGCTTCTGCTTTTTTGATGAATTTTTTAGCATTTGCTGCAGAAACTACAACAGCCATTCTTTCCTGAGATTCGCTGATTGCCAGTTCTGTAGCTGTAAGACCTTCATATTTTTTAGGTACAACATCAAGGTTGATGGACAGGCTGTCTGCCAGTTCGCCGATAGCAACAGAAACACCGCCAGCACCAAAGTCGTTACAACGTTTAATCATTCTTGTAACTTCTGGGTCACGGAACAGACGCTGGATTTTTCTTTCTTCTGGTGCATTACCTTTCTGTACTTCAGCACCACATTCTTCCAGGGAAGAAACAGAGTGTGCTTTTGAAGAACCTGTAGCACCGCCACAGCCGTCACGGCCTGTTGCACCACCGAGAAGGATAACAACGTCACCTTCTGCTGGGCGTTTGCGTACTACGTTTTTAGCTGGAGCAGCACCCATAACAGCGCCAACTTCCATACGTTTTGCAACGTAGCCTGGGTGGTAAACTTCTGCTACATGACCTGTAGCAAGACCAATCTGGTTACCATAGGAAGAGTAACCTGCAGCAGCTGTCTGACAGATTTTGCTCTGTGGCAGTTTGCCTTCCAGTGTTTCAGAAAGTGGAGCCAGCGGGTTGCCAGCACCTGTAAGACGCATAGCCTGATATACATAGCTACGGCCAGACAGTGGGTCACGGATAGCACCGCCAAGACATGTTGCGGCACCGCCGAATGGTTCGATTTCTGTTGGGTGGTTGTGTGTTTCGTTTTTGAACATCAGCAGCCATTTTTCACTTGTGCCGTCGTCCAGTTTTACGTTGATTTTTACGCTGCAGGCATTGATTTCTTCACTTTCGTCAAGATTTTTCAGTTTGCCTGTACGTTTGAGATATTTAGCGCCCACTGTAGCAAGGTCCATAAGTGTAAGTGGACGGTTTTTATTTGGATAAAGTTCTTCCTTGATAGCAAGGTATTTTTCATAGGAAGCTTTAACTGCATCGTGTTCGATAGTAACTTCGTCCAGAATTGTGTTGAATGTTGTATGACGGCAGTGGTCAGACCAGTAAGTGTCAATCATTCTCAGTTCTGTAAGAGTTGGATTGCGTTTTTCCTGATTTTTGAAGTAATCAAGACAGAATGCAAGGTCATCAGCATCCATAGCAAGACCGTAGTTTGCGATAAAACCTGCAAAATCTGCTGGAGTCATATCGATAAAGCCTTCCAGAACTGGTGTTTTTTCTGGCAGTGGATAAACTGTTTCCAGTGTTTCTGGCATTTCAAGGGAAGCCAGACGGGATTCAACAGGGTTGATGATATGTTTCTGGATTTTTACCAGTTCATCTGCTGTTACATGGCCGTAAAGTTTGATAACGCGTGCATATTTAACTGTAGGTCTGTTGCCGCCTGTTACAAACTGTACACACTGCTGTGCAGAGTCTGCGCGCTGGTCAAACTGACCTGGCAGAAGTTCGATAGCAAATGTTTTGCTGTCGATGTTGATGGAGTAGTTTACATCGTCAACCTGTGGTTCAGAGAAGATTGTCTGAACAGCTGTTTCAAATGTAGCTTCATCTACACCTTCGATATCATATCTATTGTAAACTTTAACATTTCTTAAACCTTTGATACCGAGGGATGATTTCAAATCGTTGAACAGGGAACGGTCTTCACCTGCATATTCAGTTTTCTTGGAAACGTAAACTCTGTATACCATTATCTTTTGCCTCCTATATCGTGGCGGTAGAAGCTCTTTTCAAAGCTAACCTTGTCAATGTTGGAATAAACGTTGTTCTGTGCGTCTGGAATATCTTTGCCTTTAGCTACAAAGCCGAGTACACGGCCACCGTTGGACAGGTATTTACCGTCTTTCATAGCTGTGCCGGAATGGAAAACATAGTAGAATGCATCGTTCTGGCCTTTTTCATCAAGACCTGTGATTTCTTTGCCTTTTTCGTAAGCTTCTGGATAGCCACCGGAACACATCATAACGATGATTGCCGCACCATCTTCGTTTACTACTTCGATTTCAGACAGTCTTTCGTCGATAACTGCATCAACGATTTCCAGCAGGTCTGTTTTCAGCAGTGACAGACAAACCTGTGCTTCAGGGTCACCGAAACGGCAGTTGTATTCAATAACTTTAGGGCCTTTTTCTGTAATCATAAGACCATAGTAAAGCACGCCTTTGAATGTTCTGCCTTCAGCATTCATAGCTTCGATAGTTGGAATAAGAATTGTATCGTAAGCAATTTTTTCCACTTCTTCTGTGTAGAATGGGTTTGGTGCGATAACGCCCATACCGCCTGTGTTAAGACCTTCGTCGTTATCAAATGCACGTTTGTGGTCTTTGGAAGAAATCATTGGGCGCACACATTTACCGTCTGTAAATGCCAGTACGGAAACTTCCGGGCCTGTGAGGAATTCTTCAATAACGATTTCTTTGCCGGATTCACCGAATTTACCGCCATCCAGCATTTCGATGATAGCTTCTTTTGCTTCTTCAAAGTCCTGTGCAATAATAACACCTTTGCCCAGTGCCAGACCGGAAGCTTTTACTACTGTTGGGTAAGAATTCTGTGCTTTTACATATTCGATAGCAGCAGCTGAATCTGTGAATTTTTCATAAGCCGCTGTTGGAATGTTGTATTTTTTCATAAGGTCTTTAGAGAAAGCTTTACTGCCTTCGATAATTGCAGCTGCTTTGTTTGGACCAAATGTGCGGATGCCTGCCGCCTGCAGTGCATCAACCATACCAAGAACCAGTGGTTCGTCCTGTGAAACAAGGGCAAGGTCGATTTTTTCTTCTGTGGCAAATTTTACAATACCTTCAAGGTCGTTGATTTTGATGTCAACACATGTAGCAAGGTTTGCAATACCTGCGTTGCCAGGTGCACAGAAAAGCTGTCTGCCTTCACCTGCAAGGCTTTTGAGGATTGCATGTTCACGGCCACCGCCGCCAACTACTAAAATTTTCATAATGTACTCCTTAGATAAAACTGTTGGTTTTGCAAGGGGATTTTATATCGGTGTGGCGAGGGTATCGCCCCATTGATTTTATATTAATGGTGGAACAGACGGATGCCTGTGAATGCCATTGTGATGCCGTGTTTATTACATGTTTCGATTACATGGTCGTCACGAACAGAGCCACCTGGCTGTGCAATATATTTAACACCTGTTTTGTGTGCTCTTTCGATGTTGTCACCGAATGGGAAGAATGCGTCTGAACCCAGAGCTACATTTGTCAGCTGTTTAAGCCATTCTTTCTGTTCTTCTCTTGTGAACACTTCAGGTTTTACTTTGAACTTTGTCTGCCATACGCCTTCAGCCAGAACATCTTCATATTCATCAGACATATAAACGTCAATAGCGTTGTCTCTGTCTGCACGGGACAGGCCGTCTGCAAACTGCAGACCCAGCACTTTTTCGTGCTGACGGAGCCACCAGTTGTCAGCTTTCTGACCTGCAAGTCTTGTACAGTGAATACGTGACTGCTGACCAGCACCGATACCGATTGCCTGACCGTCTTTTACATAACATACAGAGTTGGACTGTGTGTATTTAAGAGTAATCATTGCGATTGCAAGGTCGATTTTTGCGCTTTCTGGCAGGTCTTTTGTTTCTGTTACGATATTTTCAAAGGAGTTTTTGTCGATAACCAGTTCATTTCTGCCCTGTTCAAATGTAACACCGAAAACATCTTTTGTTTCGATTGGTGCTGGAACATAGTTTTCATCAATCTGGATAACGTTGTAGCCACCTTTTTTCTTTCTTTTCAGAATTTCCAGAGCTTCATCTGTATAGCCAGGTGCGATAACACCGTCAGATACTTCACGGGAAATCATTTTTGCTGTAGCTGCATCACATACGTCAGACAGGGAGATAAAGTCGCCGAAAGAGGACATTCTGTCTGCGCCTCTTGCTCTTGCATAAGCACAAGCCAGTGGGGAGAATTCCATACCTTCCACAAAGTAGATTTTCTGTTCAACTTCAGAAAGTGGCAGACCTACTGCAGCACCTGCTGGTGAAACGTGTTTGAAGGATGTAGCAGCAGGCAGGCCTGTTGCTCTTTTCAGTTCTTTTACCAGCTGCCAGCCGTTGAGAGCGTCCAGCAGGTTGATGTAACCTGGGCGGCCGTTAAGTACAGTGATTGGCAGTTCGCCTTCTTTCATAAATACACGTGAAGGTTTCTGGTTAGGGTTACAACCATATTTCAGTTCCATTTCTTTCATAGCTGTCTGCTCCTTAAACATTTTTATTTACGATTCTTGTCTGAACGGATTTGTCAGCAAGGGAGATATATCTTACGAAAAGGCTTACTTTGTTGTCTGGGTTAAGTGCATCCCAGAGTTCCTGTGTAAATGTGTCGATGTCGCCACCGATTTCAAATACTTTTGGTTCGCCTTCAAAGGATGGGATTGGGTTGCCGTCCTGTTTGTATGTATGGATAAGTCTTGCCTGACCTGTGATAGGTGCAGAGTATTCAAAGAAGTTTCTCACACACTGTGCGTCACTGCCGTTGTCGCTTTTCAGAATAGACAGTTTGAATGTGTTGTCTGGATAAACAACACCAGAGATACGAGGTGTCCAGTTTGGACCGTCTGGTTCAAATTTTCTTGTACGCAGTGCATCTTCAAAGGATTTGCCTGTCTGCATAAATTCATAAACTGTGTCTGTCTGGTCACCGTTTGTAACGATAGTTGTGTCACCCAGCACACGAACAGGTGCATAGATGATAAGGGATGGGTCAGACAGTTTGCTTTCATCAAATGCTTTTGTGCGGATACCGCCTTCGTATTCAAAGAAGATTCTGTTACGGCTGTTTACACTGCGACCCATAATGAAATATGCGATAACCATATCTGTTTCTGTTTTACCGATAAGGATACCACGGCCAGGGTAAGAGTTGTTTTCAAGATAAGTTTTAAGACTTGTCATTATAATGCTCTCTTTCTGTATGTATGAAATATATTAAATACGATTGTTTGCTATATCATCAATAGCCTGTGGAAGAATAAGCCATTCAGCCTGTTCCATAACACGTTTCTGCAGAACTTCTGGTGTGTCACCTTTCATAACTTCCACAGCTTTCTGTGCGATGATTGCGCCACCATCAACCACCTCGTTTACAAAGTGAACTGTTGCACCTGTAACCTTTACACCTTTTGCAAGGGCGGCTTCGTGCACGTGAAGACCGTACATACCTTCGCCACAGAAAGATGGGATAAGTGATGGATGAACATTGATGATTTTATTTGCAAAGTGGGATGTGAAGTTTTCTGAAAGGATAGCCATAAAGCCAGCCAGAACTATCAGCTGTGCGCCACAATCTTCAATTTCTTTGATAAGGGCTGTTTCCCAGTCTGCTTTGCTGGCAAAATCTTTTCTGCGCAGTGTAACACCTGTTACACCGTGATTTTTTGCTCTTTCAAGGGCGTAGGCACCAGCCACATTGGAAATAACCTTTTCCACTTTGGCATTTGTGATTTTGCCATTTTCAACAGCGTTCAGGATTGCCTGCAGGTTTGTGCCGCCACCGGAAACCAGAACTGCAACTTTTAACATAATTCCACACCCTTTTCGCCGTCTTCTACTTTACCAACAACATAAGCGTCTTCGCCAGCTGCTTTCAGTGTTTCAAGTGCTGTTTCAACTTCTTCAGGTGAAACGATAATCATCATACCAACACCCATGTTGAATGTGGAGTACATATCTTCCACTGGGATGTTGCCTGTTGCACTGATAAGGTCAAAGATTGGCAGTACGCGTACATCAGCTTTATTGATAACAGCTTTTTTGCCTTCTGGCAGTGCACGTGGAACGTTTTCATAGAAACCGCCACCTGTGATGTGAGCAATGGATTTTACATTTACTTTTTCAAGCAGTGAAAGAACAGGTTTAACATAGATTCTTGTAGGTGTCAGCAGTGTTTCACCCAGTGTAGCGCCAAGGCTTTCTACATACTCACCAAGGTTTGTATTGTTTTCGCCGATGGAGAATACTTTTCTTACCAGAGAGAAACCGTTGGAATGAACACCAGAGGATGGCAGGGCGATGATAATGTCGCCAGCTTTTACATTGTCGTTGTCCAGAATTTTTTCTTTGTCAACGATACCTACTGCAAAACCTGCAAGGTCATATTCGTCAACAGGCATAAGACCAGGATGTTCAGCTGTTTCGCCGCCAACCAGTGCACAGCCAGACTGTACACAGCCTTCTGCAACACCAGAAACCAGTGTAGCAACTTTTTCAGGGTAGTTTTTGCCGATTGCAATGTAGTCAAGGAAGAACAGTGGTTTTGCACCAGAGCACACAATGTCGTTTACACACATAGCTACACAGTCGATACCAACTGTGTCGTGCTTGTCCATAAGGAAAGCCAGTTTAACTTTTGTGCCACAACCGTCTGTGCCAGAAACCAGTACCGGTTCTTTCATGTCTTTCACGTCCAGCAGCTGTACAAGGCCGCCAAAACCACCAAGGCCACCAAGAACTGCATCTGTTTTTGTTCTGGCAACGCTGTCTTTCATAAGACGAACAGCTTCGTAACCAGCTGTTACGTCAACGCCAGCAGATTTGTAACTGTCAGAATAATTTTTCATGTCTTTCACCTTTATATTATCAATTTTAATTATAAACTTATTTGGCTGTAAACTTTATTACAGTTTCTGATTGAATTTGTCTACTTCTTTTGCTTTTTCAATGCTGATTGGGTATTCACCTGTGAAGCAACCGATGCAGAAACCGCATTTTGCATCTGGTGCAACTTTCAGCATTTCTTCCAGTGGCAGGAATGCGATAGAATCAAGACCCAGTTCTTCTCTGATACCTTCCACGTTTGTTCTTGCGGCAATAAGATTTCTCTTTTCTGTATTGTCTGTACCGAAGTAGCATTTATTTGTATATGGTGGAGAAGCTACACGCATATGAACTTCTGTTGCGCCAGCTTCACGGAGAATTTTTACAACGCGTTTTGATGTAGTACCACGAACAATACTGTCGTCAACAAGGATAACTCTTTTGCCTTTTACAGTGCTTTCGATGGCATTCAGTTTGATTTTAACTGAATTTTCTCTTTCTTTCTGTGTTGGCTGGATAAATGTTCTGCCGATATAACGGTTTTTCATAAGACCTACGCCGTATGGAATACCACTGGCTTCTGCATAACCCATAGCAGCTTCCAGACCAGAGTCAGGTGAACCGATAACTACATCAGCATCAACTGGTGCGATTTTTGATACCAGTGCACCAGCTATTTTTCTGGAATGGTGAACAGACTGGCCTTCAATCACAGAGTCAGGACGTGCAAAGTATACATATTCAAAGATACACAGACCTGTTGGTTTTTCTGTGCCTTCCTGATAAACAGAAAGAACGTTGTTTTCTACCTGTACGATTTCGCCCGGTTTTACATCACGGACAAATTTTGCACCAACAACTTCCAGCGCGCAGGTTTCGCTGGCGAAGATGTAGCCGCCGCCTGGCAACTGACCAATTACCAGTGGTCTGAAACCTTTTTTATCTCTGGCGGCAATCAGTTTTCTTGGTGACATAACCACCATAGAAATTGCGCCTTCCAGTTTTTCCATAGCACGTCTTACAGCTTCTTCTGTGGAATGGCTTGTAAGGCGTTCTTTTGCGATTGTGTAAGCAATAACTTCAGCATCACTTGCTGTGTGGAAGATAATACCCTGCTGCTGCAGTTCTCTTCTGATTTCAACAGCGTTTACCAGCTGACCGTTAAACGCCATGGACATAGTGCCTTTTGCATGGCGGATATAAAGTGGCTGTGCATTCATAACATCAGCAGAATCTGATGAGCCATATCTGTTATGACCGATAGCCATCTGGCCTTCTGGCAGTTTTGCCAGTGCATCGTCTGTAAGTACGTCTGGTACCAGACCTACACCTTTTACTGTGGAGATAACCCCACGGTCATTTACTGAAATACCACAGCTTTCCTGTCCACGATGCTGAAGAGCATAAAGGGCATATCTAACCTCTTCCCTTACATCAACTCTGTCGTATGAGCCTGTTGTGATACCGAATATACCACATTCTTCGTGAATTTCTGCAAAGTCACGGACATAGCTGCAGTCAGTACAATGTTTATTGCACATATATTTTTTCCTCTCTGATAACTGATACTGTAATTTAGCTGTTGAGTTTTGTATCTTTTGCAAGAACAGCATTTTCCATATCCACTTTCATCTGTGCCAGTTTTGTGCCCAGTTCTTCATCGTATACTGATAAAATTTGAACGGCAAGAATAGCTGCATTTTCAGCGCCATCAATGGCAACTGTAGCTACAGGGATACCGGAAGGCATCTGTACTGTGCTGAGCAGGGAATCCAAGCCGTCTAATGTAGATGATTTAATTGGTACGCCGATTACAGGCAGTGTTGTGTGAGCTGCAAGAACACCAGCAAGGTGCGCAGCTTTGCCAGCTGCAGCGATAATTACGCCAAAGCCGTTTTCTTTTGCATTATGAGCATAGTTGAAGGCAGCCATAGGGGTGCGGTGTGCGGACATGATTCTTACTTCGTGTTCGATGCCAAATTCAGCCAGCTTGTTGGCGCATTTCTGCATTACACCAAGGTCTGAATCACTGCCCATTACGATAGCAACTTTTTTTCTCATGGTAAATCCTCCTGATAGTGTATGTAAATTTATTAAAAACTAAAAATAAAAGCCTTTGTGAAAAAACACAAAGGCGTAACAAGCGTGCCATTCCTACAGCACACTATAAGACGCCCATAGCGTAGATAATTATGGTTATCACGTAGAGACTCCCGCGCCAGATTCGCAGGCTAATATGGACACAATATTCTTAATTCAATTTAAGTTTAACAAATATAAGCCCCTTTTACAAGGAAAAACAGCCTTATTTTTCTATTTTCAGCTTTTATAACATTTTAGTTAACTACTGGGAACAAATTTTGTTAATCTTTCACAATTATGTTTTTACCCTCATCTGTTTTACCTACTTTGACTGTTAAATAACAAACAGGTGCACCAGTGGCACACAACTGTAGCCGCAGGGCATAGTAATTGTAGAAAAATACCATATATTTTTCTACAATCAGCCACTTTTCTCTGCAAGTCTACAAAATTACAGAAAATGCATATTATTTTATTGCCAAAATAAATATTTTTGTGTTATATTTTTTTTGTAAATGAATTTTCCGTATAAGCGTGGTAATATGGTCCACGCGTTTCTACAAAGTGACCGTAAATCGCTTTACTATGGCAGGTTTTCCTACCATGGATTTATTCGGCTTTTCTATTTTTGAATTTATATTCGGAGGCTTTTATGAAAAAAATCTACACAGGTAAAACTAAAGACGTATTCGAACTTGAAAACGGCAACTATCTGCTGGCTTTCAAAGATACAGTAACAGGCGAAAATGGCGTATTCGACCCAGGTGCAAACACAGTTGGTCTGGAAATCGATGGTATCGGTAAACAGAACCTGAAAATGAGCAAAATCTTCTTTGAAATTCTTCAGGAAAAAGGCATCAAAACACACTATGTTTCCATCGACCCAGAAAAAGGCACAATGGAAGTTCTGCCAGCTAAAAACTTCGGTCATGGTCTGGAAGTTATCTGCCGTCTGAGAGCAGTTGGCTCTTTCATCAGAAGATATGGCGATTACATCGAAGCAGGTGCTCCACTGGATGCATACGTTGAAATGACATTTAAAAACGACGCAAAAGGCGACCCACTGGTAACAAAAGAAGGTCTGGTTGCTCTGGGCGTTATGACAGAAGAACAGTACGAATCCACAAAGAAACAGACACAGGAAATCACAAGAATCGTTGCTGAAGAATTTGCTAAAAAAGGTCTGGACCTTTACGATATCAAATTCGAATTCGGTTACAATAAAGAACTTGACCAGGTTATCCTGATTGACGAAATTGCTTCCGGCAATATGCGCGTTTACAAAGACGGTGAATATGTAGACCCTATCACACTGTCCGAACTGTTCCTTGGCGAATAATTCAATATAATAACCCCCCCCGGGGAATCGAGAGATTCCCGGGGGGTTTTATGCCAATTTCTCATTTGTAACATTTTTTGCGTTTTTTCAGCCTGTTTTGTGACAAAATTCGCAAAAGTTTATTCCGAAATGGGAAACTTCTTTGATTTTTTCAAAGTTTATGCCGAAACTGGAATTTAGCGCAAGATTTTCAAAGATTATTCCCATTTCGGCATTTTCTTTTGGATTTTATTCGATATAACCGTTAAAATTTCTATTTTAAATATTTTTAACTGTTATATCCGTTAAAATCGCAAAACAGCAAATAAACCTATCTGCTATAAAAATCAATATAAAACAAAAAACTCCAGTCTTTCGACTGAAGCTTTCTATGGGCAGGGTGATTGTACCGTAATGTACTACCCGTTATGTGCCCAAAATACTTAATCAGAAAATATTAAACCAATAGATGGATGTAAAGCCTGGCAGGAACTATAATATAGTTCCTGCCAATCTTTTAATAACCATATATTAAAATCAAAAGCTAACAACATCATATCATTATCAATATGTGATTATTCACCATACCACAAAAACAAACCTATACCAATTCCAGTTGTTCCGGTACATCATCACTAAGTTTTTTAGATTTTGATTTTGTATTTTGTGGTATTTTTTTCTTTGTTGATTCACGTTCTTTACGACGTTGTGCAAAATACAAATCAACATCTTTTCGGGCTTTTTTCGTTGGAATTAATGCAGCCATTTTTTCTAATTTTAAATCACCTTCACGCATTTTTTGATAATGTTTTGGATCTTCAGAACATACCCAACGAGGTTCATTCTTCATTGCAAAGACATATGGAGCACCACATTTACAACGAAGAATACCATCCAGTGGATATTGCTGAGATGTATTTCTTGAATAGTCTTCATTAACACATTGCCAATAAATACCACCTTCGTCACTTTCTTTTACCAACATTTCATCTCCACAAATAGGACATCGCTGTTCATATGTTTTTTCTATCGTTTCACAAATATGCTCAATATCGAAAAGCTTTTCATACTCAGCTGTTAAATCACGATCTTCATGTCGTTGCATAATTTCACCAGTTAATCCTGTGAAACTAAGTGCATTTAATGAACCAATCCAAACAGCTTTGCTATCAACAAATATTAGTTTTTCATGCATACCCTTTTTATGGATAACATTTACACCAATCGCTCGTAATTCATCTTCACATTTCTTATACTGCGATACTTCAGATTTTCCACGATCGGATAAAGCTTTTGTAACAACAACTATCTGTTTCCCTTTATTAATTGCGTCGGCAAACGCAGGTATCAATGTACTAAGGCGTGCTTCTGTCATAAAAGCTGAATAGATAATCAACCTTTTCTTAAAGGAACTAATTTCATTCATAAAATAGTTGTTGAATATATCTTCACGGCAGACAATATGTTTACCTTTAATATTTCCATCAAACGAAAATTCTGATTGTCTAGTATATTCGATATTAGGAATAAGCTCTTTGGCATTTTCTTTAACAAGATGCTTTTCATTAATAAGTTTATCCAACAACTCTGACAGAGCATTATTCTTGGCTCTTTTCTGACAATACGAAAAGTTACCAACAACATACAGCTTGAACTTCGCACGGGTAATAGCCACATTAAACATTTTTCGTAAATCTTCATCAACTTCTTTATCTGTCATAAATAAATTTGCTTTCCAATGGGGCTCATCTATAACAAGATCAAATATAACAATATCTGCCTCGCTTCCCTGAAAACTATGAATTGTACCCGCTCTAATCAAATTCAGATTTTCTTTATATCCTCTATTACGATATTCTAAATCTATAAGTTGATTAATTCTTGATATGTGTGGTTTGTACGGAGCAACTATCAATACAGAAGCTTCTTTCGTTGGCTGTGCCTTGTCGGGATCAATCTCCTTAAGTTTGTTTTCCAAAAATTCAAAAGCAAGATCAACACAAACAGCCGCAGAAAAACAATTTAAACGACTATGACTCTTCCCCTGAGGCACACCTGTAACCCACGCATGCAGGCTTTCCGTATCAACCAAATGAATGTTTTCTTTGCCCTTTTCGCTCGGAAACCAATCATAGAATTTTTTACGATCTTTAACACGATATTCGTTATTATCATCCGATTGAAGGCCACCATATGCTCCGTAGTACATATTAGCAATATTTGCAATATCAGACTCCATGCGAAACTGGTTATTAAGCATAACAAAATTTTCAGGACAAGTAGCTTTATTTCGAGCCCTTCCCTGCATTCCACTATGGTAAAAAATATCTTTTCCCAACCATTTTTGTGCCATAGGTGTGTCAGCCATAACAATAGGTGGTAATTGCAAAAAGTCACCTACAATAACAATACTTTTTTCCGCAAGATAACTTGCACACCATAGCGCAGGAATTGAAGCCATTGACGCTTCATCCAAAATTACTGTGTCAAATTTTCTTTCTCGCAATGTTGCACTTAAATATGTTTTTGCAAGCGTTGCACCTACTATTTTTGCATTTTCTATAGCTTGTTTTTCAAGCTCCTGCATTTTTTCTTTAAGTTCATTTAATTGACGGAAATTTTCAATTATTTGATTAGATATTTCTTCCTTTTCTTTTTTGATATTTCCTATGTCGATGCTCTTTATCTCTTTTTTTACCACATCAAACACATTTGAAAGTTCATCATAAAGAACAGAAACATCTTCAGAAAGCGAACAATCATAGAAATCAATACAAAGAGATAATTCTTTTTCCAATTTGTCAAAACAAATCCTATATTCCTCGTTATACTTGACTTTAATTGCGTCTAAATTATCTTTTTCTCTTCTGTATTTTCTACCCAATTCACTGATGGTGTCGAAGGACACTTTTGCATTGCTTTGCTGCTCTTCTATTTCGCGTATCACTTCATATATAGAATTTTTCAATTCAAACAAGTCTTTAAGTTCTTTTTGAACTATTCTCAATTCAACTTGAAGTTCACAGGCTTGATTTCTCCAGTAATCGGGTGTTTTTGAAGGCGTAACAGCTTTCATCTGCTCCTGTAAAAGAAAAAGTTTTTCTAATTGTTGAGAATACTCATTTTTTAGATTCTGTTTACGAAACAGTTCTTCATTAATAGCTGGAAGTTCTATTCGTATTCGCTCCAACACGGCGTAATTCTGTGATACTGAATTTTTGTTAACTAAAAGTTTTGCAATAGAATTCTTCTTTTCATAATCAGAAATAAATTGCTGTGCTTTAATCTGTTGTGACATCAAATTATCAATATTATGTTGAAGATTTATAATTTGTGCACTTAAATTGTTTATCTCTTTTTTTAAAAAAGATTCAGACATATACTTGGATTGCTGTTCCAATAAATTTGCATATATAGAATGTTTTTTCTCTTCATCTTGAGAATTCTGTATATCCTGCGATAACTTGTCAATAGATTTTTCATACTGTTTAACCTTATCACATATATCGGCATAATCATTCTTTTTTGCTTTCAGTGTTTTTGATAAAATTAGAAAATTAGCATATTCTGGATGTGCTGTTTTTTCTTCTGCTAACGATACATTTATTATTTCAATTTCGCACTGAATTTCTGCAAGTTCTTTTTCATATGAACTAATCTTTTTCAAACTTTCTGAAATATATTTAAGGTTACTTTCTTTTATCCAATTATCTTTTGCTAATATTGGTTGTATTTCGCTAATTCGCGACTGCAACTCTTTTTGAAGTTTTTCTAACGCATCTTTTCGTTCATATAGTTCTTTACCCAATTCAGCAACGTGATATGACAACATAACCTTTTCTGGCAAGTCTTTAGAAGGAACGCCAATTCTTAAAATAGGACAATTCTCATCCGTTACATTATTAGATTTTGAATATGTTTTATATGCTTTTCCTATGGCACCATCAACAGCGGTATTAGTATGAGATACTACCAACACCGACCTTTTATGCTTATATAATTCATCAATAATCTGTCCTATTACAGTAGTTTTACCTGTTCCTGGAGGTCCCCAAATATATGTAATATCATTTGAAAGTGCCGATACTATAGCATCATTTTGACTTTGAGTATTATTTAATTTTAGATTGATGTCACTATATTCAAAAATCTTCTTTGAATGATATATACTTCCATCTGTTGAAAGCATTCTGTTACCCACTGGATTATCTTTATCAGCATTTTCTTCTATACACTTTATCAAACGTTCCATCAAAACTGTAGCTCCGTTTTCAAGTCTTGCTTTAGTTAGTGTATCCGGCAATACATTTTTTGAAGAAAGCACAATAGAATTTTCTTCAAAACTCACAACAGTAACATCATATTGCTCTTTACCTATTATCAATTTACAAGGTGTATCCGCAGGGACAGTTGGAACATATTCAACACCAAATCTATACCATCGTTCTATACCTCGTGCTTCAATTTGACGACCTGAAAACAATAATGTAGATGATTGACCACTCTTCTTTATTTTATTAATTTCCTCTTCAAGAGCTCCCCTAAACTCAGCTAAAAAGCCTTTCAATTCAACACGATCAACTGAATTTTCTTTATCTTTAATCTGCATAACTTTTTCACCACCTTTATTTTATCTATCTTTTTCTGGGTATTAAAAACGATGTATAATCCTAAATTTCATATTATAAGCTTAACATTGATTAATATTCAATTCTGAAATAATCCAGATATGCTTTGTATTTATCCTGTGCTGTCAGGCAGGTATCTGTAAGATAGCCTTTTTCGTTGTTCCATTCTTTAAGCCCGCGATAATAATACATTTTTAGATTATCTTCAATAATAAATGGAACAATATTATGTTTGAGACATTCTTTAAACATAATCAGTCTGCCTATGCGGCCATTACCGTCCTGAAACGGGTGTATGCGTTCAAACTTAACATGGAAATCAAGGATATCATCAAAAGTTTTATTTTCTTTGCCGTTATATTCTGACAGAAGCTGTTTGATATGGTCTGACACATTTTCCGGCAATACTGTTTCCATACCGCCAACTTCGTTTGGAACTTTTTTATAATCACCAACAGCAAACCAATCTTTGCGGGAATCAGTTGTACCTGTTTTAAGCGCTTTGTGAAGTTCTTTTATGAATTTCTCTGTCAGAGCACCTTTGGCATTATCAATAATCATATCAATACAGCGGAAATGGTTTGTTGTTTCGATAACATCATCAACATTTACAACTTCATTTTCAATGCCGATTGTATTTGTTTCAAAAATGTAACGGGTCTGGTCATGTGTAAGACGGCTGCCTTCAATGTGGTTTGAGTTATATGTCAGGTCTATCTGTGTTTTATGGTAAATGCCACCGTGATGTTTACTGTCTTTTTCACGCTTCAATATACCCAATAAAGTTTCAGGCTTGCTGGATTTTCTTTTTGCTCTTTCCGGCTTTTCAGCATTATCAGGAATATTCCAGGTTTTACCTGTAAGGAATGCACCTTCGATACGGCCCTGAGCACAGTAATTGCGGACACTGCGTTCAGATATATTCCATTTTTTTGCTATTTCAGTAACTGAAAGGTATGCCATTTATATACCACCTCTGCATAAGGATATAGTTATTCATTATGTAAGTATTATAGCATATTATCGGCAAATATTTCAAGTTTCTCTGCGCACTAAAAAACAAAGATATTTTGCCGATAACGGCACTCTTGTACTTTTCATCGCCAATGAATTTTTATATTAAAACTACTATCTGTCAGACATTAAGTATATCGGGAAACCATATACCTGATGTCTTTTTTATTTGCAATAATCACCCATAATTAATACCTGCTTTTTTGCAATATGAAACTACAACTGAAAACCAGTTTGCAGTTGAAAATGCTGCCGAATGTGAAATTTCAGTGTAAAACGGCAATATTTTTAACATTTTGGCTTCCCCCCCTCTACATATGAGGGGAAAAATTTTAATCCATCCAAATACAGTTAAATGTGAAAGTTTTGTTAATTTCTTTTAAAAACTTAACCTTTTGACTATTTTAAACGGCTACAGGTGAAAAGGCACAAAAAAGATGGGTTTGCAAAACTTTTGTGAAAGTTACACATTAAATTTCCGATTCTTACTCTTTTTGAAAAGATGTACGAAGATAATATTTCCGGTAAAATAAGCGATGATTGGTTCAGACAGCTTTCAGAGACACATTCTATGGAACAGGATTCAAACATCAGAACTATCAATGATTACGAAAAAGAATTGGAAAAGCTGAAAGATACTGTGGCAAGGCAAAAGAAGTTCACAGAAAAAGTAAAAAAATTTCTTGAAATGAAGTACATAAATCCAATACTGCTGAAAGAACTTAAAGAACTTATTGAAAAGATAGAAGTCTACAATATCGAAGGCAGTGGCAAAAGTAAAACCCAGAGAATTGTTATACATTACAAATTTCTTGGAATTCTCGATGTACCGAATGAATTCAGCGGTAACAATGTAGTTATTGAATCACGCGAAGGTGTTGCAGTTGAATATCTGCCTGTGCAGGGAAAAATCGCATAAAAAAACAGCAGGTATCACCTACCTGCTGTAAAAAAATTATTTTAAACAAAAAAAAATGGAATAGTCAGCGCTTAATTGCGTTTTGACTATTCCAAGTGGTCGGGATGACAGGATTCGAACCTGCGGCATCCTGGTCCCAAACCAGGCGCTCTACCAAACTGAGCCACATCCCGTTGCTTTCTCTCTCGAGTGCTTGATTATTATAACTCAAGGATTCGCAAATGTCAACACTTTTTTTAAAAAATTTTTAAAAATTTTCAAGAAACTTATCCAGTTCTTTCTGGTTGCGTATAACCACCACTTTATCGGCATATTTTCTGCACATATTTTTGTACGCTTCTACCTTTTGTGGTGTTCTGCCGTCTTTCAGTATCCACTTGGCAAATTCAAGGTCAAATTTCTCGTTACAGCCCTGTGTCATATCCGGGCGGGATTTACCCCTGTATTTCAGATATCTGCCAAAGGCACGGCAAAAACAGGTGAATCTGTTGAAATTGAAAAAGATTATCATATCTGACTCATCAAAACGCTGCTGTTGAATCATGGCTTTATAGTTGCCGTCTATAACCCAGCTTTCGTTTTCTTCCATAAATCTGGACACGATGGCCACACTTTCTTCGTTTGGTCTTACCTGCCAGCCTGGCATGTGGTACACAGTGTCAAGGTGCAACACAGGAATACCCAGCTTTTCACCCAGTTTGCGGGCAGTAGTTGACTTGCCAGCCCCAGAATAGCCGATTATGGATATTTTCATATTCACCCCTCCTTTGCTTTTGGAATTATAGCACAAATATCTTTTTATTACAAATAAAAAGGCAGGATGCCGCACACCCTGCCATAAAAACAAATATTAGTCAACCTTTTCAAACTGGTCGATGCCTACGCCACACAGTGGACATTCAAAATCTTCTGGAAGTTCATCGAATGGTGTGCCTGCTGGGATACCCAGGTCGTCATCACCCATATCTTCGTCGTAAGTCCAACCGCATACAACGCAACCGTATTTAGCCATAATTGTTCTCCTTTTAAATAAATGATTTGCCATGTAACATCTTGGCTTCTATTGTGTAGTTTAGTACTGTACCTTTACTTTGTCAATAGCTTTCACAAAAAATTCAAGGCCTTTTCACAGCTAAAAATCCACCTTTTTCCAGTGTTTAAAAATTTTGTGAAAGTTATATAAAAGCCCTATTATTTTTTCTAAAAAATCAAAGCAAAAAAATAATTGTTTAACTTTTCTCACGGTGGTATACTATTAGAGTATGGTTTACAATTTTTAAAAAGGAAGTGCAGACATGTATAAAAAAGGATTCAGTAATGAGCTGTATGTAGAAAAACAGGCCCACGAAATCAAAGAGCGCATCAAAAAATTTGACGGCAAGCTTTATCTGGAGTTTGGCGGCAAACTGTTCGACGATTTCCACGCTTCCCGTGTACTGCCTGGTTTTGAACCTGATGCTAAAATCAAACTTTTGAAAGCACTCAGCGACGATACAGAAATCATTTTCTGCATCTCTGCAGATGATATAGAAAAAACAAAAATCCGTGCTGACCTTGGTATCTCATACGATATGGATATCCTGCGTCTCACAGATGAATTCAAAGCTATGGGCATCGCTGTAAACGGCGTTGTGCTGACAAAGTACAACCACCAGCCAGCTGCAGACAATTTTATTACAAAACTGAGCCATCTGGGCATCAAAAGCTATAGACACTACTCTATTCCAAACTATCCACGCGATGTAAAAACAATCGTAAGTGATGATGGCTATGGTAAAAACGATTTTGTTGAAACAACAAAACCTCTGGTAGTTATCACAGCCCCAGGCCCTGGCAGTGGCAAACTGGCAGTGTGTCTGTCACAGGTTTATCACGAACACAAGCGTGGCCGTTTTGCAGGCTATGCAAAATTCGAAACATTCCCAGTGTGGAATCTGCCACTGAAACACCCTGTAAACCTTGCTTACGAAGCAGCTACAGCTGACCTGATGGACGTTAATATGATTGACCCATTCCATCTGGAAGCTTATGGCGAAACAACAGTTAACTATAATCGTGACGTAGAGGCTTTCCCTATTGTTAAAACAATTCTGAAGAACATCACAGGCGATGAAAACTTCTACCGTTCACCAACAGATATGGGTGTGAACATGGTTGGCAACGCTATCATCGATGACGAAGCCTGTAGATATGCATCCAATCAGGAAATAATTTACAGATACTACACAGCACTGTGCGATTATAAACTGGGTAAAGTAAGTATGTCACAGGTGGAAAAACTGGAAAACCTGCTGAACCAGCTAGGTCTTACACCATCTACAGACCGCCCTTGTGTAGCACCTGCAAACCTGAAAGCTCACAACAGCAGCCACGCCGCAACAGCATACGAATTGCAGGACGGCACAATTATCACAGGTAAAGCAAGTGATGTTATGAGCGCTACAAGTGCCGCTACAATCAACGCACTGAAACATCTGGCAGGCATCAACGATGCTATCCAGCTGATTCCAGCCAGCGTTCTGATGCCTATTCTGGACCTGAAGAGAAACATCCTTGGTTCCAAAGCCTCCGCACTGAAGCTGGACGACGTATTGCTGGCACTTACAGTGGCATCCAATACAAACCCTACTGTAGAACTGGCACTGGCACAGCTGCCAAAATTACGCGGTGCTGACCTGCACTCTTCAGTAATGCTGAGAACTGGTGACGCATCCACACTGAAAAAACTGGGTGTAAGAACAACATGTAATGACATCTTCCCAGAAAACAGCATGTACTTCTGATAATATCAAACGGACACTTTCCAGTGTCCGTTTTTTTATTTGGCTACAATTATTTGAGCAATAAAAAAACAGACTGCCGTAGCAGTCTGTTTTATTTTATTCACTATGTTTTAAGTATTAGTTTTTAGCAGGGTACATTTTTGCAAATTCTTCTGCGATGTTCAGCAGGTGGTCGCCGATACGTTCAAAGTCTGTAAGCATTTCAGAGTAAACAACGCTTGCTTCTGGTGAACATGTTGTAGTTTTCATTCTGTCCATCTGTGCATTGCGGTATTCGTCTGTAATGTTGTCGATATCGTCTTCTGCTCTTGCCACATTTGCCAGCATTGTTGCAGCATCTTCACGTCTGTCGCCTTCCAGCAGAGACATAGTTTCCAGAGTTACCTTTTTCATAATAACAACTTCGCTCTGTGCTCTGTCAGACAGTCTTTCATTTTTGGAAAGGAAGAATTTTGTGTAATCTGCAAAGTTTGTAGCGTGGTCACCGATACGTTCGATATTACCAACGATTCTGAAGTAACCGGAAACAACGTCACTGTCTACAGCACTGATATGGCCCAGAATGCTGGAGATATACTGGGAAAGTTCGCTGTTGAGTCTGTCCAGTTCGTCTTCATTTTTATCGATTTCAGAATCATATTTGTTTGTATTTTCCAGAACAGCATCAAAGCTGAGTGCTACATTACGCTTTGCGATGTCATACATGTAGTTAACTTCTTCTCTGATAAGAGAGATAGCTACAGCAGCCGCACCGAAGTGGTAACCGGAAATGGAAACAGCTCTGTCAGAAATAGATGGGCGTACTTCTGGCTGTGGTGCGTCTTTGATAACTTTTCTTGAGAAAGCAACCAGCTGTTTTGTAAATGGGAACAGCATAAATGTTGTAACTACTTTAAACACAAGGAATGCGTTTGCAATCTGTGCTTCAGGTGATTCCGGGAACATGTTCTGGAAGAACTGTACATACGGAATAAACTGACACAGAATTACAAATACAGCAGTACCTATAACGTTAAATGCAAGGTGGATGATTGTAACGCGTTTTGCGTTTGTGTTTGCGCCGATAGATGCGATAACAGCAGTTACACAAGTACCGATAGCAAAACCGAACATTACGTAAATACCGCTATCCAGTGTTACCAGACCAGCCATAGCCAGTGCCTGCAGGATACCGATAGATGCGGAAGAAGACTGGATAAGAGCTGTAAATACTGTACCAACAAGAACACCCAGAACAGGGTTTTTAAGGCTTGTCATCAGGTTGATAAATGCCTGGTTGTCACGCATGCCTCTCATAGCGTCAGACATCATGTTCATACCGAGGAACAGGATACCAAGACCTGCGATAACGATACCCAGATTGTTTTTCTTTTCATCTTTGAAGAACATGATAAGAACAACACCTGCGATAGCGATAAGTGGTGCAACGTCAGAAATACCGATAGACATCAAAATACCTGTCATTGTTGTACCGATGTTGGCACCCATGATAACACCAACTGTATTTTCAAGAGCCATCAGACCAGAGTTTACAAAACCTACCAGCATAACTGTAGTAGCTGATGAAGACTGGATGATAGCTGTGATAAGTGTACCAACAAAAATACCTTTGAATGTGCTGGATGTAAGTTTTTCGAGAATCTGTTTCATTCTTTCACCGGCAACAGCTTCAAGACCGTCGCTCATCATGTGCATACCATAGAGGAACAGTGCAAGACCGCCACAAAGTGAAAGTACGCTTTCAATACTCATAAGAAATTTCTCTCCTTATTTAAAAAGTTTAATTTTGCCTGAATCATTTAATTTTGTAAGTATAACAAGGCCGATTGGGAATCCAAAAAGACCTACAATACCAAGAAGTTTGGAGCCAAGGAACATAGACATAAGTGTTGCCACAGGGTGCAGGCCAACCTGTTCCCCCACTATCTTTGGCTCAAGTGTGTTTCTGACAACTGTAACTATAAGATACAGTGCCAGCATACCGATACCCAGCGGAATATCCCCAAGAATGAGAGCGATAATGCCCCACGGAATAATAATACCACCAGTGCCTACGGCAGGCAGAATGTCAAATACAGAAATCAGCAGTGCTATAATGGCTGGGTGATTTACTCTCAACAGCCACAGCCCCAGTGCAATTTCACAGAATGTGATGAACAGAATCAGTGAATAAGACCTGATATACTGTACCAGCGCTGTCTTTGCATATTCTTCAGCATCGTACATAATGGATATCCATTTTGTATCCATCTGCTTTGCAATGAACAGTGTGATTTCATAGTAATCTATGGAAATAAAGAAAGTGGCAATTATTGTAATCAGTGTTTTGATAAACAACCCAGGCACAGCCGCAATCCAAGTGGATATTTTAGACAACATGTTAACTGACAGTGATGAAACCCAGCTGCCCACCTTGTCCATAGTGCTGGCGATATATTCTTCCGCCATAGCTGTAATGCTTGGGTCAAAGTTCTGCATAATGCGCTGCATATCGTGGAGTATCTCTGAAATTACCGGTGCAACTTCTGCTGTGTAATATTCAGGCAATGTGTAAAACAGGTTTCGCACAAACAACACTATCTGCACCCCTGTCAGCGAAATCACTGCCCCTGCGGCTATATAGAAAGCCGACACACACAGGATTGCAGACACACTGCGCTTGATTTTAAGATGTACATTCACTTTGTTTACCAGTGGCTTCAGACAGAATGCCACCACAAAGGCAATTACAAAAGGCGTTAAGTACTCCCATGCACCTTTTGCAAGGAGAACCAGCCCTGCCAGTATAATTCCATAATAGAAAAAATCTGTTAAAAATTTTTGTTTTTTATCGTAAGTCATATCTATACATACCTACCTAGGATATATTTTAATATATTTGATTTTAGTGTACAAGCAAAATATCGTAAAATTCTTGTAAAATATAAACTTATTCTGCACCACACTTTGCGTATATATTTTCTATTTTACAGGCATTTTCCAAAAGGGTTTTATTAATGCAACCATATAGTCAAAACCCCATTTTTTTGTAAAATATTACATCTTACAGGCTTTAATTCGATACAAATGCCTATTTATTTTTAATATTTATTATGTTAAAATTAATTATAATATAAATTTTAGAAAAGGTAAAGACATACCGGAGGTTTAATTTATGAATATCAGTTTATTGGATGTAGTGGGCCCTGTAATGATTGGCCCATCATCATCACATACAGCAGGCGCTGCAAAGCTTGCAAAAACTGCACGCCTTATTTTTGACAAACCTTTCAAAAAGGTTCGTTTCGGTCTGGGTGGCTCTTTTGCAAGCACATACCGTGGCCACTTTACAGACTTTGCCCTTGTTGCAGGCGCACTGGGCATGAGCGAAGATGACGAAAATCTGGGTCATAGCTTTGAAATCGCACAGCAGCAGGGTGTGGAATTTGTGTTCTACCCAACAGAAATTCCATCAGTTTACGAAAATACAGCCAGAATCACTTTTGTTGATGAAATGGGCGAAGAATTTTTCGTGGAAGGTGCTTCCCTTGGTGGCGGCCGTATCCTTGTTACAAACATCAACGGTCTGGCCTGTGAGCTGACAGCTACCAGCCCTACTGTTATTGTACAGCAGCAGGACGTTAAAGGTGTAGTAAGCGACGTTACTACAATTCTGGCTTTCAACAATATCAACATCGGTATTATGAAAGTAAGCCGCACAAGCCGTGGCGACAAAGCATTCTGTGTAATTGAATGTGACGATCTCATTCCAGAAAACGTTATCGAAGAATTGCGTCAGGTAAACAACGTACTTTCCGTTGTTGTAGTAAATATCAAGGGGGAATAAGCTATGTATAAAAACGCTGAAGAACTTCTGCACATCTGTAACGCAGAAGGCAAACGTATATGGGAAGTTGCTCTTGATAACGAAATTAAGCTGACAGGTATGTCAAGAGCAAGAGTAATGGAACATTTTTCCAATCGTCTGGATATTATGTTCAACTCCGCACTGAAAGCGCTGGAAACAAAACAGGCTACAAAAGGTGGTCTTATTGACGGTGTTGCAAGTTGCCAGTATGAATATTCCAAAAAAGAATCCATCACAGGCGGTTACATCAACTATGTAATGTCTCTGGCATACTCCTGTAGCGAAGTTAATGCTTCTATGGGTAAAATCTGTGCCAGCCCTACAGCAGGCAGCTGTGGTATTGTACCTGCAGTTCTGCTGGGTGTAATGGAAGACAAAAAAGTTTCCAGAGAAAAAACACTGGAAGCGCTGATTACAGCAAGTGCCGTAGGCGCTATCTTTACAAAAAATGCAACTGTTGCTGGCGCTGACGGTGGTTGTCAGGCAGAATGTGGTGTAGCAGCAAGTATGGCTGCAGCCGCTGCCGCATATATGATGGGCGCAACAGACGACAGATGTCTGGATGCCGCTGGCTTTGCAATGATTAATGTAATGGGTCTTGTATGTGACCCTGTTGCAGGTCTGGTTGCACTGCCATGTGCACAGAGAAATGCTTCTGGCGCTGTAAACGCACTTATCAGTGCTGATATGGCTCTGGCAGGTCAGGTGGCGCACATCCCATTTGACCAGGTAGTAGACAGTATGTTCAAAGTAGGCAAAATGCTGCCACCACAGCTGAAAGAAACAGCTATGGGCGGTATCGCTACTTCCCCAGCTGGCCAGGCAATCTTCAAAGAAATTTTTGGTTAATTTAATAGAAATATGCAAATACCCCGCTGGAAACAGCGGGGTATTTTTTATACAAACCAAGTAATCAGTCTAAATGCCATAAGAATTATCGCAACAGCAATTAAAATATTAAATGGTAACTTTGATGATTTTGACCTTTTTGTTTTTTTAACTTTAGAACATAAAAGTATTATTGCAAGACCACCTACCAAAAATATAATTTCCCAAAACAAATCTAACGCGCCCATTTTATATCTCCTATCTGAATTCTATGCTATACTCAACACCAGCCGCTTTGAAGAATCCTTCTATAACTCGTTTGCAGTTATCTTCGGCTGATTTTATAAATTCTTTATCTGATTCCATCTGTATCCTTTTTTCTTTCTCCAAATCATCAACTATTTTTATGTAGTCTTTCATATCCTTTGGATTCAAAACTGACACATCAACGTATGGAAATTCAAATGAATCTGCTTCTACATCGCTATCAAGTACTTTTACATCTGGCAATGTAATGATGATTTTCTTATTGTCCCCTGTTGAAACAACATCTATTTTCAAATCACTCAAGTCAATGCCAGCAGTTACTTCCCCGCTATACACATACACAATTTTTGTTTCAGTAAATTTTAATGGTATTTTTTTGAATATTTTTTTAACATCAGAAAAGATGCCTACTGCATCGTATCTATGCTTTACTGTTGTCAGTTCGCTTGAGTTCTGCAAAGCTTTTTCAACCTGTTTAGTAACTCTTATCATTCGCTCTTCTTCAGTTTCAACAATAACAACATCATCTTCTGTTTCTATCCGCAATTTTAAATCTGCTACCAATTTTTCTAAATTAGCGATAGTTTTTTCCTGCTCAACAATTTTTTCTTTCTGGTCGTCAATTTTAACATTCTTATTTGAATAGGCATTAATACCAAAAATTACAGTAGCAAATAAAAGAATTACTACTATCAGTTTAACAATAAGACTTTCATTTATCTTTTGTTTTTCTTCTTTGACAGTGAAAGTTTCTACACTTTCTGGCTTATCCAATATCTCAATTATGTCATTTCTTTCTTCCATTGTATATTCCTCCTGAAATTTCTCTTAATAGCACTTGTAATTTTCGCGAAGCAATAAATATACCGAAACAGGATATTTTAAATATACCATTATGGGATAATAATGTCAACGAGGTGGTATATATGCGATTAAAAGAATTGCGAAAACAACGTGGCATATCCCAAGTAAAACTTGCCATCGACCTTTCTATGAGCCAAAACACTATCAGCAGATACGAAACAGGCTCACACGAAGCAGACTATAAAACATTAATCAAAATAGCTGATTATTTTAATGTCTCTATTGACTATCTTCTCGAAAGAACAAACAATCCAGCTATAAACAAGTAAACACACAGTGGTATTTGACAGCTACTGTGTGTTTATTTTTATATAATTTTATATAATATGTGACTGTTTTGTAATAATGATATTTTTGTGAAATCATTGAATTGTGAAAATTGTATTATATAATTAAATTAAGAAGATATATGTAAATATACTATCACCTCAGGAGGTCTATTATGGATAATAAAGTAAAATACACCATTCGTCAGATTATCTCATACATACTGATTTCCTGTATGTTTGTGCCGATGGCACAGCTTGATGTGTACACACGGAAAACAGGCAAATACTTCAAATACAACATTTTAGTAATAATAGCCACTGTTTTACTGTGTATATTTTTGATTTGGCTTTCTGCAAAACTGCTGGGGGTAAATAATTCTTTTGTACGCAAAGATAAGTCAAAACCAAATTGGATTAATTACCTATTCACATTTTTCCGTGTACTTATTATGAATTATGCTTTCACCAAGTCAAGATACACAGCCCTGTATGCGCTTAACGAAACAGACAAAAACCCTGCTGTACAAAAAATATATACAATATATGTTATTGCAGTGGTGATTATTATGTTGTCTGCACTTGTTGAAGAAATATACAACAAAAAGAGAGAAACAGAAAATGAAAATCAATCTCCGTCCTGCTGATAAATCCGACTACCCACAACTTAAAAAACTTATGGTGCAGCTGCAACAACACCATGTAAACCTGCGCCCTGATGTATATAATATGTCAGAAGATTTTTTCACACAGGACATATATGATAAACTGCTTAGTGAATGTAATGTTCTGCTGGCGGTGGAGGAAAATGGCGAAATTGCAGGTGTGGTAAGCTATTCAATAATGGATATGAAAGCGTCCATAATCCACCCCTTTAAAAGCCTGTGGATTTCTGACCTTGTAATCGAAGAAAGCCACCGTGGTAAAGGCATAGGAACTGTGCTGATGGAAAAAGTGAAAGAAACAGCCAAGGAAAACAATGTGGACAGAATCCAGTTGAATGTAAGCAGTTATAACACCGACGCTGTAAGGCTTTACAAAAAACTGGGCTTTACCCCAGAAATGATAAAAATGGAATATATCCTTAAATAAATGCAAAGGAATGGTTTTAGCCATTCCTTTTTGTCATATTACGCCATATTTTGTAATATTATGTAGATATATTACTTTTTGTATAAGATTTTCAAACAAAACAGCCTCCCTGCACAATCCTTCCACTG
Organism: Oscillospiraceae bacterium; assembly: GCA_045633415.1. Classification (GTDB taxonomy): domain Bacteria; phylum Bacillota; class Clostridia; order Oscillospirales; family Ruminococcaceae; genus RGIG3102. The sequence continues at coordinate 70,172 of JAZQYH010000076.1, read as the reverse complement.
CAATCTGCCCTGGCTGACGAATATCAGACTGGGGGATTGTACACTACCATTAGCTCTCTGGCTATAGCACAAAAAAGCCACCCGATTGGGTGGCTTTAGTTATTTTGGGGATTAATTAAAATTCGATTTTTTTGTTGATGTAAGCAACCAGGTCTTCGATTTTAATTCTTTCCTGCTGCATTGTATCACGGTCACGAACTGTTACACAGCCGTCTTCTTTGGATTCAAAGTCGTATGTGATACACAGAGGTGTACCGATTTCGTCCTGACGACGGTAACGTTTACCGATAGAACCAGCTTCGTCGTAGTCAACCATAAAGTGTTTCTGCAGAGACTGGAACACTTCTGTTGCTTCGTCAGACAGTTTTTTGCTCAGTGGCAGAACACAAGCTTTGTATGGAGCCAGTGCTGGGTGCAGGTGGAGAACAACACGTGTATCGTTCTTTTCAGCATCAACAACTTCTTCATCATAAGCTTCACAAAGGAAAGCCAGAGCAACACGGTCAGCACCAAGAGATGGTTCAACAACGTGTGGAATGTATTTTTCGTTTGTTTCTGGGTCGAAGTATTCGATTGGTTTGCCACAGTGTTCAGAATGCTGTGTAAGGTCGAATGCACCACGGTCAGCGATGCCCCACAGTTCGCCCCAACCAAATGGGAACATGAACTCGATATCTGTTGTAGCTGTGGAGTAATGTGACAGTTCTTCTGGTGAATGGTCACGGAGTTTCAGGTTTTCTTCATGCATACCGAGGGAAAGCAGCCAGTTGTAGCAGTATTCTCTCCAGTACTGGAACCATTCCATGTTTGTACCTGGTTTGATAAAGAATTCAAGTTCCATCTGTTCGAATTCTCTTGTACGGAATGTAAAGTTACCTGGTGTGATTTCGTTACGGAAGGATTTACCAACCTGTGCAACACCAAATGGCAGTTTTCTTCTTGTAGTTCTCTGAATGTTAGCAAAGTTTACAAAGATACCCTGTGCTGTTTCTGGACGCAGGAAGATTTCGTTTTTAGCATCTTCTGTAACGCCCTGGAATGTTTTGAACATCAGGTTGAATTTTCTGATATCTGTAAAGTTTGTGCCACCACAGTCTGGACATGCGATACCCTGTTCTTTGATGAATTCAGCCATTTTTTCGTTGGACCAGCCAGCGCATTCAAAGCCTGCTTCTTCAATCAGTTTATCAGCACGATGACGTGTTTTACAGTCTTTACAGTCCATAAGTGGGTCAGAGAAACCGCCTACGTGGCCGGATGCAACCCATGTCTGTGGGTTCATCAGGATAGCAGCGTCAAGACCTACGTTGTATGGGCTTTCCTGTACGAATTTTTTTCTCCATGCAGCTTTTACGTTGTTTTTGAATTCAACGCCAAGTGGGCCATAGTCCCATGTGTTTGCCAGACCGCCGTAGATTTCTGAGCCTGGATATACAAAGCCTCTGTTTTTACAAAGACCAACAATCTTTTCCATGGTTTTTTCTGTGTTTAACATAATTTCCTCCAAAATACTGATTTACCGCTGCCGGCTTGCAACGGCATGTGACAAGTTTATATATTAAACCCGATGAAAATCATCATTATTTAATAATATACTTTATTATTTATTAAGTCAAGGATAAAAATGTTTTTTGTTTGTAAAGTAGAACTATTCCCAGTTTCTTGTACAATTTTCCAGTTCTTTTTCCTTAAAAGCGTCCATAAGATTAATATCCAGTGTTCTGGCAAGGGCTAAAAGCATCATCAGTACATCTGCCATTTCCCCATTGATACTGTGGCTGGAAGATTTGGCTGTGTCGTTTTTGATGTGGGTGTGGTTTTTGCGCACTTCCTTTGCCAGTTCGCCCAGCTCTTCTGTTAAAAGCAACAGGCAGTCCTGCGGTGTTTCATCAGCAAAACCACGCACATTCACCATTTCTTCCACATAAGCCTGCAGGCTGTCAAGAGAAGTATTCCCGTCCATATTTTCAATTATCTGTTTAAGATAGCTATTGTCTTTCATAACATCACCTTTTCTGTCAAATCTTCTATCAGCATATCACAAATGGAAAAATTTCACAATTACAAAGACTAAAATGTGTGGATTTGTTGATAGATTTGTGTTATTATCAGTTTATTACACTAAAAGGAGAGGGCTATGAGCAAGTTTAAAGACAAAGCAGATGAAATAAACCAGATGATAAGCGCAATGTATATAGCTATCAGACGTGCCGATACACCGCTGTATGCAAAAATTGCCTGTGGACTGTGTGTTTACTATGTCCTTTCCCCACTGGACCTTGTGCCAGACTTTGTGCCTGTGCTGGGCGCTGTGGACGATGTGCTGGTGTTGCCTTTCCTTTTATGGCTGAGTGTAAAGCTGATGCCAGAGGATATTCTTGCCGAATGTAAGGAACAGGCAAAATCTCTGGACCCATCTGACAAAAAGACAAAGAAAAGATATATGATACCTGTGCTGGCTACATGGGCGCTGATTCTTTTCTGGGCATATAACCTGATAGTTAAACTGTCTATGTAATAAAACAAAACCGTGGATGCATATCCACGGTTTATTTTTTAACTGATTTAACTCTGTCTGATAACTCTCCACAAAAGGCCCCCTTGTGTAAAGGGGGCTGTCAAAAATCACTGAATTTTTGATTGGAGATTGTTGAAACGCTACATTTCCCCTGTCACATTGCCAGTACTATCCATCAGCATAGGTATTGCAATTATTGCGCCCAGTGCCACCAGCACATACACAGCCCTTGCCAGCAGACTGCCTGCACCGAATATAAATGCAACCAGGTCAAAATTAAACAGACCTACCAGACCCCAGTTAAGACCACCTACTATCAGCAGTATAAGGGCAATTTTATTAAGCATATTATTCACTCCTTCACTTTTTGGTTATTATTAACATTGTGATATTTTTTATACACTGTACAAATTTTTGCCAATTACTTTTGCTACAATACAATATGTGGTATACTTAATATAACTATATTGTTATGAGGTTTTTATGCTGAAATTTATAACAGGTACAGCTGGTACCGGCAAAAGCACATATATATGCAACCAGATTGTCTCTCTGGCACAGCAGGGTGAAAAATGCCTGCTGATAATACCAGAGCAGTTTTCCAAAACTGCGGAAGCCATAATATTTTCCGCATTGGACAATGCACAGTCAAATTTGGTAGAGGTGTTCAGTTTTACTGCCCTTATGAGAGATGTAAACACCAATCATACCAAAATTATTACCACACCGCTGTCAGAAGCTGGCAAGGCGGTGATGGCTCGCCGTGCTGTAGAAAATGTGAAAAAAATGCTGGATTTGTATTCAAAGCAAAGCCAGAATTTTGGGTTCAGCTTCAATCTTGCCTCTACATTTGACGATTTGAAAAGAAGCGGTATTGCACCGGAAGTTTTCTTTACTCTTGCACAGTCAGCCCCTGCGAAGAATATAAAGCTGAAAGAACTGGCTTTGATTTACAGTGAATACTGTGGTCTTATGGGTGATAAGTTCTGCGACAACGAGGACCTGCTGATAAAGCTGGCTGACCTACTGCCTGCCAGCTACACCTACAATACACATATATTTATAGACAGTTTCGAAAGTTTCAGCCACGGGCAGTTGCAGGTTATCTCAAAAATGCTGTCTGACGCCAAAGAAGTTTCTGTTGCACTGACCTGCGACAGCCTTTTTGACACCACCAATGGCACAGGCAACTTCTCTTTTGTACAGAACACTGCCAGCCAGCTGATGGCTATAGCCAAAAAGCTGGATATTTCCATAGCACCGCAGGTAGTTTTAACAGACAGTCACAGATTTACAAACGATGAAATTCTGGCTATAGACAGCTATCTGCTGGGTGAAGATAGCACAGACCAAGAAAACAACCATGTTTTCGTAACTGAATTTGAAAACCAGCACAGTGAAGTATCATTTACTGTGGCAAAAATAAACAACCTTGTAAAACAGGGCTACACATACAACGATATCGCCGTGGTATGTCCTCAGCTGGATAAATATGAAAACCAGCTGCAGGACAGCTTTGCTATGGCAAGAATTCCATATTTTATAGATACAAACCGAATCATATCTTCCTGTGCGCCAGTGGTGATGATTAAAAGTATTCTGGAAATAATGGCAAAAGGTCTCAACAGCCAGACTATTATGCCACTGCTTAAAACAGGGCTTACCAATTATGACGATGATGATATTTCTGCACTGGAAAACTATCTGTTTGTATGGCAAGACTATGATTTTGACTTTGGTACAGTCTTTGGCTTGTCTCCATCCGGCTTAAAGCCTGAAATTACCCAAAGCGAAAAAGCTATGGTGGATAAAATAGACTTTATCCGCTCAGGCCTGTGGGATATTTTCTACAGTGAAGATACGGGCAAAGAAATGCTGGCTTCACATATACTTAAAAAATGCTATGAAACTGTACTGGCACTGGGCTGTGATGAAAAACTGATGGCTGTAATAAACAGACTGAAAACTGAAGAAGACAAACAGCTGCTTGTACGTCAGTGGGACACTGCTATAGACTGCCTGAACCAGCTGTACGATATTCTGTCAGACGAGGTTTTGTCTGCTGGTGATATCCAGACACTTTTCACACTTATTGTAGAAGGTGCAGAAATAGGCTTTGCCCCACAAACACAGGACTGCGTGATTATAACTGACCCAAAACGTATGAAGCTGGACAGCATGAAAGCTGTATTTATACTGGGGGCGGCACAGGATATCTTCCCCGCCCTTGTATCAGAAAGCGGACTTATCTCTGCTTCTGACAGGGAATATTTAAAAGAAAACAACTATCCGCTGAAAAATAACTTTGAAAATCTTTTCAGCTTTGAAAATCTGTATTTTTACAAAGCACTTACCAGTGCAAGAGAATATCTGTTTATATCCTGTCCTAAGAAAAATATCGACTCAAAACAGATTCTGTCTGCACATATTGAAATGCTTCGCAGTCGGCTTAATCTTAAACAGCGGTATCTGCCAGCAGAAGACTATGCTGTAACAAAAGAATTTTTTACCGACTTTATCAGTGAACAGGCAAACAACTTAAACAGACAAAGCTATATAAACATACTTTCTTCTATCGGTGCAGATGTGCGTTACACTGCTGGCAGAAAGTTTGAGATAAAAGATTTGCAACTGCTGGAAAATATATTGGGGGACTCTATAACACTGTCCCCTACCCACGTGCAGACATACTACCAGTGCGCCTTTATGTATTTTATCCAGCGCATACTGAAAGTAAAACCACTGGAAAAGGCAGAATTTTCTGCCAGAATTGCCGGTGACTATCTCCACTATGTAACCCATACAGTAATGGAAAAATATGGTGAGGATTATTACAAGGCACCGTGGGATGAAATTGTAGCGCAGGCAGACGGAGCTGTGGAAAAATTCCTTAAAGAAAACTATCCTCCACAGGTGTACAATGATGTAAAATTTACCGCCCAGTATGAAAATATGAAAGAAAATGCCATTCAGCTTTTGGCATATATTCATACAGAGCAGAAAGAAAGCCTTTTCCGTCCTGTAGCATTCGAAGAAAAAATAGGCATAGACGGCAGGATACCTCCACTTAAAATACCAGCAGACAATGGCAAAACAGTCAACGTAATAGGTGTGCGGGACAGAATAGATGTTTATCGTGGAGAAGAAAAGGACTATCTGCGCATAATTGACTACAAAACAGGCAAACAGAAATTTGACCTTGATGAAATATATAATGGTCTGTCCAGCCAGTTGCTTTTGTATATGAATGCTTTACTGCGGTCTGATTTTGCAAAGGAAGACAAAGATATGCAGGCTGGTGCTGTGGTTTACCAGCCATCAGATGCACAGTTTAAATTTGACAAAGATGATGAAACACTTTATACAGCTGTGGGTATGGCACTGTCAAACCCAGAAATCAGCGCCGCCTTTGACACAAAGCAGGATGGTCGTTTTGGTATAATCAGCGGCGAAGAAAAGCTGAAAGCTGGAAAAGACAGTAAAATTGTAAGTGAAAAAGGCTTTAAAGTCATACTGGATTATGTAAAAGACAGCCTGAAAAATATGACTGATGGCATATATGCAGGTGATTTCAACAGTATGCCACTGGAAACAGGCGAAGGTATACTACCTTGCCGCTGGTGTCGGTACAACACTATCTGTGCCAACAAGGACAGAAAGCGCCAGATGGTTAAAAACGAATTCAACAGAATGGAACAGGAGGAAGAATAATGGCACCTAAATGGACAAGCCAACAGCTGAGTGCTATGGAAGCCGCTGATAAGCTGACAGTTCTCAGCGCCGCCGCTGGCAGTGGCAAAACCACTGTTCTCGTTGCCCGTGCTTTAAATCTCCTGTTGGATGAAGAAAAGCCTGTATCTGCTGACAAAATGCTGATTGTTACCTTTTCAAACGCCTCTGCGGCAGAGTTTAAAAAACGTATTGAAAAAGGTATAAACGAAAAAATAAGGGAAAACCCAAACAACAACTATATCAAGATGCAGAAAGTGGCATTGCAGAAGGCAGATATTTCCACTATTCATGCATTTTGTATCAAACTGGTAAGAGATAATTTCCAGAGCCTTGACATCAGCCCTGATTTTACAGTCTGTGATGATGCACAGGCAAATATGCTACACGAAAAAGCCATAGACTCTGCAATGAACTATGGTTACAGCCAGCCTCTTTTCAAAGAACTGGTGTCATTTTACGGCAAAAGCAGTAGTGACGGACAGATAAGGGAATTTCTGCGTCAGATGGATTATTTCTTTTCTGCATTGCCACACCCAGAGAAAAACGCCAGAATAATGGCACAGCAGTATGAAAACAACACTGATATTTTTTCTGCGCCGGGCTTTAATCAGCTTTCTTCAACACTGGGCCTGTATGCGGACTACCTTTCATACCTTGCAATGCAGATGGATAAAATTTACCAGAGCAGTGATTTCACAGGGTATGAAGATGGTATTGACCAATGTATTGTGTACGCTGACAGGGTGAAAACTGCCCTGTATTCCAACGATATCGCCACACTTACTGCACTGGTAAGCAGTGATGCACCAAAACTTGGCAGGGCAAAACCTGCCTGTGAAGAAAGCAAGGCAATAAAAGACAATGTCCACAAGGAATACTCAAAAACTGTGGAAAGAATGGCCGACATCTGCCAATACCTTGACAAAGAACAATATGCCGCTGATATTCAGTCTACAGCCAGGTACGTGTCTGTGCTTTTCAGTGTGTATCTGGAATATCAGCGTGTACTTATGGAAAATAAAAAAGAGCGGAAGGCTTTTGAATTTTCTGATTTCGAGCATTTTGCTCTTAAACTGTTGCAGAACGAAGAAGGCAGACCTACTGCACTTGCCCTGTCTTTACGAGACCATTATGAATATATAATGGAAGATGAATTTCAGGACACCAGCTTTGTTCAGGATGCAATATTTACAATGATTGCAAAAGAGAATCAATCCAATCTCTATGTTGTAGGTGATGTAAAGCAGAGTATCTATGGGTTCAGAAAAGCCAGCCCAGAGATTTTCCTTACCAAAAGACAGATTGGCATTGATGATGAGACTATGGGCAAAACCATATATCTGCCACACAATTTCCGCAGCAGTCACTCTGTAATAGATGGTGTAAACCATATCTTCTCAAAGCTTATGAGCAGTTTTGTAGGCGGTGTGGAATACGATGACAACGAAATGCTGATGACTTTGAAAGAAAAGGATTCACACACAGGTGTCAAGCTGTGGCTGTACAACGAAAACGAGGCTGAGAACACAGCACAAGCCATCAGCCAGATGATTAAGGATGGCTATGAAATTGAAGAAAATGGCGTAGTCCGCCCTGTAAAAAGCGATGACTTCTGTATTCTTATGAGAAATGCCAAACATTTCAGTGAATATAAAGCACAGCTGGAAAAGCTGGGGTTTGAAGCATTTGTCCGTGATGACGAGCTTATCCTTAACAAACAGGAAGTACAGAGTATTATCACTCTGATGAGAGTTGTTTCCAATCCTCATCAGGAAGTATATCTGACAGCTACAATGTTCGGCGATATATTCTCTTTTTCTCTGGATGAAATACTGAAAATCCGCACCGACAACAAGGAAGTAAACCTGTACAAAGCTCTGGCGCTGTCCAGTAATCCAAAGGCAAAACACCTGTTGGAAATGATGAAGGATTTCAGCTATATGGCAGGGGTTTACTCTGCTGATAAGCTGGTAGACTACATCTGCAAAAAAACAGGCTATTACCAGCGCCTTGCCTTTACTGCTGACGGCAGTGAAAAGAGAGAAAATATCCGCTGGCTCATAGACTTTGCAAGAAACTGGGCAAAAACACATTCCAGTGACTTGTCTGTATTCCTGCGCTGGATAGATATCTATATAAAAACAGGTAAGGGCAGCAGTGCTGACAGCCAGCAAAGCGAAAACGCCATTTCCATAATGACTATGCATACATCAAAAGGGCTGGAATTCCCTGTGGTGTTTGTAACAGGTCTTTCCACTAAATTCAACAAGCAGGATAAAATCAGACGTCTTATGCTGGACACACAGCTGGGTATAGGCATGTATGCCAACCACGGCTTTGGCTATAACCATTCGACTATGAATATAGCCGCCATAAAGGACAAAATCGACGATGGTTCTGCCAGTGAAGAAATGCGCCTGTTATATGTTGCATTTACCCGCAGTAAAAATCTGCTGGTACTGTCAGGAGAATATAACCGCAGTTTTTCACAGTCAACACTGGCAAAAGCTGTAGCCTGCACATACAATAAACCTCATCCTGCTATGCTTCGCAACGCCACCACCCCAATGCAGTGGCTTGTATCGGCATTCCACAGCCACAAAGCAATCGCAGATATGTATTCCTATGGCGAAGAGGATAAATCAATTCCACAGAATATCGAGATAAACCTGTCTGCTGACTTTTTGCCTGCTGACACAGCTGTGGAAGAAGGCGAAAACAATGTTGTGGAAATTTCTATGGATATGGACAAAGTCCACCAGAATCTCAGCTTTGTATATCCACATATCGCCAGAACAACACTGCCTATAAAACTTTCTGTAAGTGAAATTGCAAAATCCTCCTTTGTCACTCTGGCAAAGCCTGATTTTGCAAAAGATGGTAAGGCAACTGCCGCAGAAAAAGGCACAGCCATGCATCGGTTTGCACAGTATGCTGATATACTGCTGGCAAGAACCAATCTGGAAAATGAAATCAGCCGTCTTGAAAAAGAGGGTAAAATCAATCCAGACCTTCTCAACATGGAGGCTATCCAGAAATACATCTACAGCGATGTGGCAAATATGATTCTCAACAGCGAAAAAGTGTATACAGAAAAAGATTTTCTGGTGCCATACAATGCCGCCCATGCACTGGGAGATGAGCAGTATTCTTCTGACGAAGTGCTGATACAGGGTATCATGGACTGTGTTCTGGAAAACGGTGACGAAATAACAATTATTGATTACAAGACTGACTATATCCACAACATAAATCAGCTTGTTTCCAGATACAGCCGCCAGCTGGAACTTTACCGCCATGGTGCCAAACAGCTGTTTGGCACAGATAAAGTGAAATGTATACTGTACTCATTCCATCTGGATGAATGTATAGAAGTTTAAACGGAAATATTATGGATAACTCAACAATAAAACACCATATAAAAAGACTATCTGTGGGGTACAAGGTATGGACTGTACCCCTGATAATGCTGATGTGGGATATCACTTTTAAATCAATGGATGGTTATAGTGTGTCCCATATAGTAAAACAGCTGGTTACAAAGCCTTATTTTTCACTGACAGCGCTGTGGATTACAGCGCTGGGGCTTATTCTGGATTACACAGGCAAAACCCTTGTGGCTGATTTACAGGACACAGCCAATATCTATGCCATACACAGTGCTATGCACAGATACAATAAATTGGCTGATTTGGTGTTACTGTCCCCTGCCATTTACTATTTTACTAAGGCGGTGTGTTTATATGCCCTTGGCGGTGCAATATTCACCCTGTCATTTATAGCCGATGTACACGGACTTATTACACTGATAGCCCTGTACGATGGTATAAAAGCCGTAAAAGGCAATATACTTATCCGAAAAGAACTGGATTTTTAAAATATTACACAAAATAAAAAGCCTGCTGTTTTACAAAGCAGGCTTTATTTTTTTATTCTACACTTTTCAGTGATTCTACCATCTGGACATTACGCAGAGTTTTTCTCATAAGGAGAATAACCAGGATTGTAAATACCAGTGTTATTGCAAAGCCAAACAGATAGCTAGATGGCTGTATTATAGTAGGGAACATTACCATTTCCATATCAATAATATCCATTACAAAGGTAAGCTCCAGTTTGCCAAACGGCAACCCTACCAGCATACCTATAAGAGACAGTATAAATACTTCCTTGAAAATATAAGAATAAACTTCCCCGTTATTGAAACCAAGAACCTTCAGTGTAGCAATTTCGCGTATACGTTCTGAAATATTTACTTCTGTAAGGTTAGTAATTACCACCAGCGCCAGTGAGCCTGCCGCCAGAATAATTACCAGAATGATAATATCCAGAGAGTCAAACATATTGTCAAAGGTAGCTTTCATAGCTGTAAAGTCAGCCACATTTTTCACACCGCTGAGTTCGTTGTATCTGGAAATCACTGACTCGCTGTCACCACTGGTGATAGCAATATTGTCATATACCACAGATTCTTCAAAGGTTTCTTCGTACATATCCTGACTGATAAACAAGTAATGCTGGGTATACATTTCGCATATGCCTTCAACTTCAACCTGTTTTTTGATACCGTTTGAAGATTCTATTGTTATGCTGTCACCTGCTGAAATATTATTCAGCTTGGCAAATTTTTCGCTGATAACAACACCTTTTTTAACAGACAGTGGCTCTTTGTCCTTTCTCTGTCTTAAATCAAAGGCATCGTCCACAGTGTTGTGGTCCATTACATACACCTGTATTGCCTTGTCCTCACTGTCCATATACACCAGTGAAGAATAAGTCATGTAAGGTGCCGCCCGATGAACATTATCATCTTTGTCCAGCTTGTTCATAATCTCTGTAAGATAATCATCATCTTCCAGAGTCATTACAGTATCGTGAGTGATAATGTTACCGTACTGGATGGAAACTACCTGTGAAATGGAACCTTTGATAGCAAAGCCCAGTACCAGCAAACTTGTACAGCCTGCCACACCAATAACTGTCATAAAGAAACGGCTCTTGTAGCGGATGATATTTCTGGCTGTAACTTTGGATGTAAAGGAGAGTTTCTGCCAGATAAAAGGTATATATTCAATAAATACCTTTGTGGCACCTCTAGGTGCTTTTGGTCGCATAAGGCTGCTTGGGTTGTCTTTCAGCACACTGCGTGCAACCATATATGTAACTGCAACCATAAGCAGTGTAAAGGAACATACACCCAGCACAGCTATAGATGCAGGCATTGTAAGAGCCATATCCGGCAGGTCATACATAAGGCGCCAACAGAAATAAATAACTGTAGGGAATATTGCCATACCTATAGGTATAGCCACCAGACTGCCCATAAGACTGGCTGTAAATGCATAAATCACATATTTGCTGATGATTTTATTTTTTGAAAAACCAAGGGCAGAAAATACACCCATCTGTGAGCGTTCTTCGTCTACAAGGCGTTTCATAGTTGTCATACAAACAAGGGCGGCCACAAGGAAGAACAGTATAGGGAATACATAACCGATTTTAGCCATCTGCTCTGCATTATTTTCAAACATATATGTGGAATAATGCATATCCCTGTCCAGCACAGTCCACTGTGCATCTGGCAATTCTTCCAGTTGCTGTCTGGCTTTTGCAAGTTCAATTCTGGCTTCTTCCCGTTTTTCGTTCAGTTCTTTCTGTCCGTCTTCCAGTTCTTTTTTACCTTTTTCGTATTCTACACGACCATCAGACAGCTGTTTTTTAGCTTCCTGTATCTGTTTTTTGCCTGTTTCCAGTTCTTCTCTGCCAGATTCAATTTCTTTTTTACCTGCGGCAATTTCCACCTGTGCATCTTCCATCTGAAGAATTGCATTATACACAGACTCTATATCGCCGCCAAACATTTCATCAATCATGGCAGGTATTTCCGCCAGAGTTTCGTTTCCGATAAAAGCACTTACAGATTCAAGACTGGAAATTTCAGTTCTCAGTGTTGAAATCTGCCGGTTATTTTCTTCTATTTTTTCACTGTTGCTTTCCACTTTGGCATTTTTTTCTTCTATTGCTGTTTCATTTGTGGAAATTTTCAACTTATTCAGTTCAATAGTTGTCTGGTTGTTGGTAATAATCAGCTTGTTTGTCAGCACTTCATCTGTTTTGCCATCAGCTTCCAGCTGTTTATTCTGTTCTTCCAGCTGTTTATTCTGTTCTTCCAGCTGTACATTTTCGTTTTGAAGAGTCTGGTTGGCTGTTTTAAGCTGGTTGATTTCCTGATTCAGCGAAATATTTTCTGCGGTCAGTGTTGCATTTTCTGTCTGGAGTTCTGTGCGCTGTTCTTTTTTTGCGTCAATTTCTTCCTGTACAGTTGCATTGCTGTCTTCGCTTGTCATTGTTTCAACGAGAACATACATACCATAAGCTGTTTTAATGGTGTTGGAAGCTTCGTTGAAGGACATACCTGTTTCTTCTTCGATTTTCTTTTTGCCGTCTTCCAGCTGTCTTTCACCATCTGCCAGCTGTTTTTCACCTTCAATAAGCCGTTTTTCGCCTTCGGTAATCTGTTTTTCACTGCTTTCTATCTGAGCCTCGGCAACCAGAATCTGTATGTAAGCATCTTCCAGCTGCTGGCGTCCGTCATCGATTTCTTTCTGGGCTTTGGAGATTTCTTCTTCCATCTCTCTTTCCCCATCTTCAATCTCCCGGATTACTTCTTCTATAGTTTCATCTCTGCGGACAACCTGCTGTTTTTTAAACACACTGCTTAAATCATCCAGAGAATCCTCTACAAAATCCTTGTATTCGTCTGTAAAAGATTCCAGTGGCTGTGTGTCTTTCAGCACCAGATAGATAGATGTGTAATAATCAGCCACAAAGGAGGAGTCATTTACAAAAATAACAGTATCAAGACCAAGGTTATTGAGTGTGGATGTCTCCCTGCTGGATGCCATATACTGCGGTGTACGGGCAATACCAACTATTTCGTATTCAGTGTAGGCAAGGGATTCTGAAATATCAGAATCTTCAAGATAAAGGCTTACTTTATCCCCCACAGAATAAACACTGCCAAAAGATGAAGAGCCCAGTGCCAGAGCTTCCTGCGGACCATAAGGCATACGGCCCTCCATAAGCTGAACTTTGTTTACATCACTGTGTGCTTCCTGTACACGTGTTACCAGAGACCTGTCCCCGATTTTTGAATAAACATCAACAAAACGGGTTGGGTATACATCTTTAATCTGCTCTGCTTTCTTGAGGACTTTTACATCCCTGTCATCAAAACCAAAGGAAGAATACAGCTGTACATCCATAAAATTGGTCTGGTCATAATATTTGTCAACGCTGGAAAGCATAGTTGGCGAGCTGCTCATAAGACCCACCATAAATGCTACACCTATAAGAACAATAAGCACTATGGTAACAAACCTTTTCAGCGTTTTTCTTATAAGTCGAAAGGTATCTTTATGGAACATCAGTATTCAATATCCTCTATATTCTTTGGATTAGGGTTGATTATAATATCTTCGATACGGCCACTGCGTACTTTGATAATTTTCTGGCCCATATCTGCAAGGGCGGCATTATGTGTAATCATAACCACCGTCATATTCTTTTCCACTGACATATCCTGCAATACTTTAAGAACCTGTTTACCAGTTACATAGTCAAGGGCACCTGTAGGTTCGTCACACAGCAGAAGCTTAGGATTTTTGGCAACGGCACGGGCAATGGCAACACGTTGCTGTTCACCACCTGAAAGCTGTGATGGGAAGTTGTTTTTTCTCTGGTCAAGACCTACCAGAGACAGCACTTCGTTACCATCCAGTGGGTTTTTACAAATTTGTCTTGCAAGCTCCACATTTTCAAGGGCAGTAAGGTTCTGCACAAGGTTATAAAACTGGAACACAAAGCCGATGTCATGACGGCGGTATTCGCAAAGCTCTTTGTCGTTGGAGCGTGACACATCACGGCCATCTACCTGTATAGTACCGCTGGAAAGTGTATCCATACCGCCAAGCAGGTTAAGGATTGTTGTCTTACCAGCACCTGAAGCACCCAGTATTACAACAAACTCCCCTTTTTCAATCTGGAAATTTATATTATCAAGGGCTTTGATTTCTACTTCGCCCATCTGATATGTTTTACATACATCTTTAAATTCAATAAAAGCCATCTGTCATCATCCTGCAAAAAAATTCTTTTTATTCATTTAATTATACCATATTTTTAAATTCTGCAATATCTATTTTTATTTTTTTACAAAGTTTACACAGTAATAATATGTAAAAACACCCTGCAGATTAACTGCAAGGTGTTTTTACGCTATTTTATTTAAATTATGCTTCAATATATTCTGTTATGCCACTGAAAAAGTTTGCACCTTTTGCAATGGTAAATATCTTTTCCTGCCGCACAGGAATGTTTACACCATTCTGCTGTGTCGTACCAGCAAAATTAAAGTTTTCCGGCATGCCTTCAGGTTTTACCATGCCGCCAAAGTTTTCTGGCATCTGTCCTTTGTCTGGGAAATCACCCATATTGAAATCGCCTTGTGGTCTGTTACCTTTATCACCCTGTGGTCTGCCGCCTTTGTCGCCTTGTGGCATCTGTGAAAAGTCAAAATCCTCTGGCATATTATCCATATCAAAGCCACCCATATTCCACTGTGGCACCTGTGAAGGGTCAAAATCTTCCGGCCTATTGCCCATATCAAAATCGCCCTGTGGTCGCTGACCGCCCATCATACCGCCAAAGCCACCCATTGTGCCTGTGGATAAGTAGCCCATCTGAACTTCGCCATCTGTGGCTGTGATACCACCATATACACCGTTTACAGCATCACCTGTAACTGACTGTGCTTTATGCAGTGTATAGTAACCAGCTGTAAGCAGTGGAGAAGAGTAAATCCAGTTTGTGCCGCCAGCCTTGCTTTCAAGCGCTGCTACAGGTTTGTCATCAATGGATTTAAGCACTGCGAATTCGCCTGTTGTGACAGGTGAAGCAAAGTTAAATACAACAAAGTTCTGCTGGCTGTCCTGTGAAATTTCGTCGTACATATTGCCTGTTGCAAACACGATACCACCGTTGATATAAACGCCGTTATCACTATCCAGACCAGAGTCCATGCTTTTGCTGTTGCCAAAAGCTGATACATAGCCACCATTTACAACCAGCCAGCCGTTGGAGTCAATGCCATCACCTTCAACACCACCGTTGGAATCAGCCAACAGTTTACCGTCGTTTATTGTAATAACACTTACACCGTCTTCACCAGCATTCAGCGCATCATCAGCAGAGTGGATATTGATTTGACCACCATTGATTGTCATATGCATTTTTGTTTCGATACCTTCGTTGTCAGCTGTAAGGTTGATAATACCATCGTTACCATTGATATTCATACTTACCATAGACTGAATAGCGGCATCGTATTTATGCAGTTTATCTGTTGTGCCCGGCTTGTAAATTTTAGCAACATGAGCGCCGCTTATATTGTTTACACTACCGTCAGCAACAGTGATATTAAAGCCAGCTTTTGATGTGTCTACATCTTTTGTTGCTGTATCCAGATTATCATCACCACATTCATACGCTTTATGGCATATAATAGCAGGTGCCACTGTACATGTAATATCAGCATTGTTAAGTGTAATATTTACCACAGCATCTGGGTCTTTTTTTGCATCTTCCCCCAGATTTACTGCAATCTGACCATGGGAAATACTGCCACTGATTGTGTAGTTGCCCCGCTGTGTAATATTGATAACTGTGTGCTTGTCAGCTTCCTGCTGTGAATGGCTTTCATCTGCTTCACCTTCGCCATATTCTGCACCCTGACCTTCCATATAGAAGATAATATCGTTGGATACATATACTGCACTGGATGGGTCTGTAGAAGCAGCCTCGCCGCCTACCAGAATGCCATCATCAGACAGCTGAATACCTGTATATGTTACTTCTGTGCCGCCACTGGATTTGCCATCGCCACAGGCTGTAAAAGCCATTGCCATCAGTGTAACAGCAAGAAGCAAAGAAATTATTTTTTTCATATTTTACCCCTTATAAAAAAGCAAATTTTTACAGCTATATTATATACCATAAAGTTGAATGTTATGTGAATTTCTGCTGAAAAAGATAAAAACAATAAAAAAACAGGCTGTTGCCAGCCTGTTTAATATTAATTTTTGGAATACATTTTTGCAAAGTCTTCTGCAATATTCAGCAGATGGTCACCGATACGTTCAAAGTCTGTCAGCATCTGTGCGTAGATAATACTTGCTTCAGGTGCACAGGTAGTTGTTTTCATTCTGTTCATCTGTGCTATGCGGTATGTATCTGTCATATCATCAATTTTCTGTTCTGCCTTGGATACGCTTACCAGTAATTCATTTGCCTCTTCACGTTTATCACCAACAAGTAAATCCATAGAATTCCGGGTAATTTCTTTCATCTGCTGAATTTCGCCAACTGCACGTTCAGAGAAAGAAACGCCTTGTCCTTCCAGCATTTTGGTATAATCAGCCAGATTCATTGCATGGTCGCCGATACGTTCAATATCGCCTATAATACCAAAGTAACCACTGATAATTTCACTGTCTCTGGCTGGCATCTGATTTGAAATAACGCCTGAAATAAATCTGGATACTTCTTTATGTACTCTATCCAGTTCCCTTTCATTTTCATGTATTTCTTCGTAAGTGGATACATCTTTATTCAAAACAGAATCAAAACCCATTTCCATGTTTTTGCGGGCGATATCATACATGTAGTTAACTTCGTCTCTTACAAGAGAAATTGCAATGGCACTGCTACCAACATTGTAGCCGGCCACGGTCTTTGCCCTGTCAGAGATAGATGGGCGCTGTTCCCGCTGCTGTTTATCCTTGATTATCACATTTGCCGCTTTTACCAGCCAGCCTGCAAATGGGAAAAGAATTACTGTAGTAACTATTTTGAAAATAACGTGGGCATTTGCTATCTGTACAGAAACAGAGTTAGGGAACATTTTTTCCACCAGAGCAACAAATGGGAAGACCTGACAGCCAGCTACAAACACTACAGTACCGATTACGTTGAACAACAGGTGGATAGCAGCAACACGTTTTGCATTTGTGCTTGTGCCTATAGAAGCAATAGCCGCTGTGATACATGTACCGATAGTGGCACCAAACATTACATAAATACTACTGTCCAAACCTACAAGACCTGCCAGTGCAAGACTTTCAAGAATACCTACTGTAGCAGATGAAGACTGGATAACAGCCGTAAACACAGTACCAACAGCAACGCCGACAAGAGGATTTTTAAATGTGGTAATAAGATTCAGGAAAGCCTCTGAATCTCTTAAATCTGCCATGGCACCGCTCATCATATTCATACCAAGGAACAGGATACCAAGACCGATGATAATGTTACCAATCTGTTTTAGCTTTTCCTGTTTACAGAACATAATCAGCACAGCACCTGCAAACACAATGGCAGGTGCCAGCTCACCTATACCTACAGCCAGCAGAACACCGTTCATAGTTGCACCAATGTTGGCACCCATAATAATACCTACCGTCTGGGATAAAGTCATAAGCCCAGAGTTTACAAAACCAACCAGCATAACTGTTGTAGCAGATGAAGACTGGATAAGAGCAGTAATAACAGTACCAATAATAACACCTTTCATTGTGGTAGATGTTAATTTTTCCATCAGTCTTTTCATCTTTTCGCCTGCGGCGGCTTCAAGACCATCGCTCATAAGATGCATGCCAAACAAAAACATACCCAGACCGCCACATAATGACAGAATATCATTTATACTCATTTTTACCTCCCGGTAACATACCGTTCACTCATCCAAACAGTAAAATTTTATTTATATTTATATAATATATTTTATCACACAAACACTGACTTGTCTTTGATTTGAAGCATTTTTGTAAAATATGTGTAAAACGCGGTAAATTTTTTGTAAAACCGTATCAAATAAAATTAATTTAATAACATAAAAAGCCATCAGTGCAGTAATGCACCGATGGCTGTAAGTAAAGTTTTTAGAAATGTTCCCCTTCTTCATAGTATGAAGAGTATTCAAATATATGGAAGCTTATCTGGCTGCCTGGATATCCCAGACCTACAAAGTAATCATTCAGTGTTTTTGCAACTGCATCCTGTACTTCCTGTGGACGACTGAACCACCACACCTGTACTACAGGCCAGTGTTTGATTTCACCGGAGAAATCAAAGAATTTTGCCTGCTGCCAGTCAAAAACAAACCAGTCTGCTGGGCAATCTACAATCTGACCCAGTTTTGCAGCTGTGTCCATAGCAAGTGATTTAACTTCCTGTTCATTTACACCTTTTACAATAATCTGTGGCATAATTTTTTCTCCTTTTTATTCTATAATTGGTAAAACTTTTTTTAATGATTCATATCGAAGATGTAAACCATCCATAAAATCTTTGTTTGTAAGCCCTACTGCATCAGGGTCATACGAACCGTACACAGGTATATCATACAATTCACCCATTTGTCGGATATATTCTTCCACTTCAAAAAGGCAATGATATTTTTCATAATTTCCTTGGGCTTCCCAATATAAGTAATGATGATATGAAGGCAAAAAGAATATAATTTTTATATCTTTAGCCTGAAGGTATTTTATGAAATCTTCAAATAATTTTGTATAATATGGGCTTAACTGGTCAAAATCAGCCAGTCTTAACAAGTCGTTGTTGGCGGCTGTAAGCGCATCCCCGTCTGCAATCTCCTGTGGTCGGGTACGGAAATTCAAGTCATAAATAATAGAGCCATCTGGTGATTTTATAATATCTGTTCTGTTATAAATCTCTGCTTTGTCAACAATTGTAGGCTGATTTGACGCATCTTTATTTCTAAAATAAGTATCTACACTTGCCTGAAAATAACTTGGGTCAAGCAGTGCCTCAAACTTTTCAATTTCATTTTCAGGTGTATAGTCTGATGATTCATATCCCATAATTTCAACTATAAATTCATTGAATAGCTGTGGATTGCTACGTTTATCCAGATTTTCTTCACCGTCATTAAAAATCCATGGATCTATACCCATAAGGAAAATTTCCGGTTCTTTACCTTCTTTTGAGAAAATATAGTAACTGTTGAAGAAATCGTATACATCAGCACCTACATTCGCTGCATTGTAAAATGTTTTTCCGTTCACAAAGCTGGAGTCTATCTGCAATGTTCTGGAGGAACCATTCACCAGAACCTGTGGTGAATATTCGCATTCCCTTGCATATATTTCATTCAGTTCACGACCATCCAGCTGTTGATAACCATCTACATAGTTACCATCCAGCATATAATCGCATACCATACGTTCAAAACCTGCACCCCAGAACAATCCTGATGGGTCCACACGGTAAGATACATAGATCATGCCTGCCAGTAAAGGAACAAACAGCAGTAATTTAGCAATTAATTTTAACATCTGCCCCCTCCTTTAAAACTGGAAATAGATAAACTGGCTTTGGCCGAAATAGCCAAAGAACATTATCAGCAGTATGATGGTGTAGTAAAAGCCCCATCTTACCAGTACGTTGGATTTATTCAGTTTGTCAACAATTGTTGACCTGCCTTCCCACAGTTCCACCCGAAACATAAACAGTATGCATCCAAAAATAACTACACCATTGTTAGTGTAGAAACCAATATTTTCCATCATCAGTGTAAAATAGCCTGATGTGAACCACTGGGAAATATCGCTGAACAGATTTTTAAACACATACATGGCATCTGTCAGTGTGTTTGCACGGAAAAATACCCATGTGAAGTCTATCAGTATAAATGTCCCCACCGCTTTTGCAAAAGCAACCAGTGGGTTTGTTTTTACACGTTCACCTGTCTCTTTTTCCATACGTCGTTTCTGCCGTTCTTTTTTGCCAAACAAAGCTTTGTGCACCACATTATAAGCACCATTCATAGCACCCCATATTACAAAGTTCCATGAAGCACCGTGCCACAAACCACTGACCATAAAGGTAACAAACAGATTGATATATGTCCTGATTTTGCCTTTGCGGGAACCACCCAGTGGAATATAGATATAGTCCATAAACCAGGTGGACAGAGAGATATGCCAGTTGCGCCAGAACTGTGTAACATTCTGTGAAAAATAAGGGTGGTTAAAGTTTCTCATCAGTTTAAAGCCCATAACATTTGCCGCACCGATGGCAATGTCGGAATAACCTGAAAAGTCACAATAAATCTGGAAAGCAAACAGCACTGTAGCCATTACCAGCTGTATGCCAGTATATTTTGTTACATCGTTGTAGACAGCATTTATAATAAGTGCCGCACCATCAGATATAACAAGCTTTTTGAAAAAGCCCCAAGCCATAAGTACCAGACCATCTGTTACTCGGTTGTAGTCAAACTTATTGGTTTTATACAGCTGTGGCAGAAGATTTTTACTTCTTTCAATAGGACCTGCAACCAGCTGTGGGAAAAAACTTACAAACAGTGCGTATGTCAAAAAGTCTTTGGCTTTTTCCACATCACCTCTGTAAACGTCGATGGAATAGCCCAAAGACTGAAATGTGTAGAAAGAAATACCTACAACAGCCAACAGGTTATTATTTGGCGCAATGGACAGATCAGGAAATACCGCCAGCAATGACTCAACAATAAAATTGAAATATTTGAAATAGCAAAGAATTGCTATGTTAACCACTATATTTGCACCAAGACACAGCTTTTTATAGCAGGCTGTCCTGGCTTTGTTAATTAATACAGCACAGTAATATGTGGTTACTGTGCTGAACAAAATCAACAGGGCATACACCGGTTGCCACGACATGTAAAAATAGTAGCTGGCAACAAGTAACCAGTGGTTTTTAAATTTTTCCGGTATCAGGAAATAGCCCAACACAACTATCGGAAAAAATATTAAAAAACTTACTGAATTAAACAGCATATTGTCTCCTGAATATTATTTATTTTCTTCCAGTTTCTTTTCCAGTTCTCTCACACGTTTTTCCATCAGTGCGTTTGCCTGTGCCAGACGTTTGATTTTAGTGGAAAAGCCGGATATTACTGCTGATACTGACAGCAAAATAAGAAGAATGAACACAAAAAGTGTCATAAATATAAAGTTTACCGGATTTACCACACCGGAAATGTCGCCCAACACCAGCACAAGATATGGGAACAGGGCAAAAAGTATCATTGTGGCTGAAAAAGCCAGCCAGATGATGGAATATTTTACTTCGATTTTCTTGTGTTTGATAAGCCATACAATCATACCAAACAGCGCAACAGCGCCAAGAATCAAAAGAATCTGCAGGTCTTTGTTATTCAGCTGATACATCATTATTTACCTGCCTTTCTTTTTGTTGAAATTCTGTCTACCACAAGAGCCAGACAAACTTTTATCATATAATATGCACTTTTCAGACTGCGGATAGATGAAACGCCACCCTGTCTTTCTTCCATGATAACAGGTACTTCGCCTACTTTGTAGCCGTTGAGAACACAGGACATAATTGCCTCTGGTTCTGGGTAGTCGTCTGCATAGTTGTCTGCAAAAAATTCAATCAGCTGTCTGTTACATGCACGGTAACCGCTGGTTACATCGTACACTTTTTTACCAGAAAGAATTTTGATAAGCAGAGAGATAATGTTGATACCCAGTCTGCGCATAAATGAAGACTGAAAGCCTTCTTTTTCAATAAAACGGGAACCGATAGCCATATCAAATTCGCCATCAATAACAGGCTGACAAACCTTTGCAAGATACTGTGGGTCGTGCTGCCCGTCACCGTCCATCTGTACAGCAATGTCATAGCCATTCTGTTTTGCATACAGATAGCCAGCCTGTACACCGCCACCAATACCAAGATTGATTGGGTTGTTGATGTAGTTCATACCGTTTGTTCTCAGAATATTTTCAGTGTTGTCTCTGGAACAGTCGTTTATTATAAGATAATCTGCAAATGGAGCCTTTTCTTTCAGATTGGCAACCACTCGCTCTATGCTTTCCTGCTCGTTATAGCAAGGAATAATAACCAATATTTTCAAAAGAAAGTCCTCCAGTTAATCTAAAATAAAGTTTATAAGGTCTATCAGCACTTTGTCTCGTGAATGATGTTCAAAGTGATAGTCGCGGGCATTTGCGCCCATTGTGTCGCGTTCTTGCTGTGACATATTGTAAAGTTTTACTATATTTTCATACAGTGCCTTACTGTCACCGCTTGGTGCTGTAAGACCAGCCTGTGCTTTTTCTATTACAAAACTGCCTTCTCCATCAATACAGGTAAGTACAGGTTTGCCGCCTGCCATATAGCTGGTAACTTTTGCAGGTATTGTAAGACCTAAATCATCACTTTTTGCCAGTGGTGCAAACAGTGCATCTGCCAGTGTGTGATACATAGGCATATCTGTAACAGGTTTTGAGCCAAGGAAATCAAAATATTCCTCTACGCCCTGTTGTTTTACATAGGCTTCTATATCCTTTTTGGACATGCCGTCGCCTACAATAATAAACTTGATATCTTTGATACCATCTTTTTTCAGCAGTGTGGCGGCATCAACTGCCACTTCCACATTCTGTGCAGGGCTGATGTTACCCGCATATACAATCTTGAAATAGTCTTTGTATTTTTCACTGAGCTCTGGGTTGTGAATATCCTGCTCATAGAATTTTTCACAATACTGTGGGATTGTAGCCACTTTGTCCTTTGATTTGCCTGTGATTTTCACAAGGGTATCGTTAAGAGATGGTGACATTGCTATAAGCTTGTCACAACATTTGTAGTGCCAGTGGCTTGTGGATTTCACCAGTGAACGCAGGAATTTATTCTGGATTTTCAGAACAGAATACAGATTTTCTGGCCACAGGTCCAGCACATATGTAGTAAGCGGTACTTTTTTCAGCTTTGAATACACTATGGCTGGGAAAATCATATATACCGGGCTGGTTTCGTAGCAGAAAACAGCATCGTATTTTTTATTAAGGAATGACAGCACCTTGAAAGATGCAAAGAATGGGTAAGAGATATAGTTAAGGAAGATTCTTATGCTTGTGTTTCCTTTGCGCAGAATTTCCCAGCATCTGTATACTTTTACACCGTTAAATTCCTGTTTTTTATTTTTAAACCAGCCATAACCTTCTGGCATAATGCCGTTTGGATAGTTAGGTATACCACACAGCACGTCCACTTCAATATCGTTTTCCACAAAGCCTGTGGCAATATCGCTGATTCTGAAATTTTCTGGCCAGAAATGCTGGCTGATAACTAAAATACGTTTTTTCAAAGTCTGTTTTTCCTTGGATTTTTTATTTTTGAGCTGTCTGAATCATCCCTGTAAAGAATAAAATCAATATTTTCTCCAAACCATTTTGTTTACTACACCAGTGTAGCTCTGGATAAGCTTGATAACTTTTGTAGAAACATTTTCTTCCACATAGTCTGGTACTGGGATGCCCCAGTCACCATTTTCGTTCATAGCAACTGCTGTATCAACAGCCTGCAGAACCTGTTCTGTTGTGATACCAGCCAGAACAAAGTTGCCTTTGTCCAGTGCTTCAGGTCTTTCTGTGGATGTACGGATACATACAGCTGGGAATGGGTTGCCAACTGACAGGAAGAAACTGCTTTCTTCTGGCAGAGTACCAGAGTCTGATACAACTGCAAAAGCATTCATCTGCAGGTGGTTATAGTCATGGAAACCAAGTGGTTTGTTCTGTTTTACACGTGGGTCAAACACAAAGTTTCTCTGTTTGATAAATTTTGCACTTCTTGGGTGGCAGGAATAAAGAATAGGCATATCATATTTTTCTGCCATAGCATTTACTGCATTCATCAAATTGAAGAAGTTTGCTTCTGTGTCAATGTTTTCTTCACGATGTGCAGAAAGCAGAATGTATTTGCCTTTTTCCAGACCCAGTTTTTCCAGAATGTTGGAAGATTTAATCTGTTCCAGATTTGCATGGAGAACTTCTGCCATTGGACTGCCTGTAACGTATGTGCGTTCTTTTGCTGTACCTTCAGCATTGAGGTAACGGCGTGCATGTTCAGAATAGCACATGTTTACGTCAGCAATATGGTCAACAATTCTGCGGTTTGTTTCTTCTGGCAGACATTCGTCAAAGCAACGGTTGCCAGCTTCCATATGGAAGATTGGAATATGCAGACGTTTTGCACTGATTGCAGACAGACAGGAGTTTGTATCACCAAGAATCAGCAGTGCGTCTGGTTTCTGTTCAACCATCAGCTTGTAGGATTTTGCAATGATATTGCCGATTGTTTCGCCAAGGTCAGCGCCAACTGCATCCAGATAGAAATCTGGTGCACGCAGACCAAGGTCATCAAAAAACACCTGGTTCAGTTCATAGTCATAGTTCTGACCTGTGTGTACAAGAATCTGGTCAAAATATTTGTCTGCTTTTTTGATAACAGCAGCAAGACGGATAATTTCTGGTCTTGTGCCGATAATTGTCATTAATTTAAGTTTGCTCATATATTTTTACTCCATTATGAAAGTGTTGTTGAATATTACCTGGCCAGCTTCGATTTTGGCAAATGGCGCAATGCGGTTGTATGCTTTTACAACACTGTTGATACACAGATGTACACCTTTTTCAATAACAACATCGTGGTCAACCACAGCACCAAAGTTTACGATACAGCCTGTTTTCACCTTTGCTGTGGCATTTATCACAGCTTGTGGCAGTACAGCGCAGCCTTTTTCCACCACTGCATTTTTGCTGATATATGCAAGTGGGTGGATGATTGTAGCCACCTGTGCCCCTGCACCGTTAAACATATATATCCATTCAACTCGCAGGTTGTTATTGCCGAATGCTGGGTAAAACCATGTGTTTTCATCTATATATTTTGTGTAGTCAGTGCATACACCTGCCACTCTTTCATCCTGTGCTTTATCATCAAGGAAAATTACCTCATCAAATAAACCGCCTGAAAGAACAACGTCTTCTATAGTTTTTCCATAGCCACCAAAACCAAGTATAACCAATCTTTTCATATTATTTATCTACCTTTACATAATAAGTGTCTGGTTTTTCAGGGTTGAAAATTTCGCTGGACCAGAACAGACAGATAACTTCTGTATCACCGATATTTGTGATTTTATGTGTATATCCAACAGGTATGTCCACAACTGTTGGTGTGTTACCTTCCACAGTATATCGGATGGTTTCGTCAGTAATCATATGACGGAAAGCAATTTCTGCCTTGCCAGCCAGTACAAAGAATTTTTCTACTTTTGTGTGATGCCAGTGGTCCCCACGTGTAATGCCAGGTTTTGTAGTTGATACAAAAATCTGACCAAAGCTTTCGCTTTTAATAAATTCTGCCAGCCAACCACGGTTGTCTTCATTCTTCTTCAGCTGATATCCGAATTTATCTGTATCGAGATAAGACAGATATGTGCCGTAAAGACGCTGGTCAAGGAGAGTGTTAAGTGGTGGCATAACAAGAGTTTCTCTGTTTTTGCCGAAGTTTGTGATTTTTTCAGCCAGCTTGCCCAGTGTGATTTTGTGCAGTGTATCGATTTCAAAATAGCCTGGTTTGTAATCTGATGTATTTTCAAGAATGTCCACAAATTTTGCGATAACATCATCGATATAGCACAGTGTAAGCTCTCTGTCAGGGTCGTTAATCTGCAGTGGCAGACCGTGTGCAACATTGTGCATAAATGTAGCCACAACTGTGTTGTAGTTTGGTCTTGACCATTTACCGAACACACCATAAAGGCGCACTATATATGCTGGGTTATTGCCGTTTTCCATAAACAGCTCTTCACCCATTTTTTTGCTTTTGCCGTAGTCGTTGTCCAGCAGAGCCTGAATTGAAGAGGAAACCACAACAGGTGCTGTGTTGCCTTTTTCTTTAAGAGTTTTCAGCAGTGTAGCGGAAAAGTCTGTATTGCCTTCATAAAATTCTTTTGGGTCCTGTGGTCTGTTTACACCGGCAAGGTGGAATACAAAATCTGCATCGGTGCAGTATTCTTCCAGCTGTGCCTGTGTGTTTTCCCTGTCATAGAGATACAGGTTTGTGTAGCCAGCCTGCAGTAATGTAGCTGTCAGGTTTTTGCCGATAAAACCTGTGGCACCTGTAATAAGAATCTTTTTATTTTTCAAGTTTAGCCAGCTCCTCTTTGATGTAGTCTGTTGTTTTCATTTTTGCGATTGTGCCAGCAACGTCCAGTCTGTCTGTGTTATGGCTGTTATACTGGTGGAGAAGTTTTTCTTCTGTTCTGCCTTCTACAAAGTATTTGTCGTAGTTCAGGTCACGGTTATCTGCTGGTACACGGTAGTAGCTGCCCATGTCGATAGCTTTTGCAGCTTCTTCTTCTGTCAGCAGTGTTTCATACAGTTTTTCACCATGTCTTTCACCGATAATTTTGATACCTGTGTCGCCAAACAGTTCCTGTGTTGCTTTTGCAAGGTCACCGATTGTGCATGCTGGTGATTTCTGAACAAACAAGTCACCTGGCTGGCCGTGTGTAAATGCAAATACTACAAGGTCAACAGCTTCATCAAGGTTCATAAGGAAGCGTGTCATATCTGGATTTGTGATTGTAAGTGGTTTGCCCTGACGGATCTGGTCACGGAACAGTGGAATTACACTGCCACGGCTGCACATAACATTGCCGTAACGTGTGCAACAGATAGTTGTTCTTTCACCGTCAACTGTTCTGGATTTTGCTGTGATAACTTTTTCCATCATAGCTTTTGAGATACCCATTGCATTGATTGGGTATGCAGCTTTGTCTGTAGACAGACACACCACTCTTTTAACGCCGTGGTTGATAGCACTTGTCAGCACGTTTTCTGTACCGATAACGTTTGTTTTTACAGCTTCCATTGGGAAGAATTCACAGGAAGGAACCTGTTTCAGGGCTGCTGCATGGAAGATATAGTCAACACCGAACATTGCGTTGTTAACACTGTTGATATCTCTTACGTCACCGATGTAGAATTTTACTTTCTGGCTTTCCACAGGGTATTTAACCTGCAGGTCGTGGCGCATATCATCCTGTTTCTTTTCGTCACGGGAGAAAATACGGATTTCACCGATATCTGTTGTTAAAAAGTGTTTAAGTACTGTATGACCAAAAGAGCCTGTACCGCCTGTAATCAAAAGGGTTTTGCCTTTAAAAACTGAATCTGACATAATTTATATCCTCCAAGCAAAATGCTTATTTTACATTAAATATGATTAAACGCAATTATACATTATAATCTTCTATATTTTATCATACTTTGCAGAATTTTTAAAGTGTAATCGGTATTTATTTAAAAAAATATTATAATTTATATACAAATTCCCTGCTGGTGTGGTATATTAATGTTACACATAAATTCACAAGGAGATTTAATAGGTATGAGCGTACTTAACAGATTTTTAAATTACATCAAAATCGACTCACCATCTGACCCTAAAAACGCTGGTGTTACACCATCTACTGCTATTCAGCTGAATGTGGCAGAATTTCTGGTAAAAGAAATGGAAGAACTGGGCCTGTCCGACATCCGAATCAAAGACGGCACAGCATATGGTGTACTGCCAGCAACAGAAGGTTATGAAGACAAAACATGTGTTGGCTTTATTGCACATATGGACACAGCACCAGAATTCAACGGCTTTGGTGTAAAACCACAGATTATCGAAAACTACAACGGCAGCGATGTACTGCTGGCTGGCAGTGGTCACACACTTTCAGTAAAAGAATTCCCATTTCTTGCTGACCTGAAAGGCCAGAAACTTATCACAACAGACGGCACAACTCTGCTGGGTGCTGACGATAAAGCTGGTATTGCTGAAATTCTGGAAGCAGTAAAAATCATCATCGATGAAAAAATTCCACACGGCAAAGTTGTTGTTGCATTTACACCAGACGAAGAAATCGGCCACGGTGTAGACAAATTTGACGTTGAAGGCTTTGGCGCTAAACTTGCATACACAGTTGACGGCGGCGCTTACAACGGCATCTGCTACGAAAACTTCAATGCTGTTTCTGCATTTGTAGAATTCAATGGTTACTCAATCCACCCAGGCAGTGCAAAAGGCAAACTGGTAAACAGCCAGCATATGGCATTTGAATTCCACAACTTACTGCCAGCATTTGACAAACCAGAGCACACAGATGGTTTCGAAGGTTTCTTCCACCTGATTGAAACAAAAGGTGCTACAGAAAAAACAACACTGGAATACATAGTTCGTGACCACGACGCTGAAAAAATTGATGCTAAACAGGAAGTTATGAAAAACATTGCTGCATTCATCAACAAAAAATACGGCGAAGGCAGCTGTGTTCTCACACTGACAGAACAGTACAGAAACATGAAAGAACAGATTCTGCCATTCTACGAAGTAGTTGAATACGCAGAAAATGCTGTAAGAGCAATCGGCGCTACACCTGTAAGCGAAGCTGCACGTGGCGGCACAGACGGCGCAAGACTGTCTTACATGGGTCTGCCTTGTCCAAACCTTGGCACAGGCGGCTACAATGCACACGGCAGATACGAATGTATCACAGAAGAAAATATGGAAAAATGCACACAGGTTGTTGTAGAAATCATCAAACAGTTTGCAAAATAATTCTGTAAAAACCATAAGGCACAGCAGATAACTGCTGTGCCTTTATTTTGTTTATATTTATTTCTGCATATTTACAACGTGTTTGAATTTACCGCTGTCTGGATGTTGCTGTGGCATTTCCTGTGCCAAGGTGATATTAACATTACTTACCCCCTGTACTTTCAGATATTCTTTCAGTGCTTTTTCTGCATTTTCAAACACAGCCAGCTTATCTGCTCCAGTTTTTTCTTCAATGCGAAGCTGTACATTATTTCCATCATATACCAGCACCTGAAAACGACGGATATCCGTCACTTCTTTCAGCACAGCATATATAGCCAACGGAGCAATTCTGATTACCTTTCCGTCTTGTATAAAAGAGGTCACATCATCTGTTCTGCCTTCCAGTTCAAGCCAAGGTGAAGGATTGCCGCAAGGGCAAGGCTCTTTGTGCATAACCACCCTGTCTTTCACTTCATAACGGATAAATGGCTGTGTATAGTTATAAAGATTTGTAAGATAAATTTTGTCAGACAGCACACCATCTGGCACCGGGTTGCCATCTTTATCCACTGCTTCCACAATCAGCCAGTCGTCATTTATATGGAAATGCTGGTTAACACATTCACAGGCTACAGTGCCCCCTTCTGTACAAGAGTAAGATGTCTGCACATAGCAGTCAAAGGTTTCTGCCAGTCTTTTTCTTAAATCATCTGTCAGGTATTCCCCACCTGTCATGATTATTACTGGTTTTATATTAAGTCTTCCTGCCTGCGCTTCTTCTATAAGCAGTTCAAGGTTGGATGGATAACCGCCTACCATAGCTGGCTGAAATTTATTTAGCTGGTCTACAATCTGTTTTAAAGGATAAAGTGCGCTGGACACAGCCATCTGCTTTTTCTTCCACGGCATAGATTTCAGACGGGAGCGTATACTGCTGTTAGCAAGATAAAAACCACCATCGGCAAATACACCTATTGACTTGCCGCCAGCTTTCATAAATGCCTTTAAATCTTCTTTTCTGGCATAGGCACGCACCGCACTGATACCGCCCATTATATTGTTGGCTGTTTTATCCACCACTGCCACCAGCGGATTGCCTGTGGAGCCCGATGTGGTAAATACCATATACTCATTTTTAAACTTTGCACCGATATTGTTTTTATCTTTCATAAATTCATTTACATCAGCCAACTTCAGACTGCGGTCACACACCCAGCTATCCCAGTTTTCCATAAGGTCTGCCTTGTTAACTGCTGGCAAATCCGAAAGTGTGAAATCAGCTGGTAGGACTTTATACAGTTCTTTATAGTAGGGGCTGTTTTCTCTTGCGTATTCTACAATATCTTTAAATCTCTGCACTCTTGTCTGTTCTCTTTTATCAGCAGACATTTTTCTATAATCCATACAAAGCTTCATAGCTTTAAAAATACCAGTCTTTTTCATAACTTCTCCTTATTTACATACACCATACAGCATAATATCCATATACTCTTTGATTTCTTTCTTTATCTCATCGCTGTTATGAAAGAATTTTTCAGGCATATTCTGATACTCCAGCAAATATCTGTTAATCACTGCATTTATATAGATATACAAGCCTTGTACAATCTTGTTTTTGTCTGCATCCTGTTTTATTTCCAGCGCCGCCACTGCTGTGGATAAAGTTTCCACAGACTGCGCCTGTATACTGGCCTTGTATCTTGCCATCAACTGCTGTTTGGCCCGTGCAACATCTGCACAGGCATCGCGCGTGGCCATATTTACCATAAGCATTTCATCTTTGTATCTCATACACACAGCTATTTTTCTGCTCATACTTTCAAACAGAATTTCATAAAAATCTGCATACTGTGCCCGCTGTGTCTTTTCTGTAAGACGCTCCATAGCTTTTTCAAGGCAGTAGATATAAAAATCTTTTTTAGAACCAAAATAGTGAAATAGCAGTCCTTTTGATATGCCGCATTTCCGGGTTATTGTGTCGGTTTTCACATCGTTGTAGCCTTTGTGTGAAAACTCTTTTATGCCAACTGCCAGTATTATCTCCTGTTTGTCTGCTGGCAGTTTTTCAAATTTTTCAAATGTCATTTTACGCCCCGTTCTGTTGACTTATCAGTCAATTGTATATACAAACAATACCATATATTGACTGTGCAGTCAATATATATACAAAATAAAAACACCACAGCACAGGCTGTGGTGTAATGATTATTCTGCTGTTTCTTCTTTGTCCACATCATAGATAGCCATCAGCTTCTGTGTATGGATTTTGTAAACAATAGCAATCAGGGTATTTCTTACAAAATAGCGCTCTGTTTTAAGTGTTTTTGAAGAGTCCCGTGGCAGTGGCTGTTCTGTAAATACAGCTATAATGATTTTTTCAATTTCTTCACAGATATAATTATAAGCTGTTTCAATGTCATAAACAGATTTCTGAATTTTAATCATTCTGATGATTTCATCAATTGTAAAAATCTGTTTTGCCAGGGCAACTATAATAAGATATGCTATGTGTTCACGGGAATAGCGTTTTTTCACTGTTGGCGGAACAGCACCCTGTTTTACATAGTTGTTTACCATAGAAGCTGTCAGTGGTTTTTCAATCTCTGACATTCCCAATGGTGAAAAAATGCTTTCAATATAAGACAGCACCTGATCGATGTAAAGTTCGATAGATGGCAGTTCGTTGTAACGAGGCATTTTAAATGCCAGAATTTTTTCTATATCCATAATACTCTTCCCCAATATATATCATTATTTCAAATATCTAATAATAATAGTATAATGCATATCGACATAAAAATCAATATAAAAATACATCACATAGTTATGAAAACCATGTGATATATTTTGGTGCTAAATTAGATTTCGAAACCAATCATAAGGCCGCCTTTTTCAGCATAGAAGCTGCACAGTGCGCCTGTTGGTTCTACTTTAACATCTGCATCTGGGTATTCAGCCAGAGCCAGAGCTTTGATGTCATTTGCTGTTTTTTCGTTAAAGCAGTTGTCGATTCTCAGTTTGCCACCTTTGTAGCCTTCTGATTTCATTTTTGCCCAGATTGTTTCCAGTGCTTTCTTTTCACCACGTGCTTTGTCTGTTGGGTGAATCTGACCTTCTTCACTTACAATACCAATCATACGCAGACCGATAAAGTTCAGTGCTTTTGCAACAATCATTGGGACACGGCCGTTGTTTGCAAGGTTAATCATTGATTCCAGAGAGAATACCAGTGATGTGCCATGGTCTTTATATTCTGTGATTTCTTTACATACTGTTTCGTAGTCTTTACCTTCCAGAACAAGGTCACGCAGTTTTTCCAGATGGAGTTTCTGTTCGCCACCAGCTGTGTAAGAGTCTACTACAAATACTTTTTTGCCTGGGTTTTCTTCTTCATACTGTGCCTTTGCCTGCATTGCAGCGTTGTAGCTACCAGACAGTGTGCTGATAATTGTAACAACATAAATAATGTCGTAACCTTCAAAAGCAACCATGTAGTCGCCTACGCTTGGGCATGCTGTGCCGGATTTGCCTTTGTATGTACGCAGGTCATCTACCATGCCCTGCAGGTCCAGCTGTACTGTATCAACATATTCCTTATCGTCTGTGATAATTTTCAGTGGTGCACATTCATATGTAACGCCAGAAAGCTCGTAAAGGTTTGAAGCGGAGTCGCCTACTATTTTGATTTTCATAATCTGTTCCTTTCATATATATGTCTTTATATAATTCATGATATAATTTTAAATACTAAATATAACCTTTTCCATTATCACATACCTGCATGTGAATGTCAATACGTTTTTGTTGACGTAATAGTGGAAAACAGTCTATATTCCATAACAATAAAAAATCTACTGATGCAATTCACATCAGTAGATTATTATTTTATTTACGGAAGCCGCCACCACGACTGCCACCACCAAAGGAACCACCACGGCTACCGCCGCCAAAACCGCCGGAACGTGATGAACCAAAGGAAGAACGGCTGGATGATGAGAAAGAGCCGCCTCGACTGCTGCTGCCAAATCCACCTGAACGGGAAGAGGAAAAAGAGCCGCCCCTGGAACTGGTATGTGTACGAGGAGGGTTATTCCTGTAGGTAGTGTATGTGTGGGACATAGGCGGTGTGACAGGTCTTACAGTTCTGCCCACGGGTGTAATAACTGTTCTTCTGCGAGGTCTTGATACTATTGCCATCAACAGCAGTATAAACAGGAAAAACATAATCACAGCCATCGTTCCAAAATCCATATGGGATGTCTGCACATATTCTATATTGGAAGAACGGATTATACTGACATTGTAGTAGTCTTCATACAGTGCTATCAGTTCACCGAACACAGCCTTTGCACCAGAGTCAAGCTTTCTGCTTTCAAAATCTTTCACTGTAAAGTTTGACTGCAGAATCTGTGACAACAAATCATCAGGGAATGCATACAGCAAATCGTCCCCCTGTACAATAACAGCATCTATATCATCCACTGCTATAAGGAAAACACAGCAGTTTGCAGACAGATTTGTGTCGTTTGCATGCTTGATAGCAACATCAAAAATATCCTGACCGCCTACAGTGTTTATGGTAACCACCTGAATTTCTGCACCTACTTTTGACACAAGACCGTTGTTCAGCTGTGTCATATATTCTTCTGTTGAATCAGACAGAATATCAGCATTGTCCTGTACATACACACCACTTGGCAATATCTCTATTTTATCAGCAGGTCTTCGTGCCTGACCTGTAAAATATGAAAACACAATTACCACAGCCAAAATACACCAGGCTGTACTGCGCTTTTTAAAAAAGTCCATTTTATCTCCAAATAAATCTGATTTCAAAGGGTGGAAATATTCCACCCTTTATATTAAATATAACAAATTATCTTAATTCAAGAAGTTTCTGTTTCAGTTCGCCTTCAATTTTGCCCAGTTCTTCTTCTGCGCTTCTGCGTTTTGCGGCACCTTCTGTCTGAATTTTCATAACTTCATCCAGTGTAGCAATAAGCTGTCTGTTTGTATGCTGAAGTGTTTCGATGTCGATAATGCTTCTTTCAGCAGCTTTTGCAGTTTCGATAGTACTTGTTTTAAGAATATCTGCATTTTTCTTCAGCATAGCATTTGTAAGTTCTGTAACTTCCTGCTGTGCTTTTGTAGCTTCTTTAGAATGTTCAAGACCAAGTGCCAGAACCATCTGACTCTTCCACAGTGGGATTGTGTTAACAAGGCTGGACTGGATTTTTTCAATCATCAGTGTGTCGTTGTTCTGAAGCATACGGGTCTGTGGGCCCATCTGTACAGAAATCTGTCTTGTCAGTTCAAGGTCGTGAATTTTCTTTTCGAAACGGTTGATAAGGTTTACAAAGTCATTGTATTCCTGTGCAGCATCTGGGCTGTTGGAATCTTCTGCTTTTTTGCGCAGTTCTTCCAGTTCGTTTGCACGTACATCTGCCAGACGTTTTTTACCTGCAACTATGTACATTGTAAGTTCTTTGTAGTATTTTTCATTCAGGGCATACATCTGGTCCAGCATAGCAACATCTTTCATAAGTGTAATCTGATGTGCTTCCAGAGCTTCCACGATTTTATCTACATTCTTTTCAGCAGATGTATATTTTGTTTTCATCTGCTCCAGAGCATCAACTGGCTTTTTGAACAGACCAAGGAAACCTTTCTTTTCTTCTTCAGCGTCAAAACCTTTCAGTTCTGTAACCAGTTCTGCCAGATCATCACCGATTACGCCCAGGTCTTTTGTTTTTACGCTGGCCAGTGCATTTTCAGAGAAAGATGCAATGTTTTTCTGTGCTGCTGCACCATACTGCAGAACAAGACTGGAGTTGGAAATATCGATTTTTTTACTGAATTCTTCAACAACTTTTCTTTCTTCTTCGCTGAGGGAACTTTCGTCCAGTTTGATTGCGTTGAGTTCTCTCTGACGTTCTGCCCGTGCTGCTTCTTCAGCCGCTTTTTTTGCAGCTTCTGCTTCTGCCTGTGCAGCTTCTGCTTCAGACAGTACTGCCTGCGCAGCTGCAAATTCTGTTTCCAGTGTCAGCTGTGGTGCTGCTGGCTGGTCCATATCAGGTTCCAATGTAAGCTGAGGGATGTTTTTTTCGTTCATAGTATGTGTCTCCTTTTATTCCTGTGACAAAGTCAATTTTATCTGGCTGATTTCATCTTCTGTAAGACCTTCTGATTTCATAAGGTTTTCCATAACGGAAATATCAGTGCTTACATCAAGAGCTTCTCCTGCAAAAAGAGTATCCAGCTGTTTATGGAATGCATTTACAACCATATCCAGTGTGTCCTCTACTTTTTTCATTGTTCCTGAAATGTTATCACCTGCAACCCCCTGTGATCCCATGCGGTCATAAGTGTTCAGCAGTTTCATCGTTGTGGGCAGATAATAGTTGAGAAATTTACTGATTTGTGGCAATTTATCAGGATGTGCTATTACAATATCAAATATTTTTGAAGTTGAATTTTCAATATCTTCAATCTGTGCAGAAATTCTTTCGTTTTCAATATTGTGGTTAAGTCTGCGCAGTTCGTTGATTGTAATATTTTTATCTTTGATAAGTTTTTCAACCTCTGGGTCAATATAAGTTTTCTTTTCTTCAACAGGCTTCCGTGGCTGTTTTACCTCTTGCTGTGGTACAGTCTCCTGCTGTTTATCATCTTTTCTCTTTGCGATGTTGTTTACAATGTTATACAGAATCAATGCGGCTGTAATCAGAAAGCCGTAGTGTAAAAGTGTAAACAATGGCAAAATATATGGCCAGAACAGCCACAATAAAATCACTGCATATATTGGGCTGACATGTTTTCTTCTTCTGTTCAATGTAATAGTTCTCCTTTATACATTATCAGTAATATTCTACCCTTTAATACTACTGCATGTCAATTAATTATATTAACAATATCAAAACATATAATTGTGAAAAAATGACGATATTTTTAATAAAAACCAAAGAACTGCCGCTATTGACGGCAGTTCTTTGGTTTTGAGATATATGAATAAAGGAAAAGGTATGTCAATACAACAAAAGACAAGAAAATTATTCTTTTGTTTCTTCTGGTTTTACCTGGCTACGAAGCTTGTTGATAAATTTTACCATTACAAACACGACAATAGCAATCAGCAAAAAGTCGATGATATTCTGCAGGAAAGCACCATATTTGATAGCTACTTCAGCCACTTCTTCTGTTGCTGGTGTGATAACAAATTTCAGGTCAGCAAAGTTTACGCCACCTGTTACAATGCTGAGCATTGGCATAAACACATCATTAACAAGGCTGTTTACAATTTTTGTAAAAGCTGAGCCTACAATTACACCTACTGCCATATCGATTACGTTGCCACGAGATATGAATTCTTTGAATTCACCAATAAAACCTTTTTTCTCCATAGTTAATTCTCCCTTTTTTAGTAGACAGATTTATTTCATCTATCCTTTACACCATAATAAACCAATCTGAACTTTAAGTCAAGAATAAACACATTAATGTTCAATAATATGTAAAAAACAATATATGTATTTATATAACTGGCATTGATTTACAATAAAAAAGGACATCCCGAAGGATGTCCTTTTAATTTGAGTTGTCGGATAATCTTATAGATTATTCAGCAAGACCCTGGTATGTAGCAAGGTATTTGTTGGATGCTTCCAGGTCTTTAACGAGAACGTTACCTGTTTCAACAAGTGTACCAACTGTTGAGTAAACTGGCATTACGTAACCGTTGTTGTAAGCAATGAAGTCGTTCTGGTCGATTGCGTACATAACAGCTTTTCTCAGGTTAACATCTCTCATTTTGCTGCCTTCCAGCATGTTAAATACTGCGTATGTAACACCGTTAGAAGAACGTTTGAGAACTGTGTTTTTAGCATCAGATTCAACAACTTCGATATCTGTTGCGGATACAGAACCAAGGATGTCAACTTCGCCTGCACGGAATGCAGATGTTGCAGAAGCTGTATCTTTGATAAATTTCATGTAGATGTTTGCGATAGATGGTGCAAATCTTTCATCTTCTGGCATGTAGCCTGGGTTTTTCTGGTATTCGATACCGTAGTCATCAGCTTTGATGAGCTGGTATGGACCTGAACACCACAGCATGTCTGTCATGCCGCCTTTAACCTGTGCGTAGTCACCGTAGCAGATGTCTTTTGTTGGGTCGTAGTTTTTGCCATCGAATGCAGAGTTGTATTTTTCAACCTGTTCTTTGTGCAGGATACCAGCGGACTGGTGTGCGAGGTAGTTGAGAACCTGTGGGAATGCATATGGAGTTGTTACTTTAACAACCTGGTATGTACCAGCAGCATTGTCAACTTCTTCGTCAACAGCTGTCAGAGCTGCAACTGGAACTTCAACGCCAGCGTTGAGTGTGTCGATGATAGCAGCGCCTGTATCGGAATCTTTAACAGTTTTGAGTTCTTCCATATCTGTTACGATTTCGATAGATTCCATGTGGTTGTGGAGGGAAGCTGTTTTGTGTGTGGAGATAACTTCTGTACCACCTTTAGCTCTGTTCAGAGAGAATACAACGTCGTCAGCTGCAACAAGAACGCCTGTGTCAACTGCTTTGCCGCCTTCTGCTTTTGCGAATGTTACGTCGTCACGGAGCAGGAAGTAGTATGTTGTGTTGCCTTCGCCTACTGCGTAGGAGTGGGACAGTGAAGAGTCTGTCATGATTTCATCGTCATCAGAAAGGTTGATGATTTTGATGTACTGGTTACCGGACAGTGTGTTCATTGTACCGTCGTTAGCCTGAACAGGGTCCAGTGTAGAAACAGCGGAAGATGTCTGAGTAAGTGTCAGAACTCTTGTGTCGTTGTTAGCTGCATCTACGTATTCGTACATTTCCCAACGACCTGGACGGGATTTTGGCTGGTAAATGCCTTCAGCTGTCAGCAGTTCGTTGTTGTAAGCCATCATTTTCATGGAGGAGTACAGTGGAAGTGTGTAAGCCATTTCTGTAACGAGGTAGTTTTCCAGTTCTGTGTAAGTTACAGCTGCGTTTGCTGCTGTTTCTTCAGCACCTTTGTCGATAAGTGTGTCAACTTTTTCGTCGAGAATTGGGCCGTAGTTGTAGTCGCCTTCAGAGTGGTAAATGCCACGTACAGCATAGTCAACGTTACCTGTAACTGTTGTCCAACCTGTGAGAGCGATTTCGTAGTTGCCAGCTTCTCTCTGCTGTCTCCAAGATGCAGAGTCTGGAACTGTGTTCATTTCTACTGTGAAGCCTGCTTTTGTAAGCTGGTCACGGAGAATGTTTGCGTTAGCTTCGCTGGAAGACTGAGCAAGGATTCTGATTGTTTCTGGGTTAGTAGCGATAAGTGTGCTTTCTTCTTTATCAGAAGAGCCGCCGCAAGCTACCATAGAGAAAGCCATAACCATTGCCAGTGCAAGAGCAATAATTTTTTTCATTGGTATCTACTCCTTAAATAGATTTAATTATGTGAAGCCCTTTTGGCTTTTCACATTATTTAATATACAGTACAAACGTTTTACCGTCTGTACCGTATAGATTTTACTACAAAAAGTTAAATATGTAAAGATATTTTTTTGTTATACCTCACAATTTTACCATTTTGTAAATATTTGATTACCTTATGGTAACAAATATTAGTCTCTGTTGTATTTCAGTGTGCCGTCAGCAACTTCACTCCATCTGTGGCAAGCTACAAAGTGACCTGGTTTTGCTTCCACGAATTCTGGGTTTTCTGTTGTACATTTTTCTGTAGCAAATGGACAACGAGCAGCAAAGCGACAACCAACTTTAGGGTTGATTGGTGAAGTGATTTCACCTTTCAGGATGATTTTGTGGCTCTTTTCAAGAACGTTTGTTGATGGGATAGCTGAAAGCAGAGCGATTGTGTATGGATGCAGTGGTTCGTTGAAGATGTCGTTTTTGGAAGCTTTTTCAATCAGCTGGCCAAGATACATAACACCGATGTTTGTAGAAATGTGTTTTACAACAGACAGGTCATGAGAAATGAACATGTATGTAAGACCCATTTTCTTCTGCAGGTCCATAAGAAGGTTAAGAATCTGAGCCTGAACAGATACGTCCAGAGCAGAAACAGGTTCGTCACAAACGATGAACTGTGGGTTGATGGAAAGTGCGCGAGCAATAACAACACGCTGACGACGACCGCCGTCGAATTCGTGTGGGTACTGGTTGTAAGAACGCATTGGCAGACCTACCAGATCCATCAGTTCTTCAACTCTCCGTCTTCTTTCTTCAGCTGTTTTGTAAACTTTATGAAGTTTGAGAGGTTCTTCGATAATCTGACCGATTGTCATACGTGGGTTGAGAGAAGCATATGGGTCCTGGAAGATAATCTGCATGTTCTGACGCATCTGACGCATTTCATCATCAGAGAAGTTGTTGATGTCCATGCCATCGTAAAGAACGTCGCCGGATGTTGCTTCGTGCAGACGAAGGATAACACGGCCCAGTGTGGATTTACCACAACCAGATTCACCTACGATACCGAGTGTTTCACCTTTGTTGATTGTAAGGTTAACATCATCAACAGCATGAAGGAAGCCTGCTGGAACAGAGAAATATTTTTTCAGACGTTTGGTTTCAATAAGTACCTGGTTTTCCATTATTTTTCTTCCTCCTTGCTAAAAAGATCAAAGTGGCACATAAATTTATGGCCTTCACCCTTAACTGTTGGCTGCTGTGTTTTACAGATATCCTGACAGTAGCGGCAACGTGGGTGGAAGTAGCAACCTGTTGGCAGGTCAGCTGCGTTGGAGATTGCGCCTTCGATTGGGATGAGTTCTGTGGAATCGTCGTCCAGTTTTGGAATAGAGTCGAACAGACCTCTTGTGTAAGGATGTTTAGGGTTGAGGTAAACTTCTCTTACTGTACCAGCTTCAACAATCTGACCTGCGTACATGATAGCAACGTTGTCACATGTTTCAGCAACAACACCAAGGTCATGAGTGATGAGAACCATAGCCATTTTGTACTGTTCTCTGAGCTGGTTGATGATATCAAGAACCTGTGCCTGGATTGTTACGTCCAGAGCTGTTGTAGGTTCGTCAGCGATGAGCAGTTTTGGGTTGCAAAGCAAGCTCATAGCGATAACAACACGCTGTTTCTGACCACCGGAGAACTGGTGTGGATAGTCGTCGTAACGGTCAGATTTAACGCCAACAACTTCCAGCAGGTCGATAACACGTTTTTTAGCTTCAGCTTTGGAAACTTTTTCGTGGTTGAGAACAACTTCAGCCAGCTGTTCACCTACTGTCATAACTGGGTTAAGAGCAGTCATTGGGTCCTGGAAAATCATAGCAACACCGTTACCGCGCATTGCCTGGTTTTCTTTATCTGTGTTGAGAATTACGTTTTTGCCTTCAAAGTAGATTTCGCCATCTACAATCATTCCAGGTGGGTCAGGAATAAGCTGCATGATGGAGAGAGCTGTTGTAGTTTTGCCAGCACCTGTTTCGCCAACAAGACCAAGAGCTTCACCTTCTTTTACCTGGAAGTCGATGCCGTTAACAGCTTTTGCTGTAGCGTCATCTGTTACATAGTGAACATGAAGGTTTTTAACGTCTAAAACTACATTTTTATCCATTTTAAATACCTCCTGTTATTATTTAAGTTTTGGGTCAAGAGCATCGCGCAGACCGTCACCGAAGAAGTTGAAGGAAAGAACGATGATGATAATAGCAATACCTGGGAAGATAGCTATGTATGGGTTGGTTTCAAGGAATTTGGAACCAGCTTTAAGAATGTTACCCCATTCTGGAATGTGTGCTTCAACACCAATACCCAGGTAAGACAGGGATGATGTGGAAAGAACAGCAGAACCCATACCCATTGTTACTCTAACGATAACTGGAGCCAGTGAGTTAGGGATAATATGTCTGAAGATGATTGTAGCATCTTTAGCACCACAAGCTTTAGCAGCTTCTACGAATTCCTGGTTTGCAACGCCCAGAACCTGAGCACGCACTGTTCTTGCATAGCCAGGGATACCACCGATGGACAGAGCAAGGATAAGGTTTACTGTAGATGTACCGAAAGCTGCGATGATAGCGATAGCAAGCAGGATACCTGGAACAGCGTTGAGAACGTCAAGCAGACGCATGATTGTGTTGTCAACTTTGCCGCCGTAGAAACCAGCGATAGCACCCAGCATACCACCAACGATACATGGCATAACTGTAGAAATCATACCAACAAGCAGAGAAATCTGTGCACCGAAGATAATTCTTGTAAATACGCAACGGCCATAGTCGTCACAGCCGAATGGGTACATAAGGCTTGGAGGTGCAAGTCTTGCCATAAAGTTGTTGTCGATAGCGATAGCATATTCAAATGTCAGGTTAGATGCGATAGAAACTGACAGAAGGAAGATAACTACGAACATACCGATACAAGACATGTAGTTTTTGAACAGACGACGGATAACGTCAATCCATTCTACGCTAACTTCTTCGTTTTTATTGTAATATTTGCCAAGTGTAACGATACCAAGAAGGAATGAGAACACGTTACCAAGAGCAATACCTGCTACTGAAATGTAAGCAAATGGAAGGAATTTTTTGTCTGGTTTTTTACCGAATGTGTATTTACGAACAGCCTGCATAACGATAACGTTAAGAACTGTGTACAGAGCGTAAACACCGATACCAAGCCAGAATGTTTTTGACTGTGTTTCTTTAAAGAGGTTCAGCATTGATACAACAATGATGAAGATAGAAACCAGTACGGAATAAACTGACAGCTGATATTCAAGGTTTTTCTTGTTTTTAATCAGCATACAGCCTGAGATAAACAGGAAGAAGTTACCTGTGAATACGAATGGGAGCAGAAGCCAGCCCATTTTTCTTGTCAGAGGTGCGATAGCGTTTTCTTCGCCTGTAACTTCTTTAACGATACGTTTGTTGATAACAAACTGCAGAAGAGCTGCTACTGTGTAAACACCAGCAACACCCATCCATACTGCACTGCCTTTACGAGCAAAGAACCAGAAAACCAGCGCAAGAGCCATAGAAACCTGGTAACCCAGTCTTGAAGTTGTAAATTCAAGGGAGCTACCTAATTTTCTTTTAGCAACTTTTTTAGCGTAAAGTGCTTCTTTTTTGGACATTGTATTAGCCATTTTTAAGTATCTCCTTTCTTAATAGTTCTTCATTCTTGATTTGATACGTGGGTCGATAACCGCGTACATAATATCAATGAACAGGTTCATGATGGATACAACGAATGAGATGTAAACAACACCTGCCAGAACAACAGGGATGTCTGGGATGTACTGTTTTTCAACGATGTAGGAACCAATACCGTTGATGTTAAATACTTTTTCTGTAACTGAGGAACCACCCAGCATACCACCGAACTGTGCACCGATTGTAGTAACGATAGGAATCAGAGCGTTACCAAGGATGTGTTTGAGAACAACTTTGTTTTCAGGCAGACCTTTTGCACGTGCTGTAAGGATGTAGTCTGAGTTTTTAACTTCCAGCATGGATGAACGTGTCATACGAGCAACGGAAGCGGACATACCAGTACCAAGAACGATGGCAGGCATGATAAGAGTTACTGCGTTACCTACCTGGAATGTAGCTGGCAGAACTTTAAGGTTGATAGCAAAGTAGAGAATCAGCATCAGACCAAGCCAGAAGTTTGGAATGGACAGACCCAGCAGAGCGATAAACATAGCGATGTAGTCGAATGATGAATACTGTTTGATAGCTGAAATGATACCAGCTGGCAGAGCGATACCAAGGGAAACAACCATTGACCAGAATGTAACCTGAAGTGTGATTGGGAATTTGTTGGACAGAGCAAGAATAATGTTTTCGTTACCCTGGTAAGAGTTACCCAACTGAAGTGTCATCAGGTTTCTGAATGCTTTGAACAGCTGTGTCAGGTAAGGCTGGTCAAGACCGTAAACACGGTTGAACTGGTCTACCTGATCCTGTGTAGCTGTCTGACCAAGAATGTTCAGAGCAGGGTCCATAGGAGAAATGTAAAGGATTGTGAATACCAGCCATGTAACACCGAAAAGTACGAAGATCATCATAACAATACGGTCTGTTGCATATTTGGAAATTGGGTTCATAAACAGAACCATAACGATGTACATTGGGAAAGACAGTACAACTGAAGCAAGGAGGAAGAGTTTGTTGTCAATCAAGTCAGAATAAACAGCGGCCATTGTTACTTCATGGACACCTTTCATTTCTGCTGCAACTTTTGCTCTGTCCTGCAGAATCTGTTCGAAGTTTTTAGCTGCAACAGCTTTTGCTTCTTTTTCAATTTCTGCATCAGATGAGTTCTTTTTGAAGTACTCGTTCTTTTTCTTTACCTGGAGCAATGCATCATGCAGAAGCTGTTCCTGCAGATCTGTTGCTTCAAGTTCTTTGCGCAAGTCAGCTTTGATAGAAGCGAACTGGTCTTTACCTTTGAGGCTCTTGTATCTGATGTATGTTACAAGAACTGTGAAGAAGCCCAGTACCCAAAGCCACATGCGGTACACTGAATTGCGATACATTCTCTGGAATGTATCTTTGAATCTTTTAATGCTCATCACTGCACTCCTAAAATATTATTTCTAAAAATAAATCGCCTTTGTGTTTTCCATGGCTGATTTGTTCCCTTAATCAGCTATGAAAAACACATTGATAAATAAATAACGATTTAGATTAAATTTAGACTATGATATTATACATTAAATAAAATTCAATTACAATAATTTAACCTCATTTTTTTGAAATTTGGTTAAAAAAGACTAAATCTTGTTCTTTTTTTCCATCGTTTGCCATCAATATATTGTATTTTTCACAAATTAATTCAGTTTCTGTACTTATTATTTTAAAATGATATAAAATTTTCGCTTAAAAACATTAAGAATTATTGATATAATATTGCACTGTTCTTTTTTGTGCAAGGTAACAATAAATATAGTAGTTTATTTATAATTTGATACAAAATTCGCAATTCTGACTTTAAAATTCAAATTTTGCTGACAATCCAATTAAAATATGATAATATATGTAGGTTGAAAAAACACAACTTTGAAAGGAATACACACTATTATGAATATCAATGGTAAAAGACAGATGGAACTGCTGGAAAAAATGAGTTTCGTTCGTATGGGCGGCACTGCAGAAGAAAAAATGGCAGCAGACATCCTTGTTGAAGAAATCAGAGCAATGGGTCTGGAACCTGTTGTGGAAGAATTTGAAATTGAAGATGCCGAGCTGGTTGCTGGTGAACTGGAAGTTCTGGCTCCATTCAACAAAAAATATGTTGTTACAGCATACAAACTCAGCGAAAGCACACCAGAAGAAGGTCTGGTTGCACCATTCTACTATGCTGAAAACCTGACAGCCGTTGACCTTGCAAACTGCAAAGGCAAAATCGTTCTGGTAAACGGCTTCTTCAATCTGGAAATGTTCAAAAAGCTGCAGAAAGCTGGCGCTGTTGCATTTGTGACAATGAGCGGCACAATGATTGAAACAGAAGAAAACTCTGACCTGTTCACAAGAACAATGCGTGATACAATCAGAGCATTCGGCAATATGCCTGGTGCAAACATCAGAATCACTGATGCATTTGAAATCGTTGCTGGTGGTGCAACACAGGTTAAACTGACAGCTATCAACACACCAATCACAAGAACAAGCCACAACATCACAGTTACAGTTGAAGGCAGCGACAAAGCTGACGAAATCGTATCCTTTGGTGGTCACTTTGACTCTGTTGAATTCTCCAAAGGTGCACACGACAACGCTGCTGGTAGCGTAATCAACATGGAAATCCTCCGTCACTTTGTAGAAAACAAACCAAGAAGAACTGTACAGGTTATGTGGTACGGCGCTGAAGAAATGGGCCTGCTGGGTTCAAAAGCCTGGATTAAAGCACACGAAGATGAACTGGACAAACATGTTTGTATGATTAACACAGACATGGCTGGCGTAGTTATCGGTTATGACGTTGCAAGAGTTATCGCTACAAAAGAAGCTACAGCACACTGTGATGCATTTATGAAACGCAAAGGCTACAACGTAGGCGTTACACAGGAAATCTACTCCTCTGACTCTGTACCATTTGCAGACAAAGGTGTTCCAGCTGTTAACTTTATCCGTTTCGGTCACCATGTAGGCGGCACATTTATCCACTGCAGAAACGACCTTGCTAAA
The DNA here is from genome assembly GCA_045633415.1 of Oscillospiraceae bacterium. Taxonomy (GTDB): domain Bacteria; phylum Bacillota; class Clostridia; order Oscillospirales; family Ruminococcaceae; genus RGIG3102. Next base: position 25,219 of record JAZQYH010000076.1, on the reverse strand, counting down.
TTCCTGTCCGCTGATTCAATTGCAAAAACAACAAAATTTGTTCTTGATTACGGTATCGAACTGGTTGAAAGCGAAGTATTCCCAATCGAAAGAAAAGTGCCAACAGAAATGGTTGAAAAAATCGACAAATATCTGTACAAAAAAGAACTGGCTGAAGCAGCTAAAAAATAATACTTTTTACTTGTATACAATAACACTATTATAATGTATATATAATAGTCCGATATGTGAACAAAAAGGGAAGGCTCGCCTTCCCTTTTTTATTTGCAAAACAAAAGCGGGCAGTATGTAACTGCCCGCCGCTTTATTCTTTATTAGCCGTAAATATAAACATTTACTTCGTTTTTCCAGTTAAGTGCACTTTCTTTATATGTTTCATAGAAAAGGTCTACACCAACTCTGCCATCTGTAACAGCAATACCTGTGTCAGTAGCTATTGCCCAGCCATAAACAAATTTGCCGTCCGGGCTGGCGATGTATACTTTTGTGCCGTATGGAATTACATTTGGGTCTACAGCAAATGTGCCGTAGTAAAGGCCAAGACCTGATGCGCCTTTGCCTGTGGCTGAATAGTAGCCTGTTGCAGATGTGTTCCATACTCGTGTGTAGCCTGATGGTACGCCATTTGTTACTGTAACACCTGCAGGTGCGCTGACATCTGAAATCGGTACGCCTGCGCCGTAAGTGAGCACCAGTTTGTTTACTGGTTTTTTAACAACCTCTACCTTGCTTACCAGTGAAAGCACCAGTTCGCCGTCAACATATCTTTCACGATATGTTACAAGGTTTTTACCGTTCTGACCTTCTTTAAGTGTATACTGTTTTTTAGGAAAACGGAATATAAGGCTGCTCTTTTTATAAGTTGTTTCATAAGGGACTGTTTCTTCATACTGGTTATCCACATACTGAACACGGTAAACCCTGATTGTGTCCCCTTCTTTTATCTGTGTGTGCAGGCTTGGCACTGTGTAGTCGTGTTCACCCAACACAACACCGGCGTTTGCCAGACAGTTTGCTACGTTACCTTCTGTAATAGTAGCTTTTACTGTAGTGCCGTCTACTGTGATAGGCACCACAAAACCATGTTTGATTGTAATATCACGGTAATTGCCGTCGTAAGATGTGTACAGCAGTTTGTCTGTGTCCGCCAACTGTACATCGGCAAGTTCCAGCAATTTATCTTGCTGAGAGAATGTGGTAATCATAACCACATCTTCTGCTTCGTTATCTGAAATACGGACGATATTAGTAAAAAAGAATAAAGCAGTTGTTGAAGCACACAAAATCAGAAGGGCCAGACATGTGAAGAATATCTTGGCGCCATTCTCTTTGAGAATGTCCCAAAGCTTCTTTTTTTCTTTCTTCATAAATTCTCCTTTTTAAATTTTTGCTTTTGGCAAATATAAGTTTACCACCATAAAAGGTGCGATTTTTAGAAAATTTTGTTGGTAGTCAAAATACCTTTTCAGCATAAAGACTAGGTTATTATACCATCATTTGTACAATTTGTCAAAATTTTTGTTTTTGCTATGTATATCTTGCCAAAAACAAAAAATAAAACAGGGGTGTTTCCCCTGTTTTTTTAATACGAAATGGTGCAAAAAATTATTCTTTTTCAAACCTCAGCATAATAAGTCACCAGCCTGTAAATACAGGCTGGTGACTGTTAATCATATTTGAATATAGACTATTAAATTAGTAGTCCAGTTTATGCAATTCGTACATGGAAAGTGTAAGGATTTCCAGAGCGCTCATAAAGCCTTCGATGGAGTAGCCTTCTTCAGCCATATGTGCTGTACCTACGAAATCTGGCAGTTCGTCGCCTTTTGGTTCGATACCGAATGCAACGCCCATTGGGAAGCTTCTTGCATATGTACCACCACCGATTGTGTATGGTTTTGTATCAAGACCTGTGATTTCGTTGTATGTATCCTGCATAGCCTTGATGATTGGGTTTTCTGGGCTGATAAACATTGGTTTAGAGCCTTTTGTTTCTGGAACAAAGCCGCCAACAGCTTCAAACTGTGGTGCAAGGATAGAGTGCATTTTGTCTGGGTCTGTGTTTGTTGGGTAGCGGATGTTGATATGCTGGCAGAATACGCCATCTTCATATTTCATGATACCGCCGATACATGTAAGTGGTTCAAAGTAGCCGTCATCAGCATCGATGCCAAGACCTGAACCATCTGTTACGCTGTGGAGTTTCCACAGAAGTTCAAAATAAGGTTTTTCTTCTTCGCTGAACAGGTTGTTTTCCAGACCGTATTTAACCAGCATACCGATAGCGTTTCTTGTACCGTTAGGGAATGCTGCGTGGCCGCCGATACCGTGTGCAACAACTTTTACACCGTTTTCTGTTTCAACAACTTCCATATTTTCAGCAACTGGGAACTGACCAACACCTTTTTTGAATGTAACTTCTGCAAGGTCTGGGATAACGTTGCCTGCTGTACCAGCATTGAATTCTACAACGTTGGAATTTTCCACTTTTTTGCTGTGGAGTTTGAATGAACAGATACCTTTTTCACCACAGCAAACTGGGAAATTAGCATCTGGTGAGAAGATAAACAGTGGGTGTTTTTCTTTTTTCAGGTAGTATGCAACGTCTGTGGAGCCTGTTTCTTCGTCTGTACCGAAAATAGCTCTTGTTGTGTATCTCAGTTTCATGCCCTGTTCTTTAAAGAATTTCAGCATGTACATTGTAAGAACTGAAGCACCTTTGTTGTCGCATACGCCACGGCCGATAAGCCAGCCTTCGATTTCTCTTACTGTGAATGGGTCAGCTTTCCAGCCGTTGCCTTCTGGTACAACGTCCAGGTGGCAAACAGAAGCAAGGTAATCTTCAGATTCACCTGGCAGTTCTGCATAGCCGATGTAGTTGTCTACATTAACTGTTTTCAGGCCAAAGCGTGCAGCCATTTCCAGTGCTTTATCCAGTGCAGCTCTTGGGCCTGGACCAAATGGCATACCTTCAGCTGGCTGGCCAGCGATGGATTTGATAGCTACCAAGTCTTTAATGTCCTGAATGATGTTTTCTTTATTTTCTTCAGCAAACTGCTGAACTTTTGCTCTTAAATCAGCATTAATCATAGAACGACCTCCGTTTGTTCATTAAGATATTACTATTGTATCATAAAATAAATATAAAATCACTATGGAAATTTTGTTATCGATAGTGTATAATTATACTTTGGAACTAAAAAACAAAGGAAGATTACTATGGCAAACAAACCTGTAGAAAAAGAAAGTAAAATTGATATAAATAAAATTCTTATCGGCGGTCTGCTAGGCTTTTCCATTGTAGCGCTGGCTATCAGATATTTCACAGCTGATAAAGGCGAATATGCAATGGTTGCAATCGACAACACAGAAACAAGATACGAAATCTCTCTGGAAGAAGATGCTATCCACACTGTTACAGAAGGTAACTTTGTTGTAACACTTGAAGTTAAAGACGGTGCTATCCGCTTTATCAACAGCCTGTGCCCAGACCACCTGTGCGAAGGCTTTGGCTTTGTAAGTGAAGAAGACGACTTTGCTGTTTGCATGCCAGCTGGCGTAGCTGTACTGATTACAGACGAAAGATAATAACCAAATTTATATTAAAATCAAAAGAGGGGCTTTCCCCTCTTTATTTTTTTTGCAACCAATAGTTGACTGATAGTTGGTGGTGTTTTTCCTGCCTATGTGGTAAAATACATACAAAGAACGGAGGTGGCTTATGAATATAACCTTTTATACCACACTTTTTACATGGCTGAATATTTTTCTCATTATTGTGATAGCTGTGCTGTTTGTAAAATTTATGACATCGGGTATAAGATATTTTTCATCCAGAACCAAAACTCAACAACCAGTTACCTCTGAAAACAAACTGCATGATGTATTGAGAGAATACCGAGTAAAAAACAATATGACACAGGAATTTGTTGCACAGTCGCTGGGTGTTTCCCGACAGGCAGTGTCCAAATGGGAAAACGGCACCAGTGAGCCATCCACCTCTAACCTGCTGGCAATCGCCCAGCTGTATGGTGTGCCAGCACAGGAAATATTATCACAAATAAAAACACAATAAAAAAAAGACCGTCAAATGACGGTCTTTTAATTTTGAAATGAATCAAATAATTACAGAAGGTGTTCGAATTTGGATTCGTCAACTTTGTAGTTAAGTGTTTCTGGAAGTGTCCACAGCAGTGGCAGACGGATAGCAACTTCAGCAACAATGTAGATGATGAAAAGCCACTGTGGGCCAACACCGTCGTAGATGATACCAGCTGCATATGCAAAGATAGAAGCAACCAGAGAGCCAACCATACCGTTAGAACCTGACCAGCGGCCACGAGCCCAACCTGGAACAAGTTCATGCTGGATAGAACCGTTGATAACTGCACCGATTTCCTGGAAACCAACAAGCAGACCAACGATGATAAGTGTGCCTGTACCTTTGGATGTGAGAAGCAGAACAAGAGCAGCAATATATGCAACAATTGCAAATGTAAGTGTTTTCTTACGGCCGTATTTGTCAGCCAGAATACCGAAGAAGTAGCCGCAAACAACAGATGTAAGAGCTGTAGCTGTTGTCATAGCAGCGAGTTCGCCTGTTGTAGCGCCTTTAGCTTCAGCTGCGTAAAGCTGGAGGTAAGGAACGATCATAACCATAGGCATACGGTTAACACCTGTCATAATCATCCATTTCATACAGTTTTTGTCTGCTTTCATAAGTGCGAAAGCATCTTTAATTGGGTTACGTTTTGCTCTTGCTTTACCTTTTGAACCCAGATGGCTAACATCCAGTTTGAAGATAATCATCAGCAGTGACAGGAATGTGATAGCTACACAGAACAGGAACAGAGGTTTGATTGTCAGTGGGTCTGTAGGTGTACCTTCAACGCCCATAACATTAATCAGGAACCAACCTGCAAATGCTGGACCAATCATACCAAGAACACCAGCAGCGAATGTTTCACAAACCAGCATACCTTTTGCACGGTCGCAGGATTCCAGACAGTTACCACAGATGTTTGCACAGGACTGACCGCCCAGTGTACCACCCATTGTATGCAGGAACATACCCAGAGCAGCAATCTGCCATATTGGTGCGCCCCACAGAGCAATGTAACCAAGCAGCAGAACTATGATACCAAGAATATACATTTTCTTAGGACCGTTGATATCGATGTAGGAACCAAGGAATGGTGCCATAATTGCAGCTACCAGAGTACCCATAGCTGTAACTGTACCAATCTGGGATTTTGTAGCACCCATCAGTACGATGTACAGTGTGAGATATGGCAGAACTGCTTTGTAAACAAGACGTTCCATGGAAGTACGATAAACAGTAATTTTCCATGCTGGCTGCTGAGCCTTCCAGAAGCCAATAACGTCAAGATCGTTTTTCTTTTCTTTTACATTATTTGCCATTTTAAATTTTTTCTCCTTTCGTATACTTTTCTAAAAGTATACATACTTTGTATAGATTAAATTATACTAAAATAATCATATTACTAATTATGTAAAAAGTCAATTATTATATTGTACAAATAAATAAGTTTTAATTGATATTTATAGTGCAAAATAGGAAACACCCACGAATAAGCAAGGGTTAGCCTATGATTACTTAATTTTTTATAGTCGAATCATCACCAGATTCACACCTGTCGATATACTACAAAGGAATTTTATATACATTATAAATAACAGTTATTATTACACTTTATTACAGCAAAACAAAAGGCACGGCTTACGCCGTGCCTTTATATTTTAAAAATTAAGCAAGTTTTTCAATAGCAGCTTTTACACGTGCAATTGTTTTTTCTTTGCCCATGATAGCAGCCAGTTCTACGCCGCCACCTGGTGTGAACTGTTTACCGGAAACAGCAACACGCAGTGGGTAAAGAACAAGACCGTTTTTAACGCCAAGTTCGCCGATGAGTTCGAACAGTTTGTTGTGGATGTTGTCCATTGTCCAGTCTTCGATAGCTTCCAGTACTGGCAGGATGCGGCCCAGCATTTCTTTGGAGTTTTCTGGGTTTGTTTTCATCTTTTTGTTTGTGTACAGTTCGATATCGTATTCTGGCATTTCGTCAATGAAGTCTACCTGTTCTGTCAGGTCGCCCAGAACATCGCAACGTTTCTGCAGAACGCTGCACAGCAGGTCAAAGTCACATTCGCCTTTAACACCTTTTTTGATGAATGGCATTGCTTTTTCTTTGAAGTCTTCAGCTGAAAGTTCACGGATGTATTCACCGTTGAGGAATTTCAGTTTTTCAATATCAAAGATAGCTGGTGATTTGGAAATGTTAGCTGGGTCAAATACTTTTGCCAGTTCTTCCAGTGAGAATTTTTCCTGTTCTGATTTTGGTGACCAGCCCAGCAGAGCGATGTAGTTCAGGATAGCTTCTTTAAGGTAACCCATTGCTACCAGGTCTTCGTAAGAAGCGTCACCATGACGTTTGGACAGTTTGTGCTGTGCATCTCTCATAACTGGTGGGCAGTGAACGTAGTCTGGGATTTCCCAACCGAATGCCTGATACAGCAGGTTGTATTTAGGCGCTGAAGACAGGTATTCTGCACCACGGATAACTGGGTTAATCAGCATCAGGTGGTCGTCAACAACGTTTGCAAAATTGTATGTTGGCATACCGTCAGCTTTCAGCAGAACCTGGTCGTCCAGTGTGCTGTTGTCAACTGTGATACGGCCGTATACGAGGTCATCAAAGTATGTCTGGCCTTCGTCTGGAATTCTCTGGCGGATAACGTATGGTTCGCCAGCGTCCAGTTTAGCCTGGATTTCTTCTTTTGTCAGGCTGCGGCAGTGGTTGTCGTAACCTGGAATCTGACCGGACAGCTGTTTGATTCTGTTAACTTCTTCCAGTCTTTCTTTTGTACAGAAGCAGTAGTAAGCTGCGCCTTTTTCTACCAGCATTTCTGCATATTTTTTGTAGATGTCTTTTCTTTCAGACTGTACGTATGGGCCGTATGGACCGCCGCAGTCTGGACCTTCGTCCCAGAACAGTTTTGTCTCAGTAAGTGTGTTATATATAATCTCAACAGCACCTTCCACCTGACGTGACTGGTCTGTGTCTTCAATTCTGAGCAGGAAATCGCCATCATTTCTGCGTGCTGTGAGGAATGCATACAGAGCTGTGCGAAGGTTGCCAACGTGCATGTAGCCTGTTGGACTTGGGGCAAATCTAGTTCTGATTCTATCTAATGCCATGATAATCCTCCATAAATGGTTTTAATGATACATATATATTATTATTTATTTACAACTTTGTCAATTGCAAAACAATCTAAAATGTGTTATTATATGGTATATTATCTTTATTTATGCTCAGATGTGCGCAGAGAGAGTACAAAAAATTAATAATTATACTTTCTGCACATTGAGTAAATACAGCAAGGAGGCACAGTATGGAAAAAGATAACGCAAAAAAAATAGTTTTCAGCGGCATTCAGCCAACAGGTTCATTCACACTCGGTAACTACATTGGGGCTGTTCGTAACTGGCCACTGCTGCAGGATGAATACAACTGTATATACAGTGTTGTTGACCAGCATGCTCTTACAGTGAGACAGGACCCTGCAACACTGCGCAAACGCACATACGAAGCATATGCTATGCTTTTAGCCAGCGGCATCGACCCTGAAAGAAGTATGGTGTTTGTACAAAGCCACAACCCTGTTCACGCACAGCTGAACTGGATTCTGGCATGCAATGTACAGTATGGCGAACTTACAAGGATGACACAGTTTAAAGATAAATCAGCTAAACACCCTGAAAACATCAATGGTGGTCTGTTGACATACCCTGTTCTTATGGCTGCTGATATTCTGGCTTACAATGCAGCTGCAGTACCAGTAGGTATTGACCAGAAACAGCACGTTGAACTGGCAAGAAACATTGCACAGCGCTTTAACTCTGTATACGGTGAAACATTTGTTATGCCAGAAGCAGTAATTCCAAAAGTTGGCGCAAAAATCATGTCTCTTCAGGACCCAACAAAGAAAATGTCCAAATCTGATGAAAATGTAAATGCTACAATTCTTCTGTCAGATGATAAAGACACTATTATGAGAAAATTCAAACGTGCAGTTACAGACTCTGACGGTTTTGTAAAATACGACGTTGAAAACAAACCTGGCGTTTCCAACCTGATGGGTATTTACAATGTATTCACAGGCAAATCCTTTGAAGAAATCGAAAAAGAATTTGAAGGTCAGGGCTATGGCGTGCTGAAAGAAGCAGTAGGTCAGGCAGTTGTTGAAGGTCTGGCACCAATTCAGGGCGAATACAACAGAATCCTTTCAGACAAAGCTTATCTGGAAGGCGTTATGAAAGACGGCGCTATGAAAGCACAGCGTTACAGCCAGAGAATTCTGGACAAAGTTTACCGCAAAGTTGGCTTTGTACAGCTGAAAAACAAATAATACAGGCAATTTAAAACAGGTATAGCACTTTTGTGCTATACCTGTTATTTTTTATAAGCTTTCAATAAATTCTTTCAGCTGGTCAAAACCACCATTTGGATAAGCTGAAATATCTTTGTTTTCTTTGTTGATAATGCAATCTGTCAGCAGGAATACCTTCATACCCAACTGCTGTGCAATCATATCTTCAGACACATCGTTGCCTACCATTACACATTCCTGTGGTTCAACACCCAGTTTTTCAATAACCTGTCTGTAATAGTCAAGGTTTGGTTTGCAGTAGCTGTAATCTTCAAAAGTAGTGATAAGCGCAAAATCCTCTTTGTCCAGACCTGCCCATCTCACCCTGCTTTCTGTAGATACTCTTGGGAACAGTGGGTTTGTTGCCAGCGCCGCTGTCAGACCTTTTGATTTTACCAACTTGATTACCTCATCAGCTCTTTTGTCATAACCGCATACTTCTTTGGTTTTCTGGAATTCATTTTCGTAAAAATAAAGAAAATCTGCTTCGTCTTTTCTGCCGTCAAGACCCATTACACCGCAGTAAACATCCCAGAAAAGCTCTTCATTTGTCTTTTTGCCGTCATTTACAGACATTGCACCGATGCTGCCCCACACTGCTTTACCAAACAGTCTGCCGTCATAATTTTTTTCTGTTTCCATCTTTTTTGCCAGCATGCCAGAAAAAGTTTTTACAAACAAATCCTGGTCCATAGGCAACAAAGTACCATCCAAATCAAAAAGTACTGCTTTTATCATCATATTCTCTCCTGTTGTATAATATAGTTATTATAATACATACAAGGATATTTATCAAACAAAACTATCCAAGGCGCAAATATTTGTTATTTTTCCATACTATTACAAAATATATTGAATTAGTATATGAAAAAAGCTATAATATGTATAATAAATTTGGTTAATACCAGGAGATTAAATATGAAAAAACTTTTATCAGTTTTTCTGGCAGCACTGATGATTGCATCTGTGTTCACAGGTTGTGTGCCTGCACCAGAAGGCAGTGGCGACCAGCCAGAAATTGTAGAACCAACACCTACACCAGAACCTTTTATACCTAACCCTTGGACAGGTAAAAAAATGGCTGCTGATTTTGACACAGATATGCGAGCAACAGCTATTATGATTAACAACATTTCAGCTGCACGTCCTCAGAGAGGTCTTTCACAGGCAAACATCCTGTTTGAAAGTAAAGTCGAAGGCGGTATCACACGCTTTATGGCTATTTTTGAAGACTATACAAAGCTTGATGGTGATGTAGGTCCTGTGCGTTCAGGCCGTGACCAGTTCCTTCAGTGGGCTATGCCTTACTTTGCTCTGTACTGCCATATCGGCCGCAGTGAAATCACACAGACATATATTGATTCATTCGACTATAATTACCTTGATATCGATGGTCAGAAACGAGTATTCACATACAGAAGAAATCGTCCTGGTTATGCAACAGAACACACAGCATACACAAATACCGAACTGCTGCAGACTGCTATTGATAAATACGAATATGATATGGAAAGATCATATACAAGCCCTGTTATGAACTTTGTCAGATACGACGAAAACAACGGTACAAGAGAACTTTCCGGTCAGCTGGTAACAGATATTTCCATCGTTCATTCCGAAACATACCGCACATATTTTACATATGACGAAGAAACTGGTCTTTACATGATGAGCCAGTATAATGGTAAAAAAGGAATAAGAGAACAGACAATAGACGAAAACAATGGTCAGCAGCTGGGATTTGAAAATGTATTTATTGCATTTGCTGATATTTCCAAATATCCATACCCAGGCGGCGGTGCATACGACCCTAATTACCAAAAAGTTGACTTAAGCTATGGTGCTATCGGCTACTACTTCTCCAACGGCCGTGTTGAACAGATTCGTTGGTTCAAGGGTGGCGCATCAGATACTCTGAGATTTACAGACATGGACGAAAATCCACTGCTTGTAAACTGCGGTAAATCCTACATCGGTTTCGTAGACTTTGACGAAGCTGAAAGATTTGAATTTGTAGGTCCTGAAGAAGAAATTGTAGAAGAAACAATCGACACATCACAGGAAGCTTCAACAGAAGTAGAATTTGAATAAAAACAACAAAGAAGCTGTATCACAGGATACAGCTTCTTTTATTTTACAGTTATAATATTTTATCAGTCTGGATAGCGGCAAGTTTGCGGAATTCCACCATTTCTTTTTCCAGCTGACATCTGATATCTGCAAGGTTGTGATTAACAAGCTTTTTGTTTTCCACAGTCATAACACCATTTACCCATACAGAATCCACATTGGATGGATTGGCGCTGTAAACCAGTGCAGAGTACCGTTCATACATAGGGAACATATTTACTGACTGTGTTTCTATCAGCACAATATCGGCCTTTTTGCCCACTTCTATACTGCCGGTGATATTATCGGTTCCCAGTGCTTTTGCACCACCCATTGTGGCAAGATATACAATTTCCTTTGCAGTAAAGGCACTGCGGTCGTGGTTGGCTGTTTTGTGCGCACGGGTAATCATACCCAGCTGTGTGATAAGGTCCAGTGTATTGCCGCTGGATGCACCGTCAGTGCCCAGAGAAACGGTCACACCTTCTTTCATCATTGCCTTAAGAGGCATTACACCCTTGCCTGCCTTTGTGTTGGAACCTACACAGTGGCTTACTTTTACGCCTCTGTCACGGAACAGCTTTACATCATCTTCTGTGGCGTGAATACAGTGAACAGCAATAAGTCTGTCAGTCAACAGACCTATGGAATCAAGAAATTCCACAGGAGTCATATTGTATTCCTTGCGGAAATAATCCATTTCGTAGTCCATTTCGCTTACATGGGTTGTAAGCAGTACATCATGTTTTTCAGCGATTTCCTGAGCTTTTTTCAGAGCCTCAGGGCTGTTTGTGTTTGTGGCATGTGGTGCAATAGCTGGCGTAATCAGCGGATGAGCGGTTTTCCATTTGGAAATAAACCACTCACTGTAGTCCAGCCCGCCATAAGGTTTGTCAGAGTTGCAGTGGGCAAAATCAAGGATTGTTTCTGCCAGAGTAGCACGAAGGTTCATTTTTACCATCGCCTGTGCAACCCGATCTTCAAAGAAATACATGTCAAAAACCTGTGTTATGCCACCCAGCATCATTTCTGCCGCCGCATACTCTGACGAAAGGCTTACCAGCTTTTCTGTCATAGCCGCAGATTCCAGCGGGAAAAGGAATCGGCGCAGACGGTCAGCACAGTCGTCCCCCAGCCCACGGAAAGGTACCATACCCATATGTGCATGGGTATTTACCATACCAGGCATAAGTATGCCGTTTTTACCATCAATAATTTTATCTACATCAGCGGAATAATCATTTATTGCTATAATCTTATCATCTTCAATTGTAACACAGCCCTTTTCATAGAGATTGAAATCAGCGTCCATAGTTACAACTGTTACATTTTCTATTCTTGTTTTCATAGTATCACTCTTTTACTGTTTTTTATCAGTATAACATATCTACTATCAAATTTGCTACATATTTGCTGCATTTAAAATTAAAGACCTGTTTATTAAACAACAGGTCTTTTTCCTACTCATCTGATGTGTCTTCTGATTCTACATCAATTATGTTTGATTCCTTATTTGCCTTTAAAGGTAATTGCAACTTTGGTAACTGTGGTAATGTGAACTTTTCAGCAGAATTCAATTTTTTACGATTTTTCCCATTCAACTTATGATTGTTAATTTCTAATTTTAATCGTTCATATTCATATGTAACATCATCAATTTGTATACCATTCCCATAAAAACAGAATACTTCATTAGCTTTAATTATAAGTGCAGCAACATTTTGGCGTACTGGAGTTGTAACTTCTCCTAATGATGCGTATAAAGAATCTTCTTTATGGACTTCAGCCTCTCTTCCATTATTCCATCTCAGCACAGTTGGTACATCATCAAGATATGTAGTAAAAGCACGTCCAGCCATATTAATACATTGATATTTTTCATATTTAAATGCTTTAAGTTTAAGCTTATCTGCTATTGTATATATAACAGCCCCACTGATATCTTTACCTAAAGCTTCTTTAAAGTCTTTCGCCTTATATTCCCCTAATTCAGACTTATTTCCTTGCTGTCCTATAATTGCTGCATATGGTTGCATAGAGTCAAATTCAAATTTTTTATTTGAAAGTGCATTTAACACAGATTTTTTTGCTTCTCTATACACTGGTCTAAAAATAAATTCAACATCAATAATTCTAAAATCTTTTATAGAAGAAATTGGAATATGTGTACCATATATATCAAAATAATCTGCCATATCTTTTCTCGCTTTCTGAATAATTGTATTCTATTCAAATTATAACTTACCTCCTTATATGAGTCAACAAAGTTTGTTTGCCGTCATCATATAGCTTGTTTATTTCGCGAAAAGTTTGCAACTTACTTGCAACCTACTTGCAACTTACCGCCAAAAAAGGTGTGGATTTCTTACAAAGAATAATACATAAAAAAAGAAAACTCCCGATATTCGGGAGTTTTCTGTATATAATCCTTGCGGATAATAATCTCTGTAAACCAACAATTAACGTTTGGAGATAGTCAAACCCCAGTAAAATAAAGGAAAATTGAACTTTTTATGTCAAACGTGCACTATACTTAAGTTAATTCACCGCACCTTAAAACACCCGTGTGAATTGTGGTACCAGGAAAATCAATTATACTGACAACGAAAAACACCTGTAGTATGTACAGGTGTTTTTCAATGTATCTTTCTTTAAGGAGTGCCCGTGATTTAAAAATTATTTTTCAGCGGCCAGACGTGCTTTTTCTTCTTTGATAAGTTCTTCAACTTTATCTGCAGCCCACAGAACATAACCTGCACATGTCCACTGGCCGTCAACACGTTCTTCCAGTGTTTTACCTACCAGCTCTTCACATCTGAGTGTGCCAAATTTTTCTGTAAATTCTGCAAGAAGTTTGTCAACAACTGCATAACCATTAAAGTTGTCCTGCCCTACATCCCACGCACCGAATACAGAACCAATTGCCGCTGCAGCTGCATTGATAGCACCACATTTTGCATCAGGTTTCAGGTTACCGTGAAGGTAGTTCATCATTCTTACTGATTCAATAGGAAGGTCTATAACACCACGTTCAATCAGCAGACGCAATGTACTCTGTGCACATGTCAAACCTTCTTCGCCAAAATAAGGGATTTCTTTGTTGATAAGATATTCGCTCATAATTATCTCCTTTTTATATAAGTGTATTCAAAGGAAGCAATACTTCCTTATGTTAAAAATAATTTATAGCTTCAGTGCTTATATTCCTGGAAGGAGTCAGCCGGAGGATGGCATAACCTCCGGCTGTTCTCTTATTCGCAGTGATAAGAGTGATAATTGCACTTTAAAATTCAAAATTCTATATTTAAAATATTTCTTTATTTAACAGACTGGGCCTTCAGAGCAACTTTTTTGCCTATTTCGTATGCTTTCTGCAGATCAATCGGGAACTGTTTTTCACTGAAAGGTTTTCTTTCTTCGTTTGTGCGGAAACCATCGTACTTGTCATAGTCATACTGGTATGTACCGTAAGCAGTCATACTTTCACATGAGCCAAAAAAGTTTGCAAACAGCTGTGGGGATGTAGCATGGTGACCAGCCACATACGGTCTGTAATCCTGACCTAAATTATAGATTGTTGCAAAAGGCTTTTTATATGGGCATTTACGGAAAAGGAATGGATATGTCAGCCTTTCCACCAATGCTTTCATTACAGCACTTTCTGTGTTGTGATAAATAGGTGAGCCCAGGATAACACCATCTGCCTGCAGAATTTTATCAAGAACAGTCTTCAGTTCGTCCGGATATGGACACATTCCGGTTGGTCTGTCTTTGCGTTTGCAAGCAAGACAGCTGTAACAACCTTTGAAATCATAATCATAAAGATGAATCAACTCTGTAGTTGCACCAGAATCTTCTGCACCTTTCAAGGCAGACTGCAATAATCTGGCGGTATTCCAGTTTTTGCGTGGACTTCCGTTAATAGCTAAAATATGCAATGTTTATTTTCTCCTTATGGTTCAAGTTCTTTCGCGATTCTTTCCAGACCTTCCAGAATTCTTGGTCTTGGTGCTGTCATTGTCATACGCTGCCAGCCTGGTCTTGTTTCTTCAAACTGTGCGCCGGATTCCAGAATAACCCATGCTTTGTCATAGATTCTTCTTGTAAGTTCTTCTTCAGACAAACCATAGCCGCTGAAATCTATCCACAGCAGGTATGTGCCTTCCGGTTTTGCGCATTTAGCTTTTGGCAGGCGTTTTGCAATAAATTCCCTTGCAACATCAATATTACCGTTGATATATTCTGTCATCTGTTCAAACCAGTCGTCAGATTCTGTATAGGCAGCTATATGTGCATACATTTTAAAGTCATTTATCTGTCTGAAACCGAAGGATGCCATATAAGGATCAATAAGGTCTTCATCCATTACAAGACCAAGGCCTGGTCTCATCTGTGCAAGGTTGAATGTTTTGCCTGCGCCTGTACAAGTGATAACGCCTTTGCCGCCAACTTCTTTCATAAGTGAAACAAATTCAACACCTTCACGTAAAAAGTCGGAATGAACTTCGTCTGAAACAATCAGCTTGCCGTATTTCTGGCAGATTTCGTATATCTTCAGCAGTTCTTCTTTTGTCCATACTCTACCTACAGGGTTGTGTGGTGAACGCAGAAGCAACATTTTGTTTGCAGGGTCTTTAACTTTTTCTTCCAGGTCTTCAAAGTCGATTGTGTAATAACCATTTTCATCACATTTCAGATAGTTTTTTACAACTTTTCTGCCTGTGGAATTAATAACGTAACTTTCAAAAGGGCCATAGCCTGGTTTCTGGATAATGATACCATCACCTGGCTGAGTAAATGCCAGTACAGCTGCTTTTGCAGCTTCCAGAGAACCGTCTGTAGGAAAGATATGTTCATCTTTCAATTCAAGGCCTTGTCTTACTTTAAACCAGCGTTTCACTGCATTGTTGAACAGGTCACCATTGCCGTCTGTAAGGTATGCATAGCCGTAAACATTCCTGTCCACTACCTTCTGCAACGCTTCTCTGATAGCTTCAGAACACGGCAGGTCCATATCTGCTGTTTCAAAAACCAGTGGATAATCATACTCTGTATTGCCTTTTGGACGGTTGTTATACTTGGAATCAAATGCTGTGCCACGCTGTGGCATAATATCAAAATTGTATTTCATAATACGATTCCTCTTTTCAAAATTAAATGACGTCATAAATAGTTCAACTCTTTAAGTATTTTTATTATAATAGCTGTTGCAAAGCTTTGTCAATTATATGAAACAATACAAATAAAACTTCTACTCTTTAACTAATTTCTTTTGTAGTTTTAAAGTAAATATAAACAAAAAACGCCCCGAAGGGCGTTTAATATCATATCTTATAAAGCTCTGTAAATCTTTCCATAACCTGCAGAAAGTTGTTTACGGCATCTATCCCAAACTCGTCCACAAGACTGTCCATATGAGGTTTCAACAGCTGAAAGTCATATTCCATATGCTTAGTGCTTAATTCTTTTCCCTTATCAGTCACATACATACGGATTTTTCGGCTGTCCACAGAATCTTTTTCTGTTTTTATCAAACCTTTTTCCACCAGCTTTGATGTCATCCAGGAAAGTGAACTCTGGCTTCGTGAAGTTCTTTCGGCTATTTCTTTTGCTGTTATACCAGGATTCAGATGCACCAAAGAAACCGAATGAGCTTCCATACTGGTATACTTTTCGCCTGTGCCGTAATCGATAGCAGATAGACTATTTTCATTGCTTTTTGCAACAAACACATACATAAGCTCTATCATTTCATATATGCTCATAACAAATTGATTATTATTTTTATATTCGGACACAGCGACCTCCGCAAATTTTTATAGTAAATAATATTTTATTATAAATTTTACTTTAAATCAAGATATACCAAACTGTATTCACTTTATATGGCAGCTATATGTGCAGAAACCTTGTAGCTTACTTGTAACTTGTGTGTAACTTACCCATAAAACTCCAGACGTTTCCAGACCATCTCAAAACTAGCAAAACAAAGAAAACCCCCGAAAATCGGGGGTTTTTTGAATACAATTGTCTGTAACAGTTTTCTTTCCGATAATGAAAATTAACGTTTGGAGAACTGTGGTGCACGACGAGCAGCTTTGAGACCGTATTTTTTTCTTTCTTTCATACGTGGGTCACGTGTCAGGAAGCCTGCTTTTTTCAGTGCTGGACGAAGGTTTTCGTCGTACTGGAGCAGAGCTCTAGAAAGACCGTGTCTGATAGCACCAGCCTGACCGGAAACACCGCCACCGTTTACGTTAACAACGATGTCGAATTTGTCTGCTGTTTCTGTCAGTGTGATTGGCTGACGAACGATGAGTTTCAGTGTTTCAAGACCGAAGTAATCGTCGATGTCTCTGCCGTTGATTGTGATGTTGCCGTTACCGCTGTAAACTCTAACTCTTGCTACGGAAGATTTACGACGGCCTGTGCCATAAAAATATGCTTTTGTTTCGTACATTATCTTATCCTCCTAAATTAGAATTCAAAAACTTCTGGTTTCTGAGCAGCGTTTTTGTGTTCTGCACCTTTGTATACGCGCAGTCTTGTGAGAGCTTTGTCACCAAGTTTGTTGCCTGGGAGCATGCCTTTAACTGCCAGCATCATAGCTTTGTCAGCTTTTGTTGCCATCAGTGTGCGGTAGTTAACGGATTTCATACCGCCAATCCAACCTGTGTGGTGGTGGTGGAATTTGTTGTCCAGTTTAGAACCTGTGAGAACAGCTTTATCACAGTTGATGATGATAACGTGGTCGCCACAGTCTACGTTTGGAGTAAATGTAACTTTGTTTTTGCCTCTGAGCAGGTCAGCAGCAACTACAGCAGTACGGCCAAGTGGTTTGCCTGCAGCATCGATGATGTACCATTTGCGTTCTACTGTTTCTGGTTTCTGAAGAAAAGTACTCATAGTATCCCCCTGATAAATTTTTTATAACTGATTTTTTAACAAATTAAAAGACCCTTTCGGGTGCATGAATAATATACCAAAAAGGGACCTGAAAGTCAATGATTTTTACAAAATATTTTAATCAAATCAAAAATAACTCTTATTTTCTCCGTTTTTCGTGTATTTTTCTCTATTTTTCTCAAATGGCAATTTCAATTTTCACAGAAATATTGTACAAAATTATCTTGTTTTATTTATTGAAAAAGCATATACTAATAGATACATTAATAATATAAAGACAAAACTACAAATTATTTTAACAATTTATTATACACTAAAGAGGAATTTATGGCAAACTATTTTCAGAGATTATGCGGCCTTATGAGAAAAGCTATCGTGCAGTATGACATGCTTCAGGATGGCGACAAAGTGTGTGTAGGCGTATCTGGCGGTAAAGACAGCGTGGCATTGACACTGGCTCTTGCACAGCTTCAGAAATATATAGATATCAAATTTGACCTTGTGGCAGTTACACTGGACCCACAGTTTTATTCAAAACCAACAGACTATTCCCAGCTGGAAGAACTTTTCAAAGAAAAAGGCATTGAATATGTAATCAAACGTACAGATATCGGTCCTATTATCTTTGACCAGCGCAAAGAAGAAAACCCATGCAGTCTGTGTGCAAGAATGCGCCGTGGTGCTCTGCACGATGTGGCAAGAGAACTGGGCTGCAACAAAATTGCCCTTGGTCATCATCTGGATGATGCTATTGAAACATTCTATATGAACCTGTGGAACGAAGGCAGAATAGGCACATTCAGCCCTGTTACATATCTTTCCCGCAAGGACGTTACAATGATTCGCCCATTGGCCCTGGCTGTGGAAAGCGATGTTGTTTCCGCTGTAAACCAGATGAAAATGCCAATAGTAAAATCTGCCTGCCCTGCTGACGGCGTAACCAACAGACAGAATATGAAAAACTTTATTACAGAAAAATGCAAAACTGACCCATCTTTCAGAGCAAAAAGCCTGAATGCTTTCCAGAAAAAAGACTTGGACGGCTGGGGTATAAAAAACAAGATATAATCGGAGACTAAATGGAATTAAGAGAAAAACACTGCTGGGCAGAAATTGATGTTGATGCTATCAGACACAACTACCAGCTGATTAAATACACATTGGAAAAACCTTTTTACACAGTAGTAAAGGCAGATGCCTATGGTCACGGTGCAAAATATCTGGCAAAAGTTTACAGCCAGCTGGACACATTCGGCTTTGCTGTTTCATCTTTCAGCGAAGCTATGGAACTGCGCTCCGCTGGCATTACAAAACCTGTTCTTATTATGGGTTATACACAGCCAGACAAAGCTTATGAGCTGTTTAAAAACAATCTTACACAGACAGTTTTCAGTCTGGAATATGCAAAGGCGCTGAACGATTTTGCACTGTATCCTGTTGAATGTCACGTAAAACTGGACACAGGTATGGGCAGACTGGGCTTTGACCTGCTGGCTGACAAAGACAAGGCCTACAGCGAAATCAGAAGCCTTTTAAATATGCATAACCTGAAAATCACAGGCCTGTATAGCCATTTCCCTGCCGCTGACATTGTGGACGAAAAATCACTGGTGCTGACACAGAAACAGGTAGAACTTTTTGCTGACACAGCAAGACTGATGGACAGCTGGGGATTTAACCTGAAAACACTTCACGGTCAGAACTCCGCAGGCATTGCAAGAAAGCTGAACGGTGCTTTCAACACAATGAGAGCTGGTATTCTCCTTTATGGACACAACCCATCAGCTGATGTTATCTTTCCAGAGCTGAAACCTGCCATGGAACTGAAAACAGTGGTAACACAGGTCAAAACAATCAAAGCAGGACAGACTGTAAGCTATGGTATGAACTGGACAGCTACTGCTGATACAAAAGTGGCTACTCTGGCAGCTGGATACGCAGATGGTGTTAACAGAATGCTGGGCTTTGTGGGCCACAAGGTTAAAATCGGTGAAAATTACTACCCTGTAATCGGCAATATCTGTATGGACCAGATGATGATTGATGTTACTGACAGCGATGTAAAAGTCGGAGACGAAGTAACTGTATGGGGTGGCAAAGGCGAAAACAGTCTGGATAATACAGCCGGCAAAATCTACACCATTCCTTACGAAATGATGTGCGCTGTTTCCAAGCGTGTACCTAGAGTTTATAAGGAAAACGGAAAAACCGTACATATTGAATATGGTATATAAAGTTAAAAGGCTGTCTCTACGGACAGCTTTTTTATTGCAGTTATTTTACAAGATATTTCTCCATAAAAAAAACGACCCGCTTTCGCAGGTCGTTTAATTATTTTAATAAAAGACTGATTATTCTTCGTCTTCTTCGCAGTCTTCACAGCCGCAATCACATTCTTCATCGAATTCGATTTCGAAAGATGTGCCGCAGTTTGGACATGCACAGTCTGGGCTGAAGAGCATATCTTCATCCATGCATACGATTTCACCGCATTTTGGGCATGTGATTTCGTACAGTGGGTTTTCTTCGTCAAACAGGTCAGACAGGTCTTCATCGTCATCCCATTCTTCATCTTCATCTTCATCGTCGTGACAGCCACATTTGCATTCGTGGTCGCCGTGGTGATGGTGATGGCCGTGACCGCCGCAGCAGCAATCGTCATCTTCTTCATCTTCGTCGTCGTAGAGAAGAGCATCTTCAACATCTGTCAGGTCTTCGTCGATTGCATCGATTTCATCAAAAATCTGATCAACATCGTTGTCCAGCTGAACAACTGTATCTGTCAGGTCGTCAAGCAGGTCAACAATAGCCAGCAGTACTTTACCTTCTTTTGTTGTATCATCAAGTGCAAGACCTTCGCACAGGCCCTGGATATATGCCAGTTTTTCCGTAAGAGACATCATAATCTTATCTGCCTTTCTGTATTTGTGTTTTATTTTACCGAATTATCTTTCGTAGGATTTAGCACGGCCCATGTAAGAACCATCTCTTGTGTCGATTTCGATAAGTTCGCCCTGTTCGATGAACAGTGGTACTCTAACTTCAGCACCTGTTTCTACTGTTGCTGGTTTGAGTGTGTTTGTAGCTGTGTTGCCTTTGAGGCCTGGTTCTGTTTCTGTAACTTCCAGAACAACAAAGTTTTCTGGTTCAACACCGAATACGCTGCCGTTATAGGAGAGAACTTTAACTGTTGTGTTTTCTCTTACGAATCTGAAAGCGTCTTTGTTTTCTTCCATTGGAAGTGTGATCTGGTCGAATGTTTCAACATCCATTACATAGTAAACTTCACCATCGTTGTACAGGTACTGCATTTCAGCTCTGTCAACACGTGCTGGAGAGAATTTAGCTGTTGGGTTAAAGCTTTCTTCTCTGATAGCTCCTGTGATAAGGTTTTTATATTTTGTTCTAACGAAAGCAGCGCCTTTACCTGGTTTAACGTGCTGGAATTCCACGATAATGTGTGGCTGGCCGTTGATTTCGAATGTCAGACCATTTCTAAAATCGCCTGCTGTAATCATAGTATTACCTCCAAATATTTTATATTGATTAATTTAAAAATAACTTAATTATTTTTTTACACCATAATATTCTACAGCATAATATAGAATATTTCAATAGTAAATTTTCAATTATTATTCTAAATTAAAGGATAATCAGTTCTTTTGGACTGTGTGTAATATTTTCGCAGCCATCTTCTGTTACATAGATTGTGTCTTCGATACGCACGCCGAATTTGTCTGGCAGGTAGATACCTGGTTCAACAGACAGCATCATACCTGGCTGGAGAATTGTTGTGTTGCCGATAGCAAAGCCTGGTGTTTCGTGTACATCGATACCAAAGCTGTGACCAAGGGAGTGACCGAAACGGCCTTCGTAACCGTTTGCATAAATGTGGTCACGTGCAATTTTGTCGATATCGTGGCAAACTTTGCCAGCTTTGATTTCTGCCAGTGCCATAAGCTGTGCTTCCAGAACAGTGTTGTAAACATGTTTCATTTCTTCTGTTACATGACCGATAGCAACAGTTCTTGTCATATCTGTGCAGTAACCGCCATATGCAGCACCAAAGTCCATAGTTACAAAGTCGCCTTTTTCCAGCAGTTTGTTGCTTGGAACGCCGTGTGGCAGGGATGAGTTTTTACCGGATACCAGAATAGTGCTGAAAGCAATACCTGATGCGCCCTGTTTGCGCATAAATGTTTCCAGTTCGATTGCCAGTTCTCTTTCGCTTCTGCCTGCTTCCAGCTGTGTAAGCATATGGCTGAAGCCTGCGTCTGTGATTGCCTGACCTGTTTTGATGATTTCCAGTTCTTCTCTGGATTTAATCTGACGCATTTCGTTGATGATTTTTGTCATTGGGCTGTCTGTAACAATTTCAGCTTTAAGGTTAGCTTTCATTGTGTTCATAACACCAACAGACATGCTTTCTTCAATCCACAGTTTTTTAACGCCGTGTTTTTCCAGCAGTTCGTTAATCTGGTCATACAGTTTTGTCTGCATAATAACCTGTGCATTTTTAACTGATTTCTGTGCCAGTTCGATGTAGCGGAAATCAATGATGAAGTAAGCTGCATCTTTCAGCATAAGGATTGTACCTGCTGAAGAATGCATGTTCAGCATGTAAAAACGGTTCTGTGGGCTTGTTACCAATGCGCCTTCGAACTCTGGGTTTTTACTTGCAAGTTCAATAAATTTTTCAATTCTGTTCATTTGAGTTGCAACTCCTTTTTTCTATTTAAAAGCAGTGGCCAGCTGCTTTTGTTACTTTTTCAAAGCGTCCAGATAACGCTTCATTGTCCGGGCATCTTCTGTCTGTGTGCCTGCACTTTCGCAAATAAACACAGGAGAAAGATTGTTTTCATACACAACATCCATAAGTGGTTCATATTCAGGGCCCCAGACATTGTCCCGGAATGTGAGATGGCGTTTTTCGCCGCCTGTTGTATATTCTATTTTTGAAAAATGAGAATGGAAATGGATAAATCTGTCGTCTTTTAAAGTTTCGGCAATTCTGTCGATAATTCGCAGATAATCATCCTTACCTTTTATTATACCACCATCACGTGCATTGAGATGACCAAAATCTATGCAAGGCAGTATTCTTTTGTCCACACTGCACAACGCCAGCACCTCTTCAAGACTGCCCAGCTGATTTACCTTACCCATAGTTTCAGGACACAGTGTCATATGACCATATCCGCCATCGTCCATAGCCTGTACTATAAGAGACATTGTATCCATAGCTTTTGCAAGGGCTTCCTGTCTTGTGATTTTACCACAGGAGCCAGAATGGAAGATGATTCTTCTGCCACCCATTGCATCCAGTGCATGTGCACTCTGCAGAATGTAGTTCACACTGTTAAGGCGTTTTTCCTCTTCCACAGAGGACATGGATATAAAGTACGGTGCGTGGATAGACACCTGTATGTTTTTATCCGCCAGCACTTTACCCAGTTGTGAAGCGGCATCTGTGCCGATTTTCACACCTCTGCCAGCCTGATATTCAAAGGCTGTCAGCCCGAATTCTGACAGGTAATCAGCCACTTGTATGGACTTTTTATATCCCATTGCCTTGAAACTGTCAGCAAGACCTGCAGGGCCAAAAAGTGCCATTACAAAGCGCCTCCCTGCTGTTTCAGATATTTGTCCACAAAGCCTTTTTCGATTTTTCTCTTGAATTTAAAGCCTGCAGAATCTTCTGCAAGGATAGCCAGTACCATGAAGCATTTCATACCTGTCAGGTTGGCACCCATAACATCAGTGAAAATCTGGTCTCCCACCATAGCGGTGTTTTTTCTGTTGGAGCCAAGAATTTTCATGCCCTTTATGTAACCATAAGTCAATGGCTTACAGGACATACTTGTAAATGGCAGGCCCAGCTTTGCCGCAAAAGGTTCTACTCTTTCTTTATTGTTATTGGATATAATCACCATGCCGATGCCATTGGCTTTCATTTCTTCAATCCACTGTGGAATACCCGGTGTTGGCTCTGGGTTATCGTGGGTGGTGAGAGTGTTGTCCACGTCCAGCAGAAGATTGGTAATTCCCTGTTCTTTAAGAAACTGTGGTGTGATATTTGTTGTTTTAGCAAATATATAGTCCGGATTAAATAATCCCATCAATCTACCTCGTATTTTTATTTTACTTCAAATGGCTGATAGCCTGCAGCTACAAGTTCTGCATTGAAGATTTCTCTGATGCCTTTAAGGGCGGCTTCAAAATCGCCTTCAAATACAGTGAATTCGCAGAACATAAGGTTCAGCGGTGAGTCAAAATCTTCCAGATTTGCACCATCTTTATCTGTTACTGTGCCATCTTCCCTTACTTTTTTAACACCTTTGAAACGTTCTTTCATCGGGCGTGCATCGTCGATAAATGCAAAGCAACGGTGACCATAGCCCCATGCAAGACCACATTCCACAGCAGTGCCGCTGTCTGGTTCGTTACCACGGAAGTCATTAAGATTTGCGATGATGATATCTGTGCGTTTGATATGGTTTAGGTCATGTGTAAACAGCTGTTTTTCCATTTCCTGAAGGCTGTCGTCTTTTTTCACATGTTCTTTGAATTCATCGTCTGGTGCAACGTCTTCAGGGTAGAAGCCGATTATACCGTATTTGTCACACAGTTCGTGATATTTTTTCTGTGTTTCTTTTGTATCTTTGTAAAAAATTTCTGTACCAGCAAGATATGCCTTTGGCATACGGACAACACCATTTTTATCTATAAACATATTTTCTCCTTTTATTTATCATATATTTTACAATTGTATGTACAACAAGTATTACCACAGACGCCAGCATAAACATCACACCCAGCAGCATGCCCTGTGGTATATATGTCATTTCAATTATGTTTATTTTATCTTTTTCCAGAGGAACTGACAGGAAATATCCCATATATTTTTCTGGTGATACCTCTTTGCCATTAACCTTTATATGCCAGCTTTCATCATACATAAGACTGGATAAAAGATATTCATCTTCCGTATTTGTTGTTTTGAATTCAAGATAATTCCCGGAATCTTTTTCCAGCTTCACGGCTTTTTCTCTTATCTGGCTGGCTATTGTTTCCAGTTTTTCATAGTCAGCATTGCCATCTGCCCTGTATATGTCACTGCCTGTAAGGGCTGATGTCATATTGCTTACAGTATCTACCCAGTAATCAGCAAATTTCACCTGATTTGTGGAGCCTGTGTATACAACAGGTATCCAGAACGGGTTGTAATAAACTGTCTTGTCACCTTCATAAATCACATCGTAATGATTTGTGATGAGTGTAGAGTCAGAACTGATTACATATTTTACACCAAACACAAAATCGTTTAACGGCAGTGAACGGCTGTATGTAGTGCTGTAATAAGTGTCTTCATAGCCGTAGTAGATAAACATTTCTTTCTGTGCGGATTCAAACACAGAACTGTAATGACTGACACTGTTGTAGCCGTGGGTCATAGCCTGATTCTGACTCCAGGCGGTAGGGTCTTCTATGCGGTAGAAGCCATCGTCTTTTATTTCTGCCAGAATTGACTGCATTGAAAGGTAGTCTGTTCTGAACTGCCCCCGTGCTGGTGCCATTGTGTATGGTTTATCACCGCTGTACTGATAGTTCATAAAGTATCCACCCAGATACACCGATGATATACAGATATATATTGCCATTGTTGTTATGGCTGTACGGTGGCTGAACTTTGTCATAACCAGTACAACTGCCATAACGGCGACAGTAATCAGTGTGGCTGTCAGTACTT
>JAZQYH010000075.1:0-2470 GCA_045633415.1 Oscillospiraceae bacterium | reverse complement strand
ACTTTTTACTTCAACTGTGATATCTTTACCATGTAAAACAAGGTTGCCCTTGCCATAGCCTGTCATACTGTAAACCATAATGAGAAACCTCCGATTAATACTTAATTTTACACTATTTTTAAGTGATATGTCAATTGGATGTAGATATTAAGTATTATAATTCCGGTAAATTTTTGCATAAAAATATTCCCGTGAAATACGGGAATATTTTAGTTACAGCTGTGTAAATTGCTGTGTGGCAAAGTTATATCTGCCCTTTGTAATTTGTTGGTCCTTATAAGATGTATAAAACTCAATTTCATTTTCAGCTGGCTTATACATATTTACAGCTAAAAATCCCAGCTGGTCCTGCCACTGAACTTTTGCAGGCAGCTGCTGTGAATAAACCAGCCTGCCCTCTGTGTCCAGTTTGCCTATAATATAGTTGAAATCCGATGGCAGTTTATCTCCTCTTACAAATTCTGTATACAGTACAATATAATCCATGGCCTGCGGGTCGCGACGAATGGCAAACAGATATCTTTCTGTGCCATTGCCGTCTATGTTTTCACCACAAGGCAGATATTTACCACTGTGGAAAATCTCCTGTGTGTCGGACATGTCGGCGCTGTATATCTGGATGCCTTCGTATTCGTTCATCATGTAGGCATCGCCATTGGAGAAAAAGCCTGTGTCAAGATTTCGTGTAAGCTGCATAAAACCAAGATTTTTCTGGTTGCCTGTGGCAATTTCTTTCAGAGTATATTGAATAAGCCCACCATCTCCTGCCACTGTTGAGGCACTGGTGTAAATAATATACTTGTTGTCTTTGCTTATCGCCTGAATATCTGTTTTTGATATTCCGGCAACGGATGATTTATAGTCGCTGACAGTTACATTTTTCTTTTCAGTAAAAGTGTATGGCACATAACTGCCATTGTTACATCTTTTGAAATTAATCCAGTGAATCAGCGGCCAGTTGCCTGTATATGCTGAATCGTAGGTGCAGTCTGTAATAGATGCATTGATTGTCTGTGAGATAAATCCCCCTATGCTGGTGGCTGTATTTTTAACAATAAGTTTTGACCGTGTATGGCAGTTCTCTATTGTACCGTCTGTGCAGTAACCTATAAAGCCGCCTACATCACGTATTTCTTCATGGTATACACTTGGGATAAATGCTGTAACTGTGCCAAAGGATGCGCAGTTTCTGATAGTGACATCTGGTGTACTTTGGTCTGAATAGCCCAGAAATCCACCTGTATACCAGCACCCTTTTATATCCACGTCTGCTGTACAGTTTTCTATAACAGTTTTGCCGGAAATACGCCCTACAAAGCCGCCACTGCACTCGACTGCAGATATTTCCCCTGATACATGGCAGTTTTTGGCTGTGCCTGAAAACCAACCAGCCAAAGCGCCACTGGTTGAGTTATAATAAGCATTTTTTCCTATGGCATCAATATAGATATTTTCAATATTAAGATTTTCAATAACTGCATTTTCTGCTACAACACCAAAAACACCTGCGCTGTCATTGCCATTTTTGCCTTCAGCATCTCCATTGTAGTCTATAGTAAGATTTCTGATAGTATATCCCTGACCATCAAAATGGCTTTTAAAGCCTCTTTTATTCATATCCATGTAATATTGGTCCTGATGACCGATAGGGATATACCCCTCAACACCTGCCATGTCAATATCATCAGTAAGAATATATTTTATTTTGGAGTAATCTTTATCGTCCATGCCGTAGGTATGTGACAGTTTAAGCAAATCATTTGCTGTGGAAATTTCCACCACTGTGCACTGGGTTTCTGGCTGATTTTCCTGTGTACTTTCTATTTCGTTATAAATTGATTCAGATTGAGGTGGAATTATTTCAGAGGATGAATCCTGTGTTTGTGGCTGTGTGCAGGCTGTAAATATAGCCATGCAGACAATAGATAAAATAATGCAAAACAGTTTTCTCATAGTCACACTCCTTTTGCCTTTTATACCATGATATAACATAATTGTGAAAATTAAAAGTAAATAAGGGTGGATAGTTAAATAAAGTTTAATGTTAGGTTTGATTAATGGGGAGAAGATTCCCCCGTCGCTGGCGCTTTGTCTGAATAATACCCCCAGCAACGCAGGCGATCCTTTGCCCTGAAAAACAATCGTCGCACTCTGCGACGGGCTGAAGCCCCTCTTGATTGCTCGTTGTTTTCCCTTCCTCCGCCTTCCTTCATCCGCCACTGGCGGCGGTCGGCTCCGTCACCCAACAAGTATGGGAGGCTTTTTACACAAAACCCAATATAAAAACAAAAAAGCAGAGAGGTTTGCTCTCTGCTTTAATATTTTATTATCTTCTCTTTTTACCTGTTGGGCGTTTGGCATTGCGGATGGCTTTTACTTTTACTGTAGTAAAGCTTACCACCATAATGCCGATACCTTCGATAACCATAAGGCCACGCAAAACATTGTCTGGCAGGGTTGTGCCTGAAAT
>JAZQYH010000074.1:0-3304 GCA_045633415.1 Oscillospiraceae bacterium | reverse complement strand
CCCTAAGATAACAGAAAACAAGAAGCACCCCGTCTCCCACAGATCAGGAAACGGGGTGAAGGTCATTCATTCGTCATGCCAATCACGTAATAGCCAAGGTAGGTTTACAGCATCTGCAGCTATATCTTTCCATTGTATGACAGTGGTATCAAACAATGCTCTGTTAACTGTAACAATCATGTTTAGTTGTAACCCTACAGACAATTCTAATACTTCATCATTTTCAAAGTATGCTGCAATCATGTTACCAAAGATCAAGTCAGGGTCATCAGTGTTTTTCTTAACCATCAGATATTCAGATTTTGAGTTTTCGTTATGATCTGTGTATCTGATTTCTAATGTGGTAATTCGATTAACAGGTAGAACATCTAATATATCTTTCAGTGTCATGTTCGTTAGTTCCTTTCGATTTTAATTTTCTTTCCAAGCTGTGCAGCCCTGCGTTTAGCTCTTATAATAAACTGTTCGGGTGAACCGTACCCTGTTGACATATGCCCGTCAGAATAAACAATGCAGAAGGTCTTACCATCTTCAATATACAAACGGGTGCTGCCAATATCGGTTTTGATTGTTGCGTACCATTTCATGATTAGTACCCCCTGATATCTGCACCAAATTCTGCACATATTTGCAGCAGATCAGAATAGGGGCAGAAGGTGTTATTGGCGGATGAATACCCCTTTATTTCATTAACAATAATGGTTTTATGAGGGTCAGTAAACACTTTTGCTTCCCAAAACTTATTCCTGTCATTTAGGGGCATAATAACTGTTGCTCTGAATGTGGTAACCATCTATATTACCATCCTTTCTTAAGATATAGAAATTATAACACAATTGATAGACAATTGCAACAAATATTTATCTTGAATTGATAGATTTTTTATGCTATCATATTTCTGAAATACTGTGCTATCGGTTACGGGCAGAAAGGAAGAAAGAACTATGATTTATTCCGCAGCAATCGTTATTCCAATGTTAACAGTGGCAGTGTTCCTGATTGGCTTTATCTGTGGCAGATTGTTTAGGGGGTGGTAATAAGGCAATGCACAAGATCATTTTGAGAAAGCCTGATAATTTAGGTGTAGGTATTTTTCATGAAAACAAAGATGGAACGTGGGATTATTATTTGCTGTCTGAAACTGAATGTGGTGCGTACAATGGCATAACGTCTGATTATATGATTCAGATTGTGTGCGCAGCTGCAGACATTGGAGCAGAAGTAAGTATTGAAAAGGTGAGTGAATAATGTCAACAAAAGCATATAAACATGAATATGATATGTTGCAATCGCTGCTTCATGGTTTTGACCCTTATTTTGCTGAACAATCATTAAAGCAACCATGGTATGATTGTATATCAGCAGGTAGTATAGCTAATGAAAAACACCATATCGTATTAAAAGAAATACCATCTTTCAAGGTGTTTGATATCCTTGAAGCTTTCTATGATGACGGAATAGTATTTGCTGAAAGGTCATCATTACGGGCAGGGTATGTACCTGAGAACACTGTTGTGTTATTGCCCTACAGGGGCAGGTTTGGTGCAGGTTGGTTGTTTGTTACCAATTATAGTAAGACATTAGTCAACTGCAAATACTGTTTGTTAAAAGATGGGGGGTTAAATCATGGCAAAGCAAAGGAAACTAACAGCACAGCAGAAACAAGCAAGGGCTGAATATAGCAGAATGCGTGATATGGTTCGCAAGCGCATATTACGTGCGCAAGCAAAGGGTGAATTGCTTGACAAGGAATTACCCCCAACATTAAAAGAACTTGACGCATTAAAAGGTAATAAAAGTATAGGCAGGGCATTAGCCCGTGAACGTACAGCTATGGAAAAGTTCATTGGCAGCCCACAATCAACAGCAAAAGGTAGAGCAGAATTAAAAGTAAAACGGTTTGAAGGTTATAAAAAACGTGGTTACGATAATATTACAGAAAGCAATGAGAAGAAATTTACTAAATTCATGAAGCACATGATAAAGAAATATAAAGATAAAACCCCACAAGGAAAACGTGTGTGGCATGATAGTGATAGTTTTGCTTCTTTCTTTGATGATCTTGTTGAAAATGATAAGGTACATGAAGAAACACGTCTTTCTGACCTTGTGCGTATGTTTAACAGGTGGGTAGGCGAATAATGTGTATTACTTGCCTTTACCTTTATCTCCTTATATTGACGTAAAAGATTTTAACCCTGTTATCCTGAAGCAATATTCTGTTATCAGAAGACCCCGTAAAACAAAAAGATTCAGACCTGAATACCTTGATTGCACCTGTGCTTTTGACATTGAAACAACAGGTATTGACAGTATACAGCAGGCAGTGATGTACATATGGCAGTTTCAGATTAGTACTGACCTTACTATATTTGGCAGAACATGGTCAGAGTTTATATGGTTAATGCAGCAGATTGCATTCAGCCTTGAAACAGGTGTTTACCTTGTATGCATGGTTCATAACCTTTCTTATGAATTTTCTTTCTTGAAAGGCATATATGATTTTCGTGAAGATGAAGTATTTTGTCTGTCAAGACGCAAGGTTTTAAAATGTACCATGTATGATAAAATTGAGTTTCGCTGCAGCTATAAGTTATCGAACAGCAGCCTGAAAGACCTGACACGGAAATACAAGGTGAAACATCAGAAACTGCTTGATTTTGACTATTCAATACCCCGTTATTCATGGTCGAATCTGACTATTGAAGAATTGCGGTACTGTCAGAATGACGTGTTAGGGCTTGTTGAATCAGTAAATGCAATGATGTTGTCAGAACAGGATAACCTGATGACTATACCATTAACAAGTACAGGTTATGTCAGACGGGAATGCAAGAAAGTAATGGCAGAAGGTGTAGGTTACAATTATGCAAAAGCATTTTTTCCTGACCCCTTAGAATATAAATTGCTGCGCAAAGCCTTTCGGGGTGGTGATACACACTGTAACAGGTGGTATGTCGATCAGACCTTGGACAACGTACACAGCTATGACAGGAGCAGCAGTTACCCTGATGTGTTATGCAATGAAACATTTCCCATGACCCCATTTGTGCAGGTTATGGAGAAGCTGACAGTTGACAAAATGCATACACTGATATACAAACGTGGCAGGGCATTGTTGATGCAGGTACGTCTGACCAATGTACAGCTACGCAACAGATACTGGGGAGACCCGTATCTGACAGAAGATAAATCTGACAACATTGTTAATGCCAAAATATTCAACGGCAGAATCCTTTCAGCTGAATCATTAGTCACTGTAATTACAGAAATTGATTACGATATTATCAGGCAGATATATGAT
>JAZQYH010000073.1:0-2865 GCA_045633415.1 Oscillospiraceae bacterium | reverse complement strand
CTACGCCAGAGAATATGGTATAAGATATCACGGCCTTCCAGAAGGCGCCAGTGATAACTTTTTCCTTTGCAAAGAGCTGAAAAAAGATTATCTTAAAAATATTACAGGCGAATACTCCACACCAGAAGGTTACTTTGTTGCAGACAATAAACCAGAAGAGTTTGTTGCCTACGAAAGCCAGTTCCCAGCTAAATAATCAATATAAAAAGCAGAGAGTAATTACTCTCTGCTTTTTGTTATATTTCTTCGTCGCTGATTTCAATATCAGTGAATTTTTCCGGATAGTGATTATCATTATCACCGATAATATCCCATGCCCAGCCCACATTTACATGTGTGCCATTAACATTTAGTTTCTGATATCTGCCAAGGAAAATTTTCCACATATCCCCCACTTTTGGTGGAATGTTATGGCCAGTTGATAAATCTTCAAACCCTGCCCAAGGAAATTTTAGCTCTGCTGTCCATCCCTTGCTTATAACAGAATCGTCATTCAGTACTCCGTCAATTTTTACTGCTGTTTCAAGACCAGGGAAATCCCAGTTGTGATATGCCCAGCGGTTTCCACGTGGATGTGCACCTCTCCAGAAATAATTGCCTGTTCTGTCAAAGTTACCGCCAAAAGTTTTTGCGTCATTTTTCAGAATATCAAATCTTTCTTTATTGAAAAGCGGATTTTTACCATAAGCATCCTGCCAGATGTAGAATACTTCATACAATACATTCAACGCGTTCATTTCAAATTCATAGTAGCTGTCGCCACCATCAATAAACACTTCCAAATCATTTTCAAACCACAGCAGGCTGTCTCTTTCTGTAAGGGTTGCGCGTGGATATGGCTCTTCACACCAGAAGCCGATATAAAGCGCTTCTTCATCCCACATCAGTGCCGCACGTGTATCATACAGACCAGGAGTACCACCAACCACATCTATAAATCTGTGAGATTTTTCCCGTCGCTGCCAAGCTGGTTTGTTCAAATCACCATCTATAATAATTTTTTCAGTCAGTTTTTTACATTTATATGCCATAGTACACCGCCGTTTTTTCTTTTATCATATCATAGTCATCACCAAGGGTAAACATAAAAATGTAAAATTCAACTGTATTTTCCACTTTAATTCTGCAGTATAATTATTTACAATGTATTTTTAATAAATTATAATAAAACCAAGAATTTATACGAGGTGATAGCTATGCTGGAAAAAGGTATAAAAGCCCCTGATTTTACACTGCCAGACAAAGATGGCAACATGATAAGTCTTTCTGATTTTCTTGGCAAGAAAGTAATTTTATATTTCTACCCTAAAGACAACACACCGGGCTGCACAAAACAGGCCTGTGCCTTTGCGGCTAACTTTGAAAAGTTCAAAGAAATCGATGCAGTTGTTATCGGTATCAGCAAAGATTCTGTGGCAAGCCATGTGAAATTTGCCGCCAAATACGACCTGCCATTTATCCTGCTTTCTGATACAGAGCTGGTGGCTATTCAAGGTTATGATGTGTGGAAAGAGAAAAAATTGTACGGAAAAATTAGCATGGGTGTAGTTCGCACAACTTATGTTATTGACGAAAATGGTTTTATCGAACATGTAATGCCAAAGGTAAAGCCAGACACAAATGCCACAGAAATTCTTGAATACCTTGCAAATAACTAAAAGAAAAGGCGCAGTGTATGCGCCTTTTTATTTATGTGTTATTAAATTTTAGCCAGAGCTTCGTCTGCCAGCGGCATATCAGCTGTGTAGTTGCCGTAATGCACATCAAGAACTTTCATGTTTTCATCAATGTAGAACCAAGCTGGTGCCTGTTCTTCATTACCTTCGTATTCACCATGAACAATACCCATTTCGTTAAGAATTTCAGCTTTATACTGCTGTTTTTTCTTGTTTTCTTCTGTCATTGTGTCTCTCCAGCCTGGTTTTCTTTCGCCCAGTTCCAGAGTTTTGTACAGTTCCTGCTCTGTGTCGCAGATAAGGTGGAATGGCAGAGTTTTGTCAATCATATCTCTCTGAACAATTTCAGGTTTGGACTGCATAACTACAACGATATTTACACCTTTTGCATCGAATTCTGGTTTTTTCATTGTCAGCAGATGAACATCCAGACGACAAGGTGGACAGCCCATATAACGCAGGAACCAAAACATTGTTGGTTTACCACCTGTGATTTCTTTTACAGTAATGCCTTCAACAAGGTCAGCACCGAAAATTGTGTTAACTTTAAAATCTGGGAAAATATCCCCTTTAACTAAACGTGCCATAGTATATTTCCTTTCTTTATATATCTTAATTTTAATATAGTATAAATACAAGGATTTGTAAATGGGTATTGTAAATTTGGTTTGAAACCAGCATAAGAAAGCAAAAAAATGCTAACCCCTGTTTTACCTCTGGACGTTGGAAGCACTGTTCCAAGAGCCTCGCTACGCTCGGTTGCACCTTTGCACACCCCACTGCTGTGGGGCGTCGCCTTTATCAGCAGGCGGCCGCGGACTAACCAACAACCATTCAGGTTGTTGGTTGCGACTCCTGTCTTTGTGTTGATACTAATCTTACTGTCGCCGTCCTCGCGTGCCCTTTAGGGTAGTTCTCGTCCAACGAAAAAACAAGGTAAAAAAAGAAGATACGCATTTGCGTATCTTCTTCTTTTTACTGGCTCCCCAAGTTGGACTCGAACCAACGACCTACGGATTACCAGTCCGGCGCTCTACCGACTGAGCTCTTGGGGAATATTTAAAAGCCAGCACCTCCCTATCTTCCCAGGACGTCTCCATCCAAGTATTTTCGGCACTACTCAGTTTAACTTCCGTGTTCGGCATGGGAACGGGTGGGACCTGAGCGCTATCGGCACTGGCTTACTATT
>JAZQYH010000072.1:0-13982 GCA_045633415.1 Oscillospiraceae bacterium | reverse complement strand
AATGTTTGTTAGCAATGGCTAACAGGTGAACACACATTCGACTAGCACACTTTTGTCATTTTGTCAAGGGTGGGATTTTTATTGGACAGAATAGGTGTTCGGTGCGGACGCATAGAAAAAGCTGCACAACCAGGGACGATTGCGCAGCTTGATCGATTTGGCCAGTCAGAAAATTTTATGAATGTTTAATTAATCCTATATATACCGTATTGCCACTTGAGCTATTTGCATTAATTACAATATTGCCATTTGAATGTAAATAAGCTGAAGGGTGATCAGCATCATTTTCATCACCGGAAGGAAATACACGCTGTCCTGTATAGTAATTTGTAAATACAATGCATGCTGTTGTATAATCGTAGCCTGTAGGTGGTGTAATAGCCTGTTCTGAACCTGTTACACTTGCGCTAACAATAACTATTTCATTATCAGGCATACTGGTAGCAATTTCATCAATAGCATCTTGAACATTTGTAGCTGTAAGGCCAGAAGATGTGTTTGAATAAGTAACATCATCTGCATTAACAGTAGTAGAACCGGAAGCAACTTCGTTAATAGCTGCTACAATGGAAGTTTTATCCGTAGTAGAAAGAGAAGATAAACTACCAACATTTGCGTTGATTTCGTTTATTGCTCCAATTATTGTTTGATCGGTAGTAGTTGGTGTGCCATTACCAATTAAAGAATTGATAGTATTAATTGATCCGCTATTTGCAGTCACATCAGTTCTAAGGCCGGTAATAGCTGTGCCCTGCTCTGTAACTGTTGTCTGAAGTGAAGAAAGACTTGAAGTGTGACCGCTTACAATAAGGTCTGTAGCATCAGCCTGCGCTTTAACAGTCTGATAACCTGTATCAATCTTTTCCATGTCAGCATTATAGTCAGTCAGCCACTTAGGTGAATCTGATCCTATAAACTGAGATAATTCTAAATTAGATGTTTTATTTGTACTTGACATAAGTTTACCCCCTTTATGCTATTAACTGGCTTGCGAACCAGTCATAATTAAATGCAGTAAGTTCAAGATCATCATAAGCTGTTGCAGTAAGGTCTTTAGCATCATATTCTGAAGCTGTCAGGCCTTCCATGTGGAACTGTGCAAGCTTGTCAATAACTTCCTGAAGCTTTACATATTCACCAGTAAATGGTGATAACATATAGTGATCAGGGTCTTTATATAGAAGCTTGTAGCCAAGTGTATCATATTCTCGTGCCGTTAGATTAAGTGCATCATATTCTGAAGCTGTCAGGCCCAAACTATCATACTGACTTGCAGTAAGTCCCCATATTGCAGCAACTTCATATAGATCATTAATTGCTGTCTGAATGTCAGTAACTTTACCCCTATAAGGGTTGTAAACCATTACTGTTAATATTTCAGGCAGTGAATTAATAAAGTCGTCAAGCCTATTTTCTACATATGTAAATACATATTCATTATTAGCCTGCATGACATTGTAAAATTCAGCAATTTCACGCCTAACGTCAGCTTTTAAGGCGTCGACTTCATTAATAATATTGGTTTCAAGTTCGTTAAACTGATTTTCAAAACTTGCAATAGCTGTAGCAACGTCTTCCTGAAGCTGTTCAAGCTCTGCATCAACTTCAGCTTTAACCTGGTTAAGAGCTGCTTCAAGCTCGGCTTGCTGCTGTGCAAAATCCGCTTCAAGATCAGCTTTAAGCTGATTAAACTGTGTAGTTATCTGCTGCTCAAACGTGTCAATTTCATTTTCGACGGCTTCAAGCCTTTCCATAGCTTCAGCGTATTCAATCTTATGCTCCGCCACCCACGTTTTTAATGTATTAACTTCTTCAGTTAATTCAACGTAGCGGGCAATGATCCAATCTAAGTTAAGCTCGTGAAAATCAGTATAAGGGTACTTGTTGAAAAAATTTGATATTCCCATAGAACCCCCTTAATCATAAACCGCTATGCAAAGTTCTTGCATAAACAACTTTGTAATTTCGTCGATAATATTGAACCTTGCAATATCAAGCTCTTGCTGAAGCATTTGCTGTGAAGTTGTTACGCCTATATTTCCATGAATACGGCCGCCGTGTGTAAAATTAATGTCCTCTGTGCCGCTACCGGTAGAAGAATCTGTACTAGTAGATTGTGCCGTACTAGAATCTATTACCTGGTCTGAAGGTGAATAGCTGCTAGTATCATAAGCTGCTACATTTGTACTATTTGTGCCATTACTACTGTTATTAGCCGTAACAGTGCTATTAAGGCTATTAGTAGTGTCAGCGTCGGTCACGTCCGTCCAATTTTCCTGGCGGTCATAATTTTCAAGCGGTGCATATTCAATTGATAAGGCATTTACCCAACGTGTAAAGGTTGCCTGGTGCTTTAGTGACCATGAACCTATAGCTTGGCGCATAAAATCAGGATCAGCGTATAAGGTTTCAAACTCACCGCATTCAAGCATAATATTATCGACAAGTGTGGCCTTTTCTATACCTTCAGGAACTGTGAGAAGGTCGAAAATAGACTTATTCTGATATTGAAGATAGATTTCTAGGCCCTGAAGGGTCATTTTCGCTAAGCTCATAATCTTCCCCCCATCTTAGTTTCACTGATAGATTTAGATCAGGATATAACTTGTTTACATTTTTAATAGAAGAATCTAAACACCTATACCAAACAAGTGACCTTGCGCGGCCGTCGTACTGCTTAGCCTGCGATTCAAAAGCAGTTTCGCGTTCTTTTTTCTGATATGGAACCGTAGGGATACCTATTTCAGCATCAAAGTCGTTAAGAATAGTATGAAGGTCTTGTAACTGGTCTGTAGTTAAATAAGACTGCTTCAAGTTCTCACGCTGCATAAACTGAAAAGGTGTATCCTTGTCTTTTGGGTCGTTCATAATTCTAGCGTCATAGAACACGGCAGGTTGTCCGCTGTTGATCTTGTCAACAAGCTTCTTAAGAGTTTGGGTCGCTGCTCTAGTTTTGCCGCCTAGAATCCAGGCAAACTTGTTATTGATAATTGACATATTAATGGCATTATCAAGATTTGAAAGCTTGTCAGCGTAAAACTCAAGAACGTCCCATATTCCCATAAGATCAGGTGTTAAGGTAACTAGTTCACAATCCTTACCAATAACAAGCTCTTTTGTATCTTTAAGGACCGGATTGCTTAAAAGTGCCTTAGTGTACTGGAAATAAAAATTATAACCAGTAAGGCCAACTGGATTAAAACACATTCCGATCTTTTCACCGTCTTCGTCAAGGTCAGTAAGGTCCTGCACTGATAGATAGCCGTATTTAAATAGAACATAATACCAAAATTCTAAAATGCGGCCCTGCCAATAATCAGGCACGCCAAAAATTAAAGTGCTGCCTGCACGGTGGAAAAGTGATCTTACCCAAAAATCAAAAGAAGCATTATTTCGGTTCTTGATAGGGCTAGGCTGATAAGTTCCTTCTATTAAATTAATTTTATCATAATTTAACGGTATATACATTGTTTACCCCTTTAGAAGCTGCCGCGCATACAATCAGTATGCGCAGCTATGAAGGATTTAAGGCTCAGAAGCCGGGTCGGCCATAATAAATAACACACCCTTCTCAGTGAAATCATTAAGACCGTTGCGGGCCATAGTATACCAGGTATTTCTAAACCTCTTGCGGGCTTCAAGTGGTGTTGTGTTTGCGTCGTCAAGCTGAAAATCTGACATAACTGCATCTTCGTCGAAGATCATGCCGACAACATAATCAAGCTGTACACGATCACCTGCGGCCTGCACACCAGTAGTAAAGTTAGGAACTGAAGGTGTTACATCAATTGCAGCAGGATCGTTTTCGTTCTGCCACCAAAGCACTGGCTCGTACTGTGTCTTAATGTCAAGATAGTCAGGCCTAAAGATTTCCGGAAGTACCTGCGCTTCTGCTTCAATAAATAATGGCTGATAGAGCATTACACGCTGACGATTATAAGGTGTATGTCTAAGCAGGTTATAAGTTTCACCGTTGACTGTCTTACTGATATTAACATGATAGTTAAGTGAAGACTTCTTTAAGTTCTCACTATAAAGCTTAAATGTTGCAACGAAGAACTTCAGGAACTCTTTAAGATATGTAGTTCTAAGCTGTTCGCTTGTGTAGCTTGTGCCGTATTTTGTATTGAAAGCTTCAGTTAAATTAACAACTGTTGTACCTGCGGCCTGAAGGTCATACATACCGGCAATATAGTTAAGAACAATTGCACGTCTGAAAGCATTTTTCTGACGCTTAACGTCATTAGCGTTTTCAAGAAGTGCGCCTTCCCAAAACTGAAGAAAAGCAGCTTCAGAAGTAAAAGCGTTTTTAGCCTGGTCTTTGTACCATGTGATACCACTGTCCCAAACTGAAGAACCGCCAAAATTCAGCTCAACCGGTACAACTGGGCACTGTTCCCACTGTGATTTTGTAGACTGTGGATCACCGTTACTGTCTTTATTCTGTCCGTTTGTAAATCCTGCGGCAAGGTTTGTATAAAGCTGTGTATTAAATGATCCGGCGGGCTTAGCGTATCTACTTAAGTAACTGATCTTGCGCAAACGGCTAGAATAAACACCTGAGTTAAGCGCATTAATAAGAAGCATTTCATCATCAATAGACCTTGCTGCTATAAGTGTTCTAAGCAAGGGCATTGAAATAGCATTGTAAACATTTTCTGTAGGGTAAGACATGATTGTTTCGCCTACAGATACAAAATTGTCAGTTGATACATTCTGAATAGAGCCGTTCTGACCGGTCAGCTCTGAAGCAATCAAATTAACAAGTGCGTGAGCGTCACGCGGTGTTAAAGTTCGTGCCATAATTTGACCCCCTTTAATTTAAAATTGCATTCGCAATATCTTGCGCAATTTCTTCATTTGTACGCTTGTCTTCATTACCTGAAGCATCAAGGCCTGAAGCGTTTCCATGCTGCAATTTTTCGCGAAGCTTTTTTTCTTTTTCATAAAGTGATTTATAATCAACTTCTTCCTGATCTTCAGAACCGGAATTATCACCAGTAGAATCATTTTCTAGTGGCTTATCTTCATTATCCGGCGGCGTTTCTGAATCATCACCTGAAGGCTCATTTTCGCCACTAAGCAGACCACGCAAAAATTTAACATCTTCAAGCGTATAGCCGTTGTCGATCAAGGAAAAAAGCTGTTCTTTAGTAACTTCTTTTTCGTCAATTGCTGAAAGTTCTGCAATGTCATTAGGTTTATAGCCTTTTGCTGCAAGTTTTAGCATGTCAGGAAAATTTAATCTCATAGTGTTCACCCCTTAAAATAAAATTAGAAGGGTTGCTTAGTCGGTGACGATCCGAAGCGATGTAAAAGGGTACAACCCTTGCAGTCATACATCTAGCAACCCTTCTATATTAAATATAGAACATATTTTCTTTTAGGTCAAATTTTTCCTTATTTTAAATAATAACCACGGTGGAACTGTGCCCGCAGGTGTTGGCGGTGTTGGCGGGTCAGGTGGGTCAGGTGTTGGCGGCGTTGTTCCGGTCAGTATTTCGTAAATCTTATTTGCTCTTGTAGCTCTTACACCGTAGTTAGGAACTGCCGGACCTTCAAAGCATGCTAGAAATACAAAAGTTGCTGCATCTACGTCCGTGATCTGACCAAACTGAGCTATAGAAATACTATTACCACTTCCCCAGGTATTTAGTACCTGGCTTCTATAAGCGTATAAGGTTGCATAAGTGGTTGTGTCCCAGTAAGAACGCCAACAACTAGACACCCATTTACCTAAATAATTAGTTGCAACCATGTCACACTGCGTTGCACCGTCAGATGGATCAGCGCCTGCAGTTACTTCAGATACCGACATATTAGGTGTGGCAAAAGATA
Organism: Oscillospiraceae bacterium; assembly: GCA_045633415.1. GTDB lineage: Bacteria > Bacillota > Clostridia > Oscillospirales > Ruminococcaceae > RGIG3102. Next base: position 8,144 of record JAZQYH010000072.1, on the reverse strand, counting down.
AACTAGTATAACCACTTCCTGGCGTAAACTGAAATAGACCATAGCCGCCCGAATCTACTGACGACTGACTATCATTTTGCCACCGCCACGGGTTTAGGCCACCTTCATGCACACTATTACCAATTGCGGCCGACTTTGCAGCATCAGACCAGGCAGGCCAACAACTAGCCATTTCAAAAATATTGGCATTTCCTTCAGTTGAATACATGCCGTAACTGCCTTTAGGTTTTGCATACCAGGTCATAAATTACCCCCTATTTGCGCCATAATTAAATAATACAAGAAAAATAATTCCTACTATTATTAATATTAAAAATTTCATAATAAACACCACGCTAATATGCCAACAAAAATCGCCCATATTATCACTAAACAATTAGCAAAATCATCATTAATTCTATTCATAGAAGAAACCACCTTCCATGTATGAAATTACTGCACTTTTTTCTGAAGGTGATCCTGATATATCAATATCAACATTTTCACATTGTATATATCCAGGAATACTTGAAATTGTCCGAACTGCGCAAAGTGGTCGTCCTAATGTCGTATTGTCTTCATCAACTACACTTCTAAATTCGGTAACAATATTAGGCATTTGCATAAAATTAACCTTAGTGCCATTAGAGCCACTGCTTTGAACCTGCGGCATTGCTGACGCAATAGCGTTAGATATACCTGAAGCTGCACCAACTACATTACCGGTTGTAAAAGCTGAAGTTATTCCCGATAATGCTGACAATGCACCGCCTATTAAATTGGCTGAAGCAGCACTAATTTGAATCGGTACACCAACTTGACCAGTCACGTTGAAAAGTCTTCCACCTGACTTTGCAACATACATTTGACCAATACCGGTGAATACATCAACATCTATTTCTATAGCGCCCGCACTGCCACTTGTAAACGGTGCAGGATCAAGCGGAATAGAACCAAAACCATAGCAGTTTAAAGTATGCCTTGTATATGGACTATCATTTAGATACATACCGCGACTAGATTGTGGATGTCCTGGTAATGTAAATGTTTGATCTGTTGACTGGATACGGTCATTTTCAGTAAGTCGTTTACCTTGTAAATTAGCTGACCACCAACCAAAATATATAGGCGTACTTACACCACCATCAATATCAAATGGATACCAGTAACATGACGCGATATATTGCATAGGGTTTACAAGCTCTTTTTGAAGTTCCTGCGTAATATCTGAAGCAGTTAAATAGGAATCAGAAAAAAGCTCTGACATAAGTACTCTAAATTCAAGCTCTGTTAGTGCAAAATAATTTACTGGCCTTGCAGGCTGCGAAGAACTAGAACCTGCAATAATGCCAATGACATAACTTCCTTGCCCTGTAGTAGTAAATGCTAAATCGCTTAATAAGGTATTTTGAACTGTTACGCCTGCCATTGCCGGGTATTTACCATCTTGCACATAAGGATTGTAAGTATTTGACGACCTGGTAACATATTCTGAATCACTTCCAATATTATCTTTAAAAGTGGCCAATATGTCGGTGCTGCAATGATAAGCAGCAAAGTCATTTCTAACTATTTCAATGTCATCAATAAAATAATAACGTGATCCCCACTTAACATAATTGTCAGATAGATTATAATTATGAACCAAAAACGTTGGCGATAATACACTTGTAGGCTCTTTTAAATTGACACTAAGTGTCGCACGTGGCGTAGTTGGTCTTTTAGTAGAATTTATTCTTTTACTGAACCCGCTAAAAACATCAATATTCATAGTTTTTACCCCTTTACGTTATTAAGTCCCTTTTTCTTCATTATTAAAGGAAAATTTACCGTGCATTCATCAAGATCAACTTCGCCGTTTATACCGTCGATATGGCCGGTACTGCTCTTTTGCCATATTGCGTATTCTTTTACATATTCCGGCTTTTTGCCATATCTTGCAACCCACAAAGTAAAACGGCCTTGCAGGCGTTCAAGCTGCAATCTATCTTTAAAGCCTGAAATATCACTTGCATAAATTCCGACAAAATAGCCGTTTTTTTCTAGCCTGGTGCAGAATCCAATAGCTGCATCTGTAGCACCAACTTTATAAACAGTTGCAACTGTTTCAATATCTGCATATATTGGATATTCAAACTCATGTCCTTTTAATAATGTAAGAATATGATCCGCGCAGCGATATCCAACAGAAAAAGAAATAAAATCTTTTCCGGTATCATAATAAGCACCGACTTTAAGACCTGCCTTTTTAGCTGCTGCATAATACGTTTCAAAACGTAGGTCTTTATAAAAGCCGCCATTATTGCCGCCGATCCTGAGTATAACAAAATCAATCCCGGCTTTTTTGACCTTATCAAAGTCGGTCACTATATTCCATTTACTTAAATCTATGCCTTGTTTAAGCATCGTCTTCCCCCTTTACATTGTTACCATGCTTTTTAATGTTCTCATTTTTAGCCTTCCAGTAATAAAAGCCATATGCAATTGAAGCTAGTGAGAAAGCACCAGTTATAAAAGCAGTAAGCGCACCTTCATTACCTTTTACAACTGCAATTGCAGTAAGACCAAATGCCATTATAATAAGCACTTCTACAAATATAAGTATCTTTTTTGAAAAATCCAGTCTTTTAAAGCGTTTAAACATCTTGACCCCCTTAATATAATAAAAGACCGGTGCAAGTGTCACCGGTCTAGTTTAGTGATAAAAAGAAGTTGTTGGGGTGAACTTCCCTTATCACAATATTATCATTATTATTTACAAGAGTTCAAGTGTCAGGAACTCGCGACCTGCGTTTGATCTATTTGACTTAACTTTTACCTGAACATCTTCCTGAACTTCTTCCATGTAGTCAATAATAAGGTCAATGCCGTTAAGTACTGTACCTGAAATAGAAGTAAGTGTACCATGCTCAGCAGTTACCAGGATTGCAACTTTTTTCATTTCGCCGGTTTCCTGATCAGCTCTTTCAGTTACGGCTGCACCCTTAACTGTAAGAACTTCTTCCTTAAATTTCTGAAGTGGTGTAGCTGATACACTGTTTACCTCGTCTTTTTTAGTAAAATTGTAAGATTTTATCATAATTCGTCACCTTCCTTTTTATAATTAAGCGCCCAACCCGCTTTTTAACTTATTCATTATTATCTAATATATCAATATCTTTACTAATATATCTAATTTGTGGTATATTATCGCGGTTTATTTCTGCAACATTATCAAGTAAATTGCAGATAGCGACTGCAACCCTATAATCATCAAAAGTATAAGTTGTAACTTTGCTATTTGTCATAACTGTTATTTTACAATTTTTATTCATACTATTCACCTACCGTTATTAAAGTTGCATTATATGCAAGAGTAAGATCATACTCAGGAACATAGCACCTACAATATAACTCATTTCTTGCATCATAGTAAAAATCATAAATCACAACATCAACGCCGTTTATCTTTGCCATTTTCTACCTCTTCCTGAATCAGACTATACAACTTTTCTATCTTATTACCCCCCATTTTTTTGACATTTTCAAAGTAGTCAAAAATATACTTGTCTTCAGGCTTTTCGATATTCAATTTAAAATATAGTCCCTTAATCTTCATAGTCTTCCTTTACTTCTTCAATTTGTTCTCTAATGCTATCAAGATCAAATTTTAGATCTACGTAGTCACTAGTTAAGCGTTCTAGCATCTTTTCAAAGTTAATTATTAAATTCCTTGTGCGTGCTATATCCTTCTTTACTTCTTCAAATTCTTTTAGCTTACTTTCATAAGCAGCTTCTAAATTTGATTGTAACATGTTCACCCCCTTAAATACGTATTTAGAACTTACAATTATAGGATATTCCTTTTAGGATATTCTGTCAATATCATACATCAAAAAATTTCTTATAATTGATAATCAGATCGTACATAGAATACTTTTCAAACTTCATATTTTCTTCAATGCAGGCTTCACGAAGATCAAGAACATGATCCAGGTAAAATCTTTTCTGTTCATTTTCTCTGTTAAGGTTGTAGGTTTCCTGACATTTACCAGGTGTAGAACACATGTAATATTTGTTACGATCTTCATTAAAGTAAACATAATAAGCATGCTTTTTATGTATGATTTCAATTAGTGGCTTGCTGCGTTTTATAGTCCTGGTCACTACGTTAGTAAAATCGTTATGGACGAAGCTACCAAGAAATGCTTTTTCGAACCACATTGTACCCTGCATGCCTAAATATATATCGTCCATTTCTTCAGGTGTAATAGGCACTTCTTCATTTGTAATATGGTGCAGCAAAATACGCCTATCTTCATTATAAAAGTGTGTCTGTTTGCTATCATTAAGCATTGCCATATCGTCAACTATTTCAAGCTCACGCGTTACTGGTGTTGCAATTTCTTCAGCATTGGCAAAAAGTACAAGTTTAAGTGAAGGTCGGCCGCGCTTAGCTCTATCACGTCTGACTGTCATATATAAGTCAAGCAGGTTTTCACCTTCAGACTTATAGCAGCGTTCACCCTTTTGTGGTATAAATTCGTCAAATGCAATTATATCAACGTCAGAAAAATCAAAACCTTTATACTTTTGAACCTTCTTAAATGATAGAACATAACATAAAAGCTTGTCAGTCGGTTGTCCTTCGTTATCAGCTTCATAAAATGCGCCTATTCCATCATCAATTATTACACCAGTTACCCGAATAAGTTTATCACGTTTAAGTGGCTTATAAGGTGACGGGTCAAATTCTGCCTTCGTTGGATCACTTAATATAAGATTAACATCAGCGTCGTTTCGTTTCATATAAATAAACTTAATATTAGAGTAGTAAGCAAGCCATAAAAGTGAATAGGTCTTACCAGGGCCACGCTTTGACCATACGGCATAACACCAGGCATTAGGGTATTTTAATAGGTCCTTCAATACGTGATAATATGTGTCGTTAATGTCTTCATATTTTTCAAAGTCCTTCTTTATAAAAGGCAGCTTCTTAAGTCCTTCTTTTATTTCTTCTTTAGATATCTTCATAACTTTGTACCTCGATTTCTTCACTAAATAGGTTTTCAGGCTCAAATTTTTCCGTTGCGTCAAGTACATAATCGCAAGGTAATAAGTCAATAGAATCACCGGTTTCATTGCCGTTATTATCAATATATATTTCTTCAGTATTAAAATAGATATGCTGCAATTTTCCGGTGTCCCTGCCTTTAAATTTATGATCTTTAGTAAAATTGTTTAAATCATTTTTTAAAGTTTCCGCGCCCTTTTTTGGTACACCTGCAACAGTTATATGTATTTTGTTGTCCTTTAAGCACCTGCCGGCATATCGTTTAGCGCCCATCACCTTAAATTCACTGTAGTCGTCTTTAAGTGGTTTATGCTCTGCTATGCCTAGAGTGAATATCTGATCTTCGACTTTTACAGAGTCGTAACCGTTTTTGTGCAGCAGATCAAGACACCAGTCATTATAATTTTTAATCTTATCTAAGTCCCAGTTTACCGCATAACCTGAATCAGTATCATTATATAAAAGAAGACCATCTTTACTTTCAGGCTTAACACATTTATTTAATTTGTGTATATTCCTGAATGCGTAACTGGTTACCCAAACTCCGTGCTGATATAGAAGTATAGAAGTCTGTTTTTTGACATACTTGTTATACTCTTTTTTCTGAGCTTTTACTTTTTCAATAGGGTCTTCAGGTTCATTGATCTTGTATTCACCAGTTGCATAGTCTTCCACAATATCTTCTTTAATTGATTTTTGAACACACATTCCATAGCAGGAATTGATCTTACCTTTTTGAACCATGTAATTGATATAATCATCAGTCAGTGACAGTACGCATTTATCTTTAAATAACGAAAATACATAATCAGTAAACCATCTAGGAAGATAATCTTTTGCAGCAGTTTCAACTTCTACACACATATGGCCGCCAATAAAAGAATATTGTTCTGCAATTACTTCAAGATCGACTTCGTTTAAGTAAATCTCAAAATAATCGGCTTCTAATATACGGCCATTGTCAAGTACCGGATTTATGCACGTACCTTTTACACATTTTGAATATTGCAGCGCAGGCATTACGTGATCGTGCTCTTTTAATTTGACCTTGTAACCGATAAGCTTAAACATAAAAGCTCTATCTTCAGACGATTGCAATATATCATCAATTGTGCAATCTTCATACGGTGTAAATGCTTCCATAGGATATTTAAATGCTAACATGCAAAAAGGGTAAGAGCTGCAAAAGTCGAAGCATTGAACCAGTGCTTCAATTAATTCATCAATATAAAATCTGTTTGCATGAACAAAACCGCCGTGAAATAGCTTAGTTAATTTTTGATATTGTTCAAAAGTCGGTACTAATTTAAGGAATAATTCTTTTGCATTGTTGGCTTTTCCAATCTCAAAAACTTCCTGCCTTATAATTCCGGTTGCCGTGTAAGGTAGTGAAAATATATTTTTCTTTAGTGCTGTCATGGTCTTGTCAAGACATTCAACGCCCGCAAGTGTATCATGTTCAATGTATTCTAATTCATTTTTAGTAAATTTATGATCCTGGTTACGGAATTTATTATAATTCCACTTGCCTACTGCCTTTTGATGATCTACCTTTAAATCTGCGGCCCACTTTTCAAGCTTCTTTTGTGAAAGCATCAAACTATCACGTATTTCAATGCCGCAATCAAATTTCATGAATAAAGGGTAATGACTTTTAATATTAAGCTGCTTGTTTGGTGTCCCTAGTTGCTTAAACAAAAACTGTCTTATAAACTGGTAATCATAAGGCATATTGTGAAAATATACTATAGTAATATCGCCGTTCATTGAATCATGAATTTTCTTAAGAGTTGACACCAGGCTGCTAGGCTTATGACCGTATAAAGTTACTATGTTTAAATGGAATGCTCTTATAGATATTGTCCATGCACAAACGTGGCATTCACGCGCAATCAGGCCCGAAGGTAGTTTTCTACTTTGCTTACTATCCTTAACTCTTTTGCGGCTAGTTTCAGTATCGGCCATAATAAGACAATCGTTATACCTTTTATGCTGCCCGCGTCCTGATCTAACTTTATACATGATATTATTCAGGATTTCATAATTAAATTCTGAATAATGCACCATTTGATAAGGAAGATATTTTAATAGATAATCTTGTCGTAATAAATATAAGTCGTTAGAGTTCACCCCGCACCCCTTTTAGATACGCGTTATTAACTTTGATACATCTTTTTTATAATAGCGCAGCATCTTATTCACTGTTTTTTCAAGAACTACGTCTTTTTTGCCGTTTTCGTCCGGATCAATATGAAGCGAAATAGGCTTATGCTCAGTAAGCGCTTTTTTAACTTGTTTCTCGCTTTGCTGAATCATACCAATGGCCTTTAATGCTGTCTTACTTCCATATTTCGCATTAGTTTTCTGCCACAAAACAGACTCAAATAAATCACCAACCGTTGACCAATCTAAGTCAGTGCCATATTTTTTATTGATCGTATTGGCCCTTTTAGAATAGATTTCTTCTATTCCGGATTTACTTGACGTCGGCGCTTCAAGAAATGACAATACACGGCGCAGGTTCTTGTACACGGTTCTAAGGTCATTAGGTTGCTTACGGTTAAAACGCTTTGCATCTTCGCCATACATACCGCGTATTTCACGCATTGCATTTTTATACGCCCATTGTTTGACCTGGCTATAGCCTTCTTTTTTAGAAAGTCTTTCTAATTCAACTAGTCGCTGATCCGCTACCTTCGCTATACTGGTATAGAAATTTCTATAGTAATCAGCTCTTTCATTTCTAGGCATATCTTTAACAAATTCCTGCAATGCTTTAAATTGCCGCGTGTAATCTAACTTTTGACCGATAGAACGCTTTTTTGATTTTGGCACTAGATCACCCCCTTTATATTAAGGATATTCTTTTTATGCTGTTTTGACAAGATAGAACATGTGTGTTATTTTTAAGTTACTAACCCCCTCAGGTTAGAAATACCATCAATAGCATTAACACCACCAAAAGCTGCATAATCGTCCCTGGTTGTGCAGCTTTTTCTATGCGTCCGCACCGAACACCTATTCTGTCCAATAAAAATCCCACCCTTGACAAAATGACAAAAGTGTGCTAGTCGAATGTGTGTTCACCTGTTAGCCATTGCTAACAAACATT
>JAZQYH010000071.1:0-2302 GCA_045633415.1 Oscillospiraceae bacterium | reverse complement strand
ATTACCCAACATAGCAAGGTAGCGCCAGGAATTAATGAAGTTTGACCATGAGAATGGTAGCTGTTTTGCAATATGCAGATGCATTACTTCTGTGGCCTTTTGCAGCTCCTCTGCAGTCTCTGCATTTTCAATAGCCTTTTTCAGTGCTCCCGGCACCTCAATAGTAACGGCTTTCTTGCCATATTTTTCGTTGATTTCTTCCTGGATAGCTTCAATACTTCTCTGTGTGTGATACAGTCTGCCTTCTGGTGTAGTCTTTTTCAGCAGGCGCATTGCCTGTACTACCTGACCGGCTCTTGTAGCTTCGATAGAAATATCTGTGGCCAGTTCCATTGCTGTATCATAATCACCGGCTGCTACAGCAGAGGCATACATTATCTGCGCCTTTGCCATATCGTCTTTGGTCAGTGCTTCGTGTTCTGCAATCTTTCTGTTCCACTCATTAAGTGTCTGTTCAAAACCATACCTTTCGATGTAAACCACAGCTTTTTCCACTGCTGGCTTGTCTCGGTTAATGTCGTAATTGAAAGCACCATCAGCTACTGCTTTTTCAAAATCATTCAGCATATCTTCTGCAGTGGCGGCAGCTTCCATAATAGTGCGCACACCCCTTGTAACACCATGTTCACCATCAATTGACATTGGAACATCAACAGGGTTTGTTACCTTTTCACCTTCTGGGAAGGCACCATATTCTTCTATGGCAGCATAATATCCTGATTTCATCGCACCCACAGATTCCGGCAGTTTGCCACTGGCACCTTTTGCTTTTTCCTGTTTGCTATGGTCATTATTGTCCTTTGCATTTTTCTTTGGCTCCAGCTTATGCTTTGGCTCTGGTGCCTTTTCTTTTTTAGGCTCGATGACAATTTTGCCTTCCATTGTCACCTTGGCACCATCTGTGGAATAGCTTATCATTTCGCCTGCATCATATTCCTGTGCTGTCAGCCAACCATCTTTTTTAAGCGCATCCATAAACTCATCGAATGCTTTGTTAATGGCTGTTCTTTCTTCACCATAAGGATATGCTCGGTGAATTTCGCCTGTTTCAAGGTCTGGCAGTGCATGCCATTCCGCTGATGCATTCAGATAGTCGCTTCTGCCTTCTGTTTTGTCTAACAGATATGTGTGGAAAGCTCTTGCGAATATTTCTACATCTGATGCCCAGTATGTTTCACTTGTGTTCTCAAACTTGTCAAAATATTTACTGCCTTCCATAAAATTTGTCGGAACTTTTGCAGATGTTCTGTTATTGGAATCAGAAACCAGCCATATTCTTTCAAACGTAGCCAGTGTATTTCTGGTGCCGCTTGGTATCACTCTGCCAGTTGCTTCTTTATGCAGGTCATTCAGTTTGTCCACACTGCCCTTTTCGCCTGATAAAAATGCAGATTTCAGCTTTTCAAATTCAGTTTTCTGGCTGTCTGTCATTTTGTCCATTGTGTATTTTGAAAACACACTATTCAGCCAGCTTGTGGCAGATTTTATATTGCGCTCTTTGGCATCCTGATTCATTTTTGCCAATTCTTCAGCAGTAGCATCTCTCCACTTCATTGTGTCCAACAGGTTATCGTACGCCTGATATGCATCTCTTGACTTTGTAAAAGCCTTGCCGATTGCTTTCACACCTATAATATCGTCCAGAGCGTGCGCCCATTCGTGTCCCAGTGTACCAGCACCTTTCATCCTTGTCAGGTTGATTACTTCAAATGTTGGCTCATAATGTGCGGCCGCAGCTTTTGCGCCACCTTTACCCCTTGCACCAAATGCAATGCCCAGTTTACCACCCAGTGCTACATCTTTTTCACTGATACCCAGTGTTCTTGCAAGGTCATGGAAAGCATCAAAAGCAAAATTCAGATTCATCTGGCGTTCTTTCTGGTTGGTCCAGTTGCCAAATTCACCACCACGGAAACCATAGGCTTCCATCAGCTTTTCGCCTGTCACTTCGTTGCCTTGGCGTACATCCACACCTTCTCGTCTCACTTTTTCAACAGATGGCGGAACAAAACGATTGTTCTTTGTTTTCTTGGTGTTTTCTTTCAGCCAGGCCAGTGCAGATTCTCTTGTTGCAAACTCTTTGCTTACAACTTTATATCCTTTCAGTACAGCCCATCCATCGTCAAACTCTGTCAGGCTATATCCTTTTGGTATTTTCTCACTGCTTGGCACACCAAACTGGTCTTTTTGCACTTTGTTTGAAAGGTAGCGCCAGCCATTTACACCCTCTGCATTGCGGAAAGCATTAAACAGCTTTTCTGTAAAGATGTGTTTGCCTTTTTCTGTTGGATGCCACGGAGCA
>JAZQYH010000070.1:0-26294 GCA_045633415.1 Oscillospiraceae bacterium | reverse complement strand
CAAAGAGCCACTGTTCACTGCACTTATGATGCAGGATAAACTTAACAGCCATCTCGAAGAAATTGATAGGTCGGCACAAGAAATGTATGATTGTTTAATGAAACAGTTAAAACAACAGTACGGTATTACCGAAAAATTGAAAGCAGAAAATCAGATGTTATGGGTTCACAAGATGTGCGAGATACATCAGATGGCAGAAGAAATAATACTTGAAGAATTAATCTATAACTAAATATCTTACTTTAAGCACCTTTTCGAAGGTGCTTTTTTTATGCAGATTTTTATGGGATACAATGTGTCTCGTACTGTAACAAGCAGGGAACTTGTACGGGCAAGTTCCACAGTTTCAGGGGTCCATACCCTGAAAGAAAGGAGTTTTATGAAAGAAAAAACAACAAGAATAGAAATCAGGCTGACGCCTGAAGAGAAAGATAAAATAAACAATTTTGCAGCAAGCTGTAATTTATCCACATCAGAATATATACGCCAAATGGCATTGGGCTTTGTACCGAATACGGTACAGCCTGATGTCTTTTATCTTTTCTACAATCAGCTGTGTGCTTTGTGTAACAGCATAGAAAACAACGTGTCTGCTGTAACAGAACAACAGATAATTACACTGACTAAAGATATTCATACACAGCTGCTGACAACACAAAAACAGAATAAAAAAGAAATAGTACAGGAGGTGATGCAATGGCAACAACCGGCTTCTGGCCAATCAAAGGTAACCTAAAAGATGCAATAAAATATGCACAGAATCCTGATAAGACTACCAAGAAAAACTATCTTGATGAAGATTTGTACAATGCCCTTAAATATGTATCCAACGATGCCAAGACAGATAAAACTATGTTTGTAAGCTCTATCAACTGCCCGAAGCAACTGGCATATGAAAGTATGATGGCAACAAAACAACGCTTTGGAAAGCTTGGCGGAAATGTGGCGTATCACGGATACCAAAGTTTTAAAATCGAGGAAGTTACCCCTGAAGAAGCACATAGCATCGGTATGGCAACTGCGAAAGCTATGTGGGGCGATGAATATGAGATTGTAGTAACTACTCACCTCAATACCGAAAATCTGCACAATCATTTTGTGGTAAATTCTGTATCATTCAAGACCGGCAGAAAGTTTGAGAATCATATTTCTGACCATTACAGATTAAGAGAAATATCCGACAGCATATGCAGAGAGCATAATAAGTCTGTATTGGAAAATGCAGATTTCTACGGCAGAAACAAAAAAGAATACTGGATACATAAATCTGGGAAACTGTCACACAAAGATATGCTGAAGAAAGATTTGGATTTGGCATTGTCCAACAGCTGCAATATGGAAGAATTTCAATGGTATCTGTTCAGTCTGGGGTATGTGTTTGAAAGAGGTCTTGATCATAAATATCCATCTGTGACTACTGCTGACTGGAAAAGGCCTGTACGATTGGAAAGACTTGGTGAGAAATATTCTGTGGATAATATTACCCGCCAGCTTAAAGAAAACTATTACAATAATGAAGTAGAAATGTACCGACAGCCGCCAATAAAGAGAACACCGATGAAACAGCTTAGGTACGAAATGTTCCGTCAGCCTAAAAGGGCAACTATTGATTATCTTGTCCTTGAAAATATTGAGGCATTGTTTGCACTGATGATTGAACTTATCAAGGTATGCACAGGTGCAAATTATGAAGAAAGGTCATTTTATGTACCACGTTCTCCTGAAATGAGAGCAGAGGTAAGGAAAATGGATGCATATATGGCAGACTATACTTTTCTCCATAAGTATGAAATCAGAACACCGACACAGCTGCAGAATAAAAAAGAAGAACTTAAAACTACTATCAAAGATTTTGAGGATTACAGACAGAAGCTGCGCAATAAGATACGAAGAGAAAGTAATCCTGAAACTGTAGCTGAATTGAAAAGCAAGTGTAAAGAAATAACTGAAGCGTTGAGACCTGTGCGTAAAGAGTTAAAAGCGGCAGATAGAATAGAGGAAAGAATTCCTAAAATAGCACAGCTTATGACCAGGGAACAGGAAATGGAAGATGGACTTACACGAAACAAAACAAACAAATCACGAGAATATGAACGATAACTGACACCGCAGGGTGTCTTTTTTATTTAATGAAAGGATGAAAATTATGATACAAACACAAGGTAATAACACAGTGATAACTGTGAATGCAAATAAGCTGAAACCTTTTAAGGACCATCCTTATCAGGTAAATGCTAATGAGGATATGGACAGGCTGGTTGAAAGCATTAAGGAAAAAGGTATACTTACGCCTTTAATTATCAGACCATTGGAGAATACCGATGAATTTGAAGTAATATCTGGTCACCGCAGACTGTATGCTGCACAAAAGGCCGGTATAACAGAACTGCCGGCATTTGTACACAACATATCACGTGATGAAGCTGTGGTAGAAATGGTGGATAGCAATATCCAGCGTGAAAATATTCTGCCAAGTGAAAAAGCAAAGGCGTATAAGATGAAAAATGATGCGCTGAAAAGACAAGGGGAACGTACAGATTTAACTTCTCGCCAAGTTGGCGAGAAGTTATGGAGCATATCTGCTGTTGCAGAAAATGCTTCTGACAGTGAGCGTCAAATACAAAGATACATTCGTTTAACAAATCTTATACCTGAATTTTTAGAAAAAGTTGATGAAGAAAAAATTGCACTTACACCTGCAGTTGAAATTTCATATTTATCAGAACAACAACAGTATGACCTGCTGGAAACTATGAAAAGTGAAGACTGTACCCCTTCGCTTTCGCAGGCACAGCAAATGAAAAAATTAAGCCAACAAGGTAACCTGGATATGGACAGTATATTCAGAATAATGTCGCAGCCAAAGGCCAATCAGAAAGAAAAAATCAGTTTTGAAGCGGATGAATTGAGAAAATATTTTCCTAAAAGTTATACCGACAATGATATTAAAGAAACACTGGTTTCTCTTGCTGCCCAGTACAAAGCAAGAAAAAGCCGTGACCGAGATTCAAGATAAAGGAGGTAGTTGCCTATGGGAAGACCTAAAAAATTTGTAAATACATCAGGATATCCGGATTTTGTAATAGAAACACTGGCAAGGACTTTCTATGAAAAAATGCTGGAAGAAATTAGCGAACAGGAAGAAACTTCAGCTGAAAATTCTGATGACATACCTATAGAAAAACAATAGCGAAAACTGGCTGTCTGTTTATGCAGGCAGCCTTTTCTGATTTTACACATTTCACATTTTTTGTAATACATATTAAAATTTACACAAGGAGGTGTATGACCATGAATGCAGTAATTTATGCAAGATATTCTTCCGATAATCAGAGAGAAGAATCTATCGAAGGACAGCTGCGAGAATGTGCTGAATTTGCTGAAAAATCAGGCTTTACTGTTCTTCAGCATTACATAGACAGGGCATATTCAGCAACTACGGATAATCGCCCGGAATTTCAGCGAATGATTAAAGACAGTGATAAAAAGCTGTTTGATGTAATCATAGTATGGAAGCTGGACAGATTTTCACGTAACCGCTATGACAGTGCCAAATACAAAAATCAGCTTAACAAAAATGGTGTGAAAGTAATATCTGCCACGGAATCCATTACAGACAGTCCGGAAGGAATATTGATGGAATCATTGCTTGAAGGCTGGGCGGAATATTATTCCAAGGATTTATCGGTAAAAGTTTCCAGAGGTCTGACAGAAAATATTATCAAAGGTAAATTCAATGGCGGTATTATCCCACCGGGATATATGGTGGATAATAATCAACACATTCAGATAGACCCTATAAAAGCACCATTTGTTCTGGAAGTATTTAAGCGATATGACCAAGGTGACACAAAAGGCAATATCATCAAATGGCTAAATGAAAACTCTTTTACAAACAGCAAAGGTACACCAATGTCGTTTAATACCATCGGTATTATGTTAAAAAACAGAAAATATATCGGTGAATATAAATTTCATGACCATATCAATAATGAAGCAATTCCACCGATAGTTCCAAAAGATTTATTTGAGAGGGTACAAATGAGACTTGAAAAGAATAAAAAAGCCCCTGCCCATTTTAAAGCAGAGGAAGAATATATATTATCATCAAAACTGGTTTGCGGACACTGTGAAACATATATGTGCGGCGAGAGCGGGACAAGCCATACAGGTGCTACATATCATTATTATAAATGCATGGCAGTAAAAAAGAAGAAAAATAATTGCAGAAAAAAGACTGTGCGTAAAGACTGGATTGAAAATATTGTTATCAATGAAATTACAAAAATCATATTTGACGATGATACCATTGAGGCTATTGTCAACATGGTTATGAAAATCCAGAGTGAAGATAATAAGGAAATTCCGTTGTATGAAAAACAGCTTTCTACTGTTCAGAAATCAATTGACAACACGCTTAACGCCATCAAGATGGGTATCTTTACAGAATCAACCAAGCAAATGCTTGAAGAACTGGAACAGCAAAAGAAGTATCTTTCAGAAAAAATCGCTGTTGAAAAATTAAGAAAGCCTATAATGAAACCTGAAAAAGTTCGCAACTGGCTGTACAAACTCAGGACATTAAATCCGGAACTGATAGAACATCGCAGAGTGTTGGTAGACACTTTTGTGAACAAAATCTTTTTATACGATGACAAAATAATATTTACATTTAACTACAAGAGTGACACTAAAGAGGTCACTTTTAAAGAACTAAACGGTTCGGATTTAAAATCTCCCACTGCACCATAAAAACGACTAACCCAAACGGGTTGGTCGTTTTTATTTTACAGATTATAAGGACTCGAACCCGAGAGGGTTTCGCCGTAAAGAAAACAGTGTAGTACACTGTTTTCAGGCGAAAGAGCCGAGCGCACCAAGCGAGGCCAGATAGCGCTTGCCAAAGGCAAGAGCGAAGAGTCCCTTCTAGCGCACCATAAAAACGACTAACCCAAACGGGTTGGTCGTTTTTATTTTTTGTTCACAAGGAATTACATCCAGACAAAATTTATCTGAAAACATCAAACTGATTGCTTTTTGTGAAACTTGCAAAAAACACTAGGATTTTTACAAAATATATGTTAAAATACAACTGATAGTTGTAAAAATGGGGTGTTTATGATAAAAGGGAATGAAATTTGCTTTACTGGTCACAGAGAAATCAGCGATGACCATTATTATAGAGTGATGTTTCTTCTGCGACAGCTTGTGGAAGAAAAAATAAAAGAAGGCTACACTGTATTTTGTGCCGGGGGTGCTCTCGGGTTTGATACATTGGCAGCACTTACTGTACTACGAATGAAAGACAGATATAAAAATATAAAATTACATCTGTATCTGCCTTGTAAAAATCAAAGTGAAAAATGGCAAAGCTCTGATAAAGAGATATATAATAAAATAGTAAAAGAAGCGGATAAAGTGGTGTATATAGCTGAAAACTATACCCCTTTCTGTATGGTAGAAAGAAACCGAGCCCTTGTGGATAATTCGTCCTTTTGTATCGCTTACTGCACACAGACAAAAGGCGGTACAGCCTATACAATAAGCTATGCCATGGACAACGGTATGGAAGTGGTGAACATAGCTCAGCTGATAGAAGACAAAGTGATATAGACAAAATAAAAGCGGTATGCATCAGCATACCGTTATATTTTTATAATTTTTCCAGCACCCACTGC
The DNA here is from genome assembly GCA_045633415.1 of Oscillospiraceae bacterium. Classification (GTDB taxonomy): domain Bacteria; phylum Bacillota; class Clostridia; order Oscillospirales; family Ruminococcaceae; genus RGIG3102. The sequence goes on along the minus strand of JAZQYH010000070.1, from coordinate 20,616 downwards.
CTGATGGCTTTTGTAACGCCACTGTCATTGTTTGATGAAGTGTGGTATGGATATTTTTCTTTCAGGTCATCAGGTGCATTTTCCACCACGAAGGCATATTTCGCGTTTTTCAGCAAAGGCTCATCGTTGTAAAAATCGCCAAAAGCCATTGTTTCATCAAAGCTCACGCCAAACATTTTCTGCAGGCTCTGGATAGCCAGACCCTTGTCAGCACTTTTATCCATAATATCAACCCAGATATTTGCAGACATATGGATAGTGTTTTCTTCTTTGAATTTTTCCCGAAGAGGCAGATATGTATGGTTTTTGATATCCCCTGTTGCATCATAAACAGACACTTTGAAAATATCGTCATCAATTTCATACAGGTTGTCCACCCATGTCAATGGTGAGTAATGGTTTGCCATTTTTGCCATAAATGCAGGACTGCCAGCTGTTACGTAAGTACCTTTTGTACCACACAGCATAGGGTCTGCGTTTTCGATTTTATCTATTTCAGCCAGCATCTGATGTACTTTTTCCGTAGGAATGTTATGTGTTTCAATAACCTTGCCCTTGTCATAAATGTTTGCGCCGTTGTCACAGATAAACATCATTTTTTCTGCCAATGGGCCAAAGAACCCTGCCGCACCTGTGTAGTCTCTGCCAGAAGCCGCCAGCAGAACAATGCCTTTTTCGTTGAGAATATTCCAGATTTCTTCAAAATCATCCGGAGTTTTTCTGTTATTGTTGATTAATGTTCCGTCCAGGTCGGTTGCAATCAGTTTAATCATAATTATCCCCCATTGGTAGTAGTTATTTAAAAGTATAGCATAACTGTGGTGCTTGCACAATACAGGATAAAATTATTATAAAAAAACAAAACTCCGTCAAAGACGGAGTTTACAGTTTATTATTTTTTGATGTGTTTTTCGATAGCAGCTTTCATTGCCTGAATATTAGCACCGTTGTCTGCTGTAGCTTTTACATCTGCCAGTTTTTTGCCAAGGTCTGTTACGTGGCATACAGGCATTGTGCGGGAAGCAACTACGTTTGCATTTTTGTTTGTGAAAACAACCATGCTGTGTGTTTCGCCAAATTTGCAACCTTCTGCACGATAGATGTCTCTGAACAGTTTTTCATTGTCTTTCATAGCAAGCAGTGGGTTTGCAATGGAAGAACGGCTGCCGTTCCACTGTGAAGACCATTCGCTTGTTGTAAGCTCTGTATAGAATTCGCCAATCTGTGGCTGTACAGAGAAGACAAATGTGCCAGCATATGTAAGCAGCAGAGCATCGTAAGAATATTCTTTGCCGTCAACTTCAATAGTTGCAGGGCCCATTACTACACTGTCTCTGGAACGTGCAAATTTTGCCAGTTCGCTGTTCAGTTTTTCGTTTGCTTTAGGGTCAACAGCATGTTTTTTCTTTCTGAAGAAAACAATATCGTCGCCGCCAACTACATACAGGTACAGGAAAATACATACCAGTATCCAGAAAATATAAGCTTTGTTAGCAATAAATTCAAACATTTCGTCCTCCGAATAGGTTTAAAAACCTTGATATACCAATTAATTATAACACAAATACAACAAAACACAACACTAAAACTGTTTTTTCATCATTTAGTTAGAAGTTGTTGTAAATAAAGCTTGCTGATGCGCCGTATCCACCGTTGTTGATAATGAAACCAGCCATAATAAGTGCAATCAGTCCATAGTAGCACAGCCATCTCTGCCATTTTGGCATTTTGTCAAAAACAGTTGTGAGACATTTACCTTTCAGCTTGAAGTGGCGGTACCAGTCCATACCCATCAGTACAGCCAATGTAATAACATTGAATGCAATATAGGCATAAATCAGCAGTGGTGTTGCATCAAAGCCATATTTAATGCTGTCGTACAGACCCTGGCCAAAAGTAGCAAGGCTCATATCGCTGAACAGATGTGTCAGGTAATACCATGCACTTGGCAGGTCTTTTGCACGGAAGAAAATCTGGCTGAAAGTAACCAGTGTGAATACACCACACACTTTGCCCCAGAAAACCAGCGGTTTAGGATTTTTGCTTGGTTTTCCGAATTTGCGCTTCAGAAGTTCTTCGCCTATACGGTACACTGCATGGCAGGCGCCCCAGATAACAAAGTTCCAGGTGTTGCCGTGCCAGATACCACTTGTAATGAAAACCAGTGCGATAGCCACCAGCACCGGTGGTTTTTCAAACTTTTTGCCTACAAAAGGCAGTTTTTTCATAGGATTGAACCATACAAAAGGTGTGAATATGTAATCCTGGAAGCAGTTGGAAAGAGAGATGTGCCATTTGCTCCAGAACTGTGAAAAGTTTGTGGCAAGATATGGTACCTTGAAGTTGTCCATAATGTCTATACCCATTATCATAGCACTGCCACGGGCGATGTCACTGTAGCCGGAAAAGTCTGCATAAAGCTGGAAGGAATACATAAATGCTGTGAAAATCAGCATCAGACCTGTATAGCCGGTAAGGTCTGAATGTACCTGATTGATAAACATTGCCATTACATCAGCCACTGCAATTTTTTTGAAAAAGCCGATTGCCATAAGTATAAGTGCCTTGCGCACTCTTTCGTATTCAAACTTCTGTTCCTTGTCCAGCTGCGGCAGGAATTTATTTGCCCTGTCTATAGGACCCATAAGGATGTGTGGGAAGAAAGAAATATATACAGCAAATTTGATTATATCTTCTTCAGCCTTGTATTTGCCCAGCATAATATCTGCCAGATAGGACACAGCCATAAATACATAGAAGGAAATACCCATTGGCAGTACCCATTTTGTCAGGTCAAACTGTGCACCTGTAAGGTTTGTAATCTGGGCTAAAAAGAATCTGTTATATTTAAAGAATATCAGTACACCCAGATTCAGCCCCATACCAGCAATAAATGCCAGCTTTTTGCCTTTGCCTTCAGCTTTGCTGATTGCTTTGCCGGCAAAGAATGTGGCGGCTGTCAGGAATGGAAGAAGAAGGAAAAATCTTACTTCACTGCACCAATAGAAATAATAGCTTACTGCCAGCAGATATGTTTTTCTGTGTTTCTGTGGTATTGCAAAATACCCTATACATACCAGCGGCAGAAATATAAGATAATTTATAGAATTGAAATTCATAAGTAACCTCTGAAAATAATAGTCCACCTTATATTTTACCAATAAACATAAGGGAAATCAATTACTTTCACATAACAATGCTTTATTATAAAGAATAAATATGATATACTGATATGAATAATAAACAAAAATATTGAAAGAAACATCCAAGAGGCATATGACAGGTTATTTTTTGACAGCAGCGGTGTATTGCTGTTTATGCACAACAGGTTTTGTGTTTTTGAACAAAGATAAAACACAGTTAAAAAGCGAAAACGTAAAGAAAGGGCTGGCAGTAATATTGCTGGCTGGCTTTGCTGTGCGACGGTGGTATGGTCTGCAGGATGTGGCTTTCTGGTATGACGTTGGCTGCTTCAAATCATGGGCTGACGCCACTGCATATTATGGGTTGAACAATATGTACCACAGCGGAATGTTTCTGGATTATCCGCCAGGTTATATGTATGTGCTGTGGTTTACCAATATTCTCCAGGATTTGTTCAGTCTGGATTTCAATGATGTAATATATACATTTTTGATTAAACTGCCACCGATGATTGCGGATATAGCAGGCGCTGTTCTGGTTTACAGAATAGCAAAGGAAAATCTGGATGAAAAATGGGCGCTGTTTTTATCAGCCTGTTACACATTCTGCCCTGCCCTTATTTACAACAGCGGTGTATGGGGACAGATTGACAGCTGGTACACACTGCTTATGGTGTTGGCGCTGTACTTTATCAGCAAAGACGATGTGATAAAAGCCAGCGTTATTTATGCTGTCGCCCTTATTACCAAGCCACAGGCGTTTTTGTTTGGGCCGGTGTTGCTTTTCTGGGTTATCAGCAAAAAAGACTGGAAAGTATTTTTTAAAGCTGTGGGCACAGGTCTTTCCTGTATGTACGTGCTGGCACTTCCATTTGCCCAGAGTCTTAACCCACTGTGGCTTGTAAATTTATATAAAAATACATTCAACGGATACAGATATTTCACTGTAAACGGATACAACACATATATGCTGGCAGGTCTTAACTGGACGGCTCTGGACACAGTGCCAGGTGGCAGTAGTATAAACACTGTGGTAATACTGGCTTGCTTTGTTTTTTGTGCATGGGCATATTTCTCATCTGTGGACAAAAGCAAAATATACACCACTGCGCTGGTGTTTATCACTGTGTTTTTCTCTTTCTGTACAATGATGCACGAAAGATATATGCACCCGGCAATTCTTCTTGCCATGCTGGCATTCATCTGCACAAAGAAAAAAGTATATTTTACTGTTTTCCTGCTCAGCACCTCTGCCAACTTTTTAAATGTTGCGGCAAGTTTCATCAGCCAGTATAACGGCGTGGAAATAACACAGTTCAGCTACAGATTCATATCCTTGCTGGCAATAGCTTCTGCCCTTGTAAGCATAGGTGCGGCTTTGCACACAGCACTTAAAGAAAAAGCCTTTTCCTTTGCAGACAGCGTCAAAAAGTGGATGCCTGTTACTGCACTGTGTACAGTATATGCGCTGTTTGCCTTCTTCCGTCTGGGTGCAACCACTGCACCGGAAAGCTTCTGGCAGGCAAACCGGCGGGGAGAATGGTTTGTTTACCGCTTTGAAGAGCCAGCCACAGTAAGGGAGATATGGTCTTATTCAGGTATGGGTGACCAGTATTATCCACGGGGCAGTAACAATGTAAAGATAGGCTGTGAATTTGAAATCCTTGCAGTAAACAGCCAAGGTCTGTGGGAAAACATGACAGACCTGCACCATGATTATGTGTTCACATGGAAAAAGGTGGATACAGATTTCTATACAGATGGTGTTATGATACGTGCAAAAAAAGACTATCAGATATTAAGTGAAATTGTTTTCAAAAATGAAAAAGGCGAAATTATCCGAGGCACTGTAGAATCTGCAATGGATTTGGGGGGCAACATCTATTCCCCACTGAATGCACTTAATGAAAGCCATCATGTCCCTGTGACACAGGACGATTATTTCTGGTCTGCTTATTTTGACGAAATATATCACGCCCGCACAGCTTACGAACAGCTGGAAGGCTATTCAATATATGAAACAACTCACCCGCCACTTGGTAAAACTATTATATCAATTGGTGTGGCACTTTTCGGTATGAATCCATTTGGCTGGCGTTGTATGGGTGCGGCGTGTGGTGTGCTGATGGTATTTATAATGTACCTTCTGGCAAAGGAACTGTTCAAAAAAGAAAAGACAGCTCTTATAACCGCATTTATATTTGCATTTGACTTTATGCATTACACCCAGACCAGAATTGCCACAGTGGACAGCTATGTAGTGCTGTTTGTAATGCTGATGTTCCTGTTTATGATACGCTGGGCAAAAATACCGCTTGGAGGCGAATCTCTGGCACAGTATTTCTACCTGTTTGTATCAGGTGTGGCAATGGGCTGTGCCATCAGCGTAAAATGGAACGGTGCTTACAGTGCCATAGGTCTGGCAATGTACTTCTTTGTGGCGCTGTGGCTTAAATACAAAGCCTACAGGGACGCAGGCAATAAAGACGGTGTAAAAAAAGCCCTTGTTATATGCCTGTGGTGTGTGCTGTTCTTTGTGATTGTGCCGTTTGTGGTTTACTTTGCTTCCTTTGCACCTGTGCTTTATTCACAGGGGGTAAAGCAAACCCTGGCGGAATTCTTAGCAAAACAGCTCCATATGTTCTCTTACCATTCACAGTTGGTGGCAGAACACTTCTTTGCTTCCTCTTGGTACACATGGCCTGTTATAATCAAGCCTATCTGGTATGTGATTTCCAGATATGGAGATATGGCCAGCAGTATATCTGCCTTCGGCAACCCTGCAGTGTGGCTGGCTATGATACCTGCCCTGCTGTATATGGCATATAAATCATTTAAAAACAAAGAAACAGCAGGTGTACCTGTTGTGCTGGGGTATCTTGCTTCATTCCTGCCTTGGATGGCTATTACCCGTCTGGCATTTATATATCACTATTTCCCAGCCACTGTATTTGGTGTGCTGGCAATAGGCTATGTAATCAACAAACTGCTTGAAAGCAAAAAAGGTGAAAAAGCAGTGTATATCTATATGGCAGTGGTATTTGCGCTGTTTATAGTGTTTTTCCCTGTTATCAGTGGTCTGCCTGCAAAGGCAACATATCTGGACAGTCTGGAACTTTTAAGCAGTTGGTATTTCAATTAGTATATCTACAACACAGCATTTAATCTGAAAGGATACATTATGAGCATTGGTTTATATATTCATATCCCTTTTTGCCGCCAGAAGTGTAACTATTGCGATTTTTACTCTGTTGGCGGTGCACAGGCTGTGCCTGCAGAATATCTGGCTGCTTTAAAAAGAGAGATAGAAAAATACCAGCCTTTCACCTGTAAAACAGTTTATTTTGGTGGCGGCACCCCAAGTCTGTTGGCGCCTTTTCAGGTGGCCGAGATTCTTTCGTGGCTGGACATAGAAAGAGATGCTGAAATTACACTGGAAGCAAATCCAGACACACTTACCCTTGAGAAGCTGTCTGGCTTCAAAAAAGCTGGTGTAAACCGCCTGTCAGTAGGCGTACAGACTGTTTATGACAATTCACTGGAGACACTGGGCCGTATTCACAATGCTGATAAAGCCAGTCTGGCTTTCCGCTGGGCAAAACAGGCAGGCTTTGAAAACATCAGCGGTGATGTGATGATAGGTTTAGATAATTACAGCTATGAAGAAATGTATGCAACCATAGACTTTCTTAAAAACCGGGGCGCTACACATATTTCTGCATACATGCTGAAAATTGAAGAAGGCACACCTTTCTATTACAACACACCAAAAAATCTGGCAGATGAAGAACAGATGGCGGACTATTACCTTGCCTGCTGTGAAAAGATGGCACAGCTGGGATATATCCAGTACGAAATATCAAATTTCTGTCTGCCGGGCTATCACAGCAGACACAACACAATCTATTGGCAGCTGGAAGATTATCTGGGTATAGGTCCAGGTGCACATTCCTGTATGGGTGGCAAGCGCTTTTATTATCCACGTGATTTGAAGGGCTTTATTACAGATGCCTGTGCAACAGAAGACGGCAATGCTGATGCCGATGATTTTATTATGCTGTCATTGCGTTTGGCTTCTGGTCTGGATTTTTCACAACTGGAAAAGACATGGCACTTAAAACCAAACAGCTATGTACTGAAAAAGCTGGAGCTGTATAAAACACAGGGCTTTGTCAACTGGGATGGAAATATCGTCAGCCTTACACCGAAAGGCTTTCTGGCTGAAAATGTTATCGCCAGTGATATTATGAGCAATGTGTATATTGCGGAATAAACAAAACCAACCGATTGGCATATCGGTTGGTTTTATTTATTTGTTATATAGCTGTAAAAAATGATAAATTAGCAGTCTTACCATAAAAGGTGGTGAGACTGCTAATTTTGATATATGAACTTAACCGTATCAAAAGGTCAGAAATTGCATTTGCAAAGTATAAAATATGGCTAAACAGCCATAATAAACAGGGAAATAAGCCTGTTTAAGCCCTTTTTGTTAAAAGTTTGTGAATAAATCACAGAGGTGTTGACAAAATTTAAAAAATGATTATAATATAAATTAGCAATCAACCACAGAGACTGCTAAAAACTGAAAGGACTGATAGAATGGATATAAACAACAGACACAAGTTAATTCTGGATGCAATCGTTTCCATGTATATCCGAGATGGCGAACCTATCGCATCACAGGCCTTGCAGGATGCTTTGGACATCACAGTATCATCTGCCACACTTCGCAACGAGATGGCACGCCTGACAAAACGGGGCTATCTGAATCAGCCACACGTTTCAGCAGGCAGGGTACCAACCAACAAAGCCTACAGATATTATGTGGAAAACATAGACCGCTCTGCTGGCATTTCAACCGCAGACAAACGGAACATCAAGCAGTACTTTGACACTCTTGATGGTGACAGCCAGAGATTTCTGGCTGGTGCCGCAAAACTGTTCAGTGACATTCTGGGCTACACAGTGGTTATCGCACCACCACGGGATACTGAACTGCAGTTTGTAAACTTTACAGCCCTGAAAACAGGCCGCTACAGTGTGGTGTTGGTGGCAACAACCACAAGAGGCGAAGTTTTTACCAGAGTTATCCGTCTGGATGAAGAAATCACCAATGCCCAGCTGGCACAGCTGAATCAGCTTTTGAACATGCGACTGTGCTTCACCTGCTATGCAGACCTAGACAGAAAATATCTGGCAAGACTTATAGGCGAGCTGGAAAAAGAAAACCCAGCCTTCGGCCAGTTTACAGCAGGTGCTCTGGCACTTATGAAAGATGCCAACAACAAAGGGGTACATGTTTACGGTCAGGAAAAACTGCTGAACACACAGCATTTCGAACATAACATTGGCGATTTGCTCAGACTTCTGGCAGACACAGACACATTGAAACAGGTCATCACACCTAAATACGACGGCATATCCGTAGTATTCGGAGATGAATTACCTATAAAAAATATTGAAAACGCCTGCTTTATTTCCACCAGATACTACGCAGGCAGTGCAGTAAGCGGCACACTCGCCGTTATCTGTCCACAGACGGTGGATTATAAACGACTGTTCCTGGCAGTGGAATATTTCGCACAGCTTCTCACACAGTCAATCACAGGTACTGAAAGGAAATAATCCAATGGAGAACAAAGAAAAACTGGAAAACCAGGACATTCCACAGGAAGAAACAGTGGAAGAAAAAATTGATGTGGTAAAAGGCATTGAAATGCTGGAAACTGCACTGATTGAAAGTGAAAAGAAACTGGAAACAGTTACAAAAGAACTGGAAGACACAAAAAACACTTTCCAGCGCACACTGGCTGAATATGACAACTACCGCAAAAGAACTACAAAAGAAAAAGCAGACAATTACAATGCCGGCAAAATTGATGCAGTAAAAGCTATTCTTCAGATGCTGGACACACTGGAAATGGCACTGGCTGCACCTTGCAGTGATGAAAACTACAAAAAAGGCATTGAACTGACATACACAACAGCTATCAATGGTATGGCTGGTATGGGCGTTGAACAGATTGAAGCTTTGAATATGCCGTTCGACCCAAATTTCCACAATGCAGTAATGCAGCAGGAAACAGAAGGCGTAGAAGCTGGTATCGTGGTAAACGTATTCCAGAAAGGCTATAAAATGGGTGATAAAATCATCCGCCCAGCTACAGTAGTAGTAAGCTGTTAATCAAACTTGTTTATAAAAAATATCTAAATATACATTTCTTTAATCACAAAGGAGATTATAACTATGAGCAAAATTATCGGTATTGACCTTGGTACAACAAACTCTTGCGTTGCTGTAATGGAAGGCGGCGAAGCAGTTGTTATCGCTAACCCAGAAGGCATGAGAACTACACCATCTGTTGTAGGCTTCTCCAAATCCGGCGAAAGACTTATCGGCCAGGTTGCAAAACGTCAGGCTATCACAAACCCAGAAGGTACAGTAGCATCCATTAAAAGAGAAATGGGTACAGACTACAAAGTAACAATCGACGGCAAAGGTTACACACCACAGGAAATTTCTGCTATGATTCTTGCTAAACTTAAAGCAGACGCAGAAGCATACCTTGGCGAAACAGTAACAGAAGCTGTTATCACAGTTCCAGCTTACTTCAACGATGCACAGCGTCAGGCTACAAAAGACGCAGGCGCAATCGCTGGTCTGAATGTTAAACGTATCATCAACGAACCTACAGCTGCTGCTCTGGCATACGGCGTAGACAAAGAACAGGACCAGAAAATCATGGTTTACGACCTTGGTGGCGGTACATTCGACGTTTCCATCATCGAAATGGGCGACGGTGTTCAGGAAGTTCTTGCTACAGCTGGCAACAACAGACTGGGCGGTGACGACTTCGACAACAGAATCATCAACTGGCTGGCTGACGAATTCAGAAAAGACACAGGTATCGACCTGAGAAATGATAAAATGGCCGCACAGCGTCTTAAAGAAGCTGCAGAAAAAGCAAAAATCGAACTGTCTGGTGTAATGCAGACATCCATCAACCTGCCATTTATCACAGTTGATGCTACAGGTCCAAAACACCTTGATATGACACTTTCCCGTGCTAAATTTGACGAACTGACACACGACCTCGTTGAAGCAACAATGGGTCCGGTACGTCAGGCTCTGGCAGACTCTGGTCTTGCACCAAGCGACCTTAACAAAGTTCTGCTGGTTGGCGGTTCCACAAGAATCCCAGCTGTTCAGGAAGCAGTTAAAAAATACCTTGGCAAAGAACCATTCAAAGGCATCAACCCTGACGAATGTGTTGCTCTGGGTGCTGCTATTCAGGGCGGTGTTCTCGGCGGCGATGTAAAAGGCATCCTTCTGCTGGACGTAACTCCACTGTCACTGGGTATCGAAACATACGGCGGTGTATTTACAAAAATCATCGAAAGAAACACAACAATCCCAACTAAAAAGAGCCAGATTTTCTCCACAGCTACAGACAACCAGCCTTCAGTACAGGTAAACGTTCTGCAGGGCGAAAGAGAAATGGCTGCCAACAACAAATCTCTGGGTATCTTCAACCTGGACGGCATCGCTCCAGCACCAAGAGGCATCCCACAGATTGAAGTTACATTCGACATCGACGCTAACGGTATCGTTTCTGTATCTGCAAAAGACCTTGGTACAGGCAAAGAACAGCAGATTACAATCACAGCTTCTTCCAATATGTCCAAAGAAGACATCGAAAAAGCTGTAAGAGAAGCTGAACAGTATGCTGAAGAAGACAAAAAACGTAAAGAAGAAGTAGAAACAAGAAACCAGGCTGACAGCCTTGTATACCAGACAGACAAAGTTCTGAAAGACCTTGAAGGTAAAGTGAGCGAAGAAGAAATCAGCGCTATCAAAGCTAAACAGGAAGAACTGAGAACAGCTGTTCAGGGCGGTGTTAAAACAGAAATAGAAGCTAAAATGACAGCTCTCGAATCCGTTCTCCACGATGCTACACAGAAAATGTATGCTCAGGCACAGCAGCAGGCACAGCAGAACGCTGACAACGGTGGCCAGCAGTACAATGCAGGCACACAGGGCGGCGACAATGTATACGATGCTGACTTCAAAGATGTAGATTAATTATTCTACTGAAATAAGCAATAGATACCACGGGCGGATTTTTACATCCGCCTTGTGGCTGTACATATAGGTGTCAAGATACACTTATTCACAGAAACAGGTACAGGCCTGTTATACAAAATCCATTTTAATTGAGGACTTAAACAGTGGCAGAAAAAAGAGATTATTACGAAGTTCTCGGCGTTGACAAATCTGCGTCAGACGCTGAAATCAAATCTGCATATCGCAAAAAAGCAAAAAAATATCACCCAGACTTAAATCCGGGTGACGCTGAAGCTGAAAAGAATTTTAAAGAAGTTAACGAAGCTTATGAAGTTCTGTCAGATGCTGATAAAAAACAGCGCTATGATGCATACGGCCACGCAGGTGTTGACCCTAACTACGGTGCAGGCGGCGGTGCAGGCTGGGGTGGTTATTCTGGCGGCTTCGGTGGCGCAGGTGTTGACCTTAACGATATTTTCGAAAGCTTTTTCGGCGGCGGTTTCGGTGGCGGTGGCAGTTCACGCCGTTCTGACCCGAATGCTCCTCGTCGTGGTGGCGATATCCATATCGGCCTTACAATTTCCTTTATGGAAGCGGTACACGGCTGTACAAAAACTGTAACATATACACGCAGTGAAAACTGTCCTGAATGCGGTGGTTCCGGTGCTAAAAAAGGTACATCTGCACAGACTTGTTCCCATTGTCATGGCTCCGGCTATATTATGGAACAGCAGCGTACACCATTTGGTGTAATGCAGAACAGGCGTGTTTGTCCACATTGTCAGGGTAAAGGTAAAACTATTTCTGACCCATGTAACAAATGTAAAGGCTCTGGTCAGGTACAGGTTACAGTCAAGAAAGAAGTTAACATCCCAGCAGGTATTGATGACGAACAGAGCCTTGCTCTCCGTGGTCAGGGCAACGCAGGTACAAACGGCGGTGCATGGGGCGATACAATTGTTATCGTTTCCGTACGCCCAGACCCAATTCTTACAAGAAACGGCTATGACGTTTATGTAACAGTACCTATCACCTACTCACAGGCTGTTCTCGGTGCTGAAATCGTGGTGCCAACAGTTGATGGCAAGGTTCAGTACAACATTCCTGAAGGCACACAGTCAGGCACACGCTTCAGACTGCGTGGCAAAGGTATCAAATATCTTAACGGCCGTGGCCGTGGCGACCAGTATGTAACTGTAAACGTGGAAATTCCAAAGAAAATCACACGTGAACAGCGCAAAGCGCTGGAAGCATTTGATGCTACACTGAAAGATGACAACTATGAACAGCGCAAAGGTTTTTTCAAAACACTGAAAGACCTGTTTGACAACGACAAAGACAAAAAATAACAAAAAGGCGGTCTTAGGACCGCCTTTGTTTATATGTATACAGTAAAACAAAAACGGCATTCAGTTGAATGCCGTTTTATCATTTATATATAGTTCAATTTTTGATTCAGATTAGTGGTCTGAAGAAGATTCTTTTCTGATAACGTCGTGTGCGCCACCTTCAACGATACTTACTGCAGATACCAGTGTAAGAACAGCTTTGTCTCTCAGTTCTGGCAGGTTCAGTGCGCCACAGTTACACATTGTGGATTTAACTTTGCTCAGTGTTTTTGCCACGTTGTCAGACAGGGAACCAGCGTATGGAACATAGGAGTCAACGCCTTCTTCAAAGGACAGTTTTTTGTCGCCGCCCAGGTCGTATCTCATCCAGTTTCTTGCGCGGTTGGAACCTTCGCCCCAGTATTCTTTAACGTAGTTGCCGTTAACCATTACTCTTTCTGTTGGAGATTCGTCAAAACGAGCGAAGTATCTGCCCAGCATTACAAAGTCAGCACCCATAGCCAGAGCCAGTGTGATGTGGTGGTCGTAAACGATACCGCCGTCGGAACATACTGGTACGTAGATGCCTGTTTCTTCAAAGTATTCGTCTCTGGCTGCGCATACTTCGATAAGGGATGTAGCCTGACCACGGCCGATACCTTTTGTTTCACGTGTGATACAGATGGAACCGCCACCGATACCAACTTTGATAAAGTCAGCGCCAGCTTCAGCAAGGAATCTGAAACCATCACGGTCTACTACGTTACCTGCACCGATTTTAACTTTCTTTTCATCACCGAATTTTTCTTTAGAGTATTTTCTTGCAAATTCCAGTGTGAGTTTCTGCCATTCGCTGAAACCTTCGGAAGAGTCGATACACAGTACGTCAGCACCTGCTTCAATCAGAGCTGGGATTCTTTCTGCGTAGTCACGTGTGTTGATACCAGCGCCTACAATAAGACGTTTCTGTGGGTCCAGCAGTTCGTTTGGATGTTTTTTGTGGCTTTCGTAGTCTTTTCTGAATACGAAATATTTCATGTTGCCTTCTTCGCTAACGATTGGCAGGGAGTTCAGTTTGTGTTCCCAGATAATGTCGTTTGCTTCGCTGAGTGTTGTGCCTTCTTTAGCAACAATCAGGTCTGCAAGTGGAGTCATAAATTCAGAAACTTTTGTTTCTGGAGCCAGTCTGCTTACACGGTAGTCTCTGCTTGTTACAAGACCTACCAGTTTGCCGTTTGCTGTGCCATCTTCTGTTACAGCAACTGTGGAATGACCGGATTTGTCTTTCATAGCAAGAATGTCTGCCAGTGTTGCGTCAGGTTTAACGTTGGAATCGCTTGTTACAAAGCCAGCTTTGTGACCTTTAACTCTTGCAACCATTGCAGCTTCATCTTCAATAGTCTGTGAGCCATAGATAAATGCAACGCCGCCTTCTTTTGCCAGTGCAACTGCCAGTTTTTCACCGGAAACAGACTGCATAATAGCAGAAACCATTGGGATGTTCATTTCGATTTCGGATTTTTCGCCTTTTTCGAATCTAACCAGTGGTGTTTTCAGGCTAACGTTTGCTGGAATATGTTCGCTTGAAGAATAGCCTGGAATAAACAGGTATTCAGCAAATGTATGAGATGGTTCATTAATATATCTTGCCATGTTGTACTCCTTTTCTGTGTCAAAAATTGTAATATACTATTACACTTTAGTATAGCAAATAAATACAATTTTTTCAATTTATATTTCAAACATCTATTTAAATAAAATATTACCGAAAAATGTGCAAAATCACCATAAATTCTACAAGAATACAGGGAGCCTGATAAACAACAACTGTCCATATAAGCACTTACACCCTAATACTATAAAATATCAGGGTGTAAGTGGATAGATTGTCTTTTTAATAACAGTTAAACACGCTTGCCAATCAGTATATCGCAGATAAGAACAGCGATAAATGTAAGCAGGCCAAACAGTATGCACATGGTAAGGTCACTTACCAGACTGGTTTCTACCTGTGGAAGTACGGAAACTATTGTTTTTTCAGAAACTGTGGCTGACACAGGCACTGTGGCCAGCACTGTTTTGCTGTCTCCTTCACCAAGATACAGTGTGGCTGTCATCTGGGCAGTGGTCATATCCCCTGTCAGCACTGGTGCAGAAAAATCTGCCTTGATGCTGTTTACATCAACATCATTTTTCACCAGCACGCTGGTGTCGTTTGCAGTGATATTATCCTTTTCGATAAACAGTCTGCCTCTGTCATCACAGTAGATTTCTTCATCTGCACACAGGGCAATATACTGACCAGGAATATCAATGGACTTGTAGTTTTCAAAAGCCCAGTTGAAAAGCTTTTCTGTGTCGCCAAAGGTATCATCATCACGTGGTGCGCTCATTACAACAGAGATTAATGTTTTGCCGTCCTGCTCAAATGCTGATACAAGTGTGTGGCGGGCTTCCTGTGTCCAGCCTGTTTTGGTCATCAGCAGACCTTCATGGCCAAAATTGCCATCGTAGATAAATACTCCATTAACAAACCAGTTTGCCGCATTAAAAGTTCTTGTTTTACTCTGTTTGTTTGTAGGCGGAATAGAATATGTTTTGGCAGTAAATATTTCTTTGAATGTATCATATTTAATACATTCTTTTGCAATCATAGCCAAATCGTAGGCTGTGGTGTAGTGGTTTGCATCTGGCAGACCGTGTGGATTTACAAAGTTGGAGCTTGTGGCGCCAGCCGCCATTGCCCTTTCATTCATCAAATCTGAAAGAGATTTGCCTGTCTTGCTTTCCAGATATTCACCTATACCTGCTGCGGCATCGTTGGCGCTTTCAATAGACAGTGCATACATAGACTGTTCCAGTGTCAGCACTTCCCCTACAGAGATGGAAGCGTGGCTGGAGCCTCTTTCTATGCCGTGTATGGCTTCACTGCTGTAGGTAATGGTATCAGACATATTGCCGTATTCTACAGCCAGCAGACCTGTAAGTATTTTTGTTGTACTCGCAGGGTACATTTTCCGATATGCATTTTTTTCGTAAATAACCTGCCCTGTTTTTCCGTCAATCAGAATGGCAGAATCACTTACAACATTTCCGTCCCACCGTTGTGCGGCAAAAACAGAAAATGTATTTATATATATTAACAGGCAACACATTGCCAGACTAAAAATTCTTTTCATTATTACTTCCTATATAAATTTCATGGTAAATTTTATTATACAATTTTTAGCTTATCCAATTCAAGACAAAACTGCATTTTTTCACTTTTAAAAGCATATTTTTAGACAAGGGAGGGATAGGATGTTTCTTATTATCGGAAAGAAAATAGCCTACAGCACACTTGTGTCTCTGGCGGTTATTTGTTTTGGTTTTGTTATGGTTGGCAGAAAAACAGAATATAGGCTTGTACAGGCACAGCCGGTCCAGAGCTATGAATGGGGCTTGCATTTTGAACAGCCCAATACTTTGCCCATACCAAATCTGGAAGATTCAGTGCTGAACAGATATAATGCATATTTCCATGGAAATACAGGTGAAAAGGTTATCTATATCACATTTGATGCAGGGTATGAAAACGGCAACACAGCCCCTATTCTGGATGCCTTGAAAAAGCACAATGCCCCAGCGGCGTTCTTCTTGGTTGGTCCGTATATAGAGAATAATCCAGAGTTTGTCAGACGAATGGTCAGGGAAGGGCATATTGTGGGCAACCACAGCTATAACCACCCTGATATGACCACAAAATCACAGGAAGAATTTATCAGTCAGCTTGATAAAACTGCAGCAGCCTATAAAAATGTGACTGGTGAGACTATGCCTATGTTTTACCGCCCGCCAGAGGGTAAGTTTACAAAGGAAAATCTACAGTGGGCACGGCAGGCAGGGTATACCACTGTGTTGTGGTCATCAGCTTATGTGGATTGGAATAATGACAGCCAGCCAAGCCATCAGTATGCTTTTGAAAAAATCAGCCAGCGAACTTTTGACGGGGCAATCTTCCTTTTACATTCCACATCAAAAACCAATGCGGAAATTTTAGACCAGCAGCTGACTATCTGGGAACAACAGGGCTACACCTTTGCACCACTTACACATCTGGTGGAATATTATAGCACGGTGAATATTCAATGAATATAGCATATATCTTTAAAAATAAAGGGATATCGGTGGCGCTGTGTATTTTGCTTGCTGTTATATTTTCCCCCACATATAGTGCAGGCTTTCTGGAAGCTTTATATGGTGTGGCACGGTGTACAGGGTATATGTCAGCTGTTGCACGGGTGCCCTCGCCACCATATGTTATCGCCATAGACCCGGGACACGGTGGAATGGACACAGGGGCACAGGCTATAGTGGAAGAATATCAGGTCATAGATACAACGGCGGATTATCTCTATGATTTGCTGGCACAGGACTGGAATTTTGTTCCCGTACTTACACGAACAGACACAGACCCCGACAGCGGTGAACGTTCGCAGATTGCCAATTCCTCTGACGCACGGCTGCTTATCTCCATACACGCAAACAGTGATTTCCACCAATCATCAAAAGGCTTTGAGTGTTTCCCCACTCCACCGGGGCGTACATATCATAATCAGTCACTTCAGATTGCACAGCTGGTAGTGGAAAATATGCGTAAAGCAGGGCACACCATCCGTGGTGATGAACAGAAAACAGGTATAAAGTATGCATATTATTATGGAAACGAAAAGAAAATCGTAGACAGCAGTGACACCAAAGTCCGAAGCCGGAAAAGTTTTGGTATACTGGAAAAAACAAATTGCCCACGGCTTCTGGTAGAGCAGTGCTTTATCACAAACTACTCTGACGTGGAAAACTGGGCAACAGACCGGGGCTGTAAAAAAGCCGCAGACATATATTACAAAGCTATAAAGCAGTATTTTTCGCTGGAATAAATTCTCAAAAAATTTTTAAAATTTTTTTTGAAAAAGTATTGACATATCCGTTTTTATGGTGTATACTAATCAAGCATTAAAAATTACAT
This sequence comes from Oscillospiraceae bacterium, assembly GCA_045633415.1. Classification (GTDB taxonomy): domain Bacteria; phylum Bacillota; class Clostridia; order Oscillospirales; family Ruminococcaceae; genus RGIG3102. The sequence continues at coordinate 3,072 of JAZQYH010000070.1, read as the reverse complement.
ATGCGGATGTGGCGGAATAGGCAGACGCGCTAGATTCAGGTTCTAGTGGTAGCAATACTGTGTGGGTTCAAGTCCCTTCATCCGCACCAGGTCGAGTACTTACAACTAAAGTGAGTACTCGATTTTATTTTTATGTTCCCAAGGGATTTTTTATAACGGGTGTTGTTAACACCCGTTTTTATTTTTTTATCAAAGTTCGCTTGATTTACTGTCCCATATTTGCTGAAAATTCATTTTAATGCAAAACTGGGTACACAAACAATCAGATAGAACGGATGTTCATAAGTACTCTGGAGAGTGTTTATGACTACATAAGTTCAAAATAAGGCAGACTGATGAAAACTCATCATAATTGAAATCAATATATAATCACAAAACCCATAATACAGAACATCTTATCTGTAACTGTTTACTATACTCTTGCAGCACAGTGGCATTATATGCTGTCGCAATAAAATGTTTATTCAGTTTTCCGGGAATTCAATCTGTTTATATTCAGCAGACCTGCGGGTCTGCTTTTTGTTTTTACTGTCAACCAAAATAATCAGATAAACCTCTTGCGATGCGTGCATTATAAAAATCATCTGGGTCTTCATTGTTTACATAGTAGAATGCATCTTTAAATCCAGCTTCGAATGCTTCTTCCTTAGTTTCAAAAGTCTGTTTATAGTCTCTGCCATATATGTAATAAGGCATATAACTTATACCTTCACCCCTTGTTCCATAATCAGAAAACCAGTAAGACCAACCAAGTCGATATGCCTCTTGATTTGAAAAATTTTTATTTTGAATTTCTACCACTTTTTTGTTAGCTTCTTCAAATCCTTTTTCGTATCCAACTATTTCGCCATTTGAAAGACCAATTTCGAACCCTGCAGCTTCACCATCTAAATATCCTTTGGCATATCCAGATTTAATACCTGCAGATTCTCCTTTGTTATACCCTATATAGCCTCCAAGTATAATGCCGATGCCAAGCATAACACAGCAAAATAAAATGTTTTTAATTTTCATAATTACATCCTCTATGGTTTATGTAAATAATCGTATAATGTTTCAAGTTCGTAAGTAACATACTGTTCCTGGTAAGCGTCTAAAATATTTTTAGCTTCGGTTTCCGCAATAGATATACTTTTATCACAATTCAGTATTATTCCTGTAGGTAAATAGTACCAAGGAGAAGAGTTTTCATCTATGTACTCATAGCGTAAATTTTCTGTGCAGATAAGACGTTTGTTATCAAAAATTTTCGCTTTTTCATAGCTACTGATAGAAGCACCGCCAGAACCAGAAGAATAAATGTATCCATCATTTCCAACATAATATTGGTTACGGCTCCACCCACAGCCCAGTAAATAAACATTATCATCGTGCTGTGAATATATGCTTATAATATAAGATGACGTTTGCTCATCAGAAGTAAAACCTATGATCAATTCATCAATATTATCGTTATTAATATCCTCGTAAACATAACCTATATTAGACAATTTGCTCATTCTACATTCCGCAAAATGAGAACTAATTTGCCACTCTGGACATTCTGTATTTACAAGATTTGATATTAAATTTTGTACTTCTACTGTGTATTCATCGGATGAAGGTAGCGATACTATTTTTAAATATGTGTTCAAAACATTTTCGTAAAGCTCATAGTTGGCAGTGGCTACAATTTCAATGCTGGTATCTAAAGATGAACTGTCATCAGGCAATTTTTCATCTGTGTTATTACAACCTGAAAACGTCAGAATAACCAGCAATAAATATAATAGTTTTCTCACAATATATTTACCTCATTTTCTTATTCCGTATGTATATTTCTTAATATGTAGACTCTTCTCTATAATAAAATAGTATCATAAAACAATAGCATAAACAATAATAGAAACTTTTCAGCAGACCTGCGGGTCTGCTTTTTTCTTTGTTACGGGGAGATATTCCACACATACACCTTCACGGGTGTCCAGTGACACATTGTCGCCGTGGAACTGGGTCGGTATATCAATAACCCCCATGAACCTGTAGTGAATGATAATACACTGGGTGCGCCTTTTGCCCTTGCCTTCGCCGCTGTAGACATCAATTCGGTCTATCAGCTCTCTCAGCAGTACACGGTCCAACTTACCGCTGGTTTTGAATTTTTCAATAATTTTCATAAACTTATCCTTGTTGTCTGATTTGGCGTTGAGAATATCAAGGGTCTGCTGTGTTTCAGCAATCTGTCTGTCCAGTTCTGCATTTTCGGCAGTGTACTTGGCCTGCATATGATAAAACCAGTCATCGGTTATTTTTCCGCTGGCGCTGTCTTCATACAGCTTTTCAAAAAGGAATACCAGTTGCTGTTTTCGTTGTTTGTGTTTTACAAGGTCAGCTTCGGTATTCTTTCTTTTTTCAATCAATTCCCTGTCCGATTTCTGTTGTAGCAATGCCGCGAAGTGTTCCATATCCTTTTCCATATATTCCAGCAGACGGCAAATTTCTTTTTTCACCACATTTTCCAGGGCATCCACACGGATATAGTGGGTTTCGGGGCACAGGTCGCGGCTTTTGTTGTAGTTGGAGCATTTGAAAAACGCTATATGTGTGTTGGGATGGTTCACATTGTACCACATCTTTGCACCACAGTCGGCGCAGTAGAGTATGTCGGAAAACATACTCTTTTCGCCGTTGTAATCTTTGTTTTTTCGCCTTTTTGTTTTGGATATGTACTGCTGGGTCAACAGCCAGGTGTCTCGGTCTATTATAGGTTCAAACACATCTTCAAAAATTTTCCAGGCTTCCTTTGGAGCCTTGTAGCGCTTTTTCAGTTTGAAAGACTTGGAAAAGGTCTTGAAATTAACCACATCACCACAGTATTCTTGGTTGGTCAGTATCTTGCCGATACTACTGGCTTCCCATTTGTACGGGTCCATATTGGTGTTTTTGCCCGGTTTGTTGACGCCTTTGCTCTGCCAGTAATACAGCGGAGACAGTACCTTGTCAGCTTTCAGAATATTTGCAATAACATCATTGCCTTTACCTTCAAGGGCAAGGCGGTAGATTCGTCTTACCACCGCTGCTGCCTCTTCGTCC
>JAZQYH010000069.1:0-26057 GCA_045633415.1 Oscillospiraceae bacterium | reverse complement strand
CCACAAGCTGCTACACAGCGACGGCAAAGGATACATTTTGTATTGTCACGGTACATATGAGCTGCGGAATCATCCAGTGGCCATTCAATTGTCTGACCAGCCCATGCTTTTGTATCTTTGATACCATAGTCTTTAGAAAGTTTCTGCAGTTCGCAGTCACCGCTTCTTACACAACCAAGACAATCCTGGTTATGTGTGGAAAGAACCAGTTCAAGGTTCATTTTTCTTGCTTTCTGTACTTTTTCAGTGTTTGTGAACACTTCCATACCGTCAGCAACTGGGTATACGCAAGCTGTAACCAGACCACGTGCGCCCTTTACTTCAACAACGCAGATACGACAAGCGCCGATTTCGTTGATGTCTTTGAGATAGCAGAGAGTTGGGATGTCAATACCAGCTTTGTAAGCAGCTTCGAGAATAGTAGAACCTGCAGGTACTTCAACTTCTATGCCGTTAATTTTAACTTTAACCATATCCATAGTAACTTTATCCTCCTGTCCTTATTCTCTAACGATTGCATTGAATTTACAGCCAGACATACATGCGCCACACTTGATACATTTAGCTGGATCGATAACGTGTGGATTTCTTACATCACCGCTGATAGCGCCAACTGGACATACACGTTTACACAGTGTACAGCCTTTACATTTGTCTTCAACGATTCTGTATGTGAGCAGATCTTTACATACGCCAGCAGGACATTTTTTGTCAACAATATGTGCTTCGTATTCGCTGCGGAAGTACTGGAGTGTGGACAGAACTGGGTTTGGAGCAGACTGACCGAGACCACAAGCAGAGTTTTCTTTGATGAATTTTGCCAGTTCTTCGATTTTGTCAAGGTCTTCCAGTTCGCCGTTGCCGGATGTGATTTTGTCCAGCAGTTCAAGCAGACGTTTTGTACCGATACGGCAAGGTGCACATTTACCGCAAGATTCTTCAACTGTGAATTCCAGGAAGAATTTAGCGATGTCAACCATACATGTATCTTCGTCCATTACGATAAGACCACCAGAACCCATCATGGAGCCCAGGGCAATCAGTGAATCGTAATCCATTGGTGTGTCGATAAGGCTTGCTGGGATACAGCCGCCGGAAGGACCACCTGTCTGTGCAGCTTTGAATTTTTTGCCGTTAGGGATGCCGCCGCCGATATCTTCGATAACAGTTCTCAGTGTTGTACCCATTGGGATTTCAACCAGACCTGTGTTTTTGATTTTACCGCCGAGAGCGAAAACTTTTGTACCAGCAGATTTTTCTGTACCGATGCCTCTGAACCATTCAGCGCCGTTCAGGATAATCTGTGGGATGTTTGCATATGTTTCAACGTTGTTGAGGATTGTTGGTTTACCGAACAGACCTTTAACTGCTGGGTATGGTGGACGTGGACGTGGTTCGCCACGCATGCCTTCGATGGAGTTCATCAGAGCTGTTTCTTCACCACAAACGAATGCGCCAGCACCCAGTTTGATTTCCATGTCGTATTCGAAACCTGTGCCGAAAATGTCTTTGCCCAGCAGACCGTAAGCTCTTGCATCTTCGATAGCTTTCTGCAGACGCTGTACAGCGATTGGGTATTCAGCACGGATGTATACATAACCTTTTGTTGCGCCGATAGCGTAAGCTGCAATAGCCATAGCTTCGATAACTGCGTGTGGGTCACCTTCCAGGATGGAACGGTCCATAAATGCACCTGGGTCGCCTTCGTCAGCGTTACATGCAACGTATTTCTGGTCAGCTTTGTTTACAGCTGCCAGCTGCCATTTTCTACCTGTTGGGAAGCCGCCGCCGCCACGACCACGCAGACCGGAGTCGAGGATTGTCTGGCAAACTTCTTCTGGTGTCATTTCTGTAAGAACTTTACCCAGAGCAGCATAGCCGTCGTAACCGATGTATTCTTCGATGTTATCTGGGTCGATTCTACCACAGTTTCTCAGAGCAACACGCATCTGGTGTTTGTAGAATTCTGTGTCATTCAGGGATTTAACTGTATCGCCCTGAATTGTTTCATCATAAAGCAGACGTGTAACAACACGGCCTTTCAGCAGGTGTTCGTTAACGATTTCTTTTACGTCTTCTGGCTGAACCATTGAGTAAAAGCTGCCTTCTGGATATACAACAACGATTGGACCAAGAGCACAAAGACCAAAACAACCTGTTTTGATAACTTTTACTTCTTCGTGGAGACCAACTGCTGCGATTTCTTTATTGAATGCGTCAATAATTTTCTGTGAGCCTGAGGAGGTACAGCCTGTACCGCCACAAACCATAACGTGACTTCTAAACATTCTTTACCTCTCCTTATTATTCAGCTTTGAGAGCGCCGATTGTAAATTCTGTTACTGGGCGTTTGCCGATAACGTGTTCGGAAACAACTCTTGCAACTTTTTCAGCGTCCATTTTTACGTATGTAGTTTTTGTTTCACCTTCGTAGATTTCTACAACTGGTTCGTACTGGCAGATGCCAATGCAACCTGTCTGGGAAACAACAGCATTTGTTACTTCTCTTCTTGCCAGTTCTTCTGTAAATGCGTTAAGAACTGGACGTGCGCCTGCAGCGATACCGCATGTAGCCATACCAACGAGAATACGCATTTTGCCTTCTGCGCCATCTCTTGTGTTTACAGAGGCTTTCATTTTATTTCTGATAGCCTGCAGTTCCCGTAAACTTTTCATGATTAATATCTCCTTTTAAATATTTCAAATTGATTTTCTTCAATGAACTCTTTTATCCACCGGACAACCATAGGGTCTGACAGGGGAGCACCCTCCATAACCTCTTTCAGCTGGCGTGTGTCACACACAAATTCTTCTGTGCCCCGTCTGGCAGTGTAGACAAAGTCTATTTCTTCATTCATCTGAATGAGAATAGCCACTGTATCCCACACATCTCCCAGCGGAATGCAGTCGATATTGGATGTATCAAACACAGCCTTTACAACTGTACCCACACCGACTTCTGATGTGATTCCAAAAAAACCACCTGTCTGTTCAGCCGCCATTTTAAACAGCGGGATACCTAACCCCACTTTTCGTGTGGTGCGGGAGGTAAAGAATGGATTTGTTACATTTTCCAGTGTCTGACTGTCCATGCCCTTGCCGTTGTCTTTGATAATGATTGACAGCATCTTATTGTTTTCACCTGATGCTTCCACCATTATTTCTATCAGACTGGCACCTGCCACAACAGAGTTCTGGGCAATGTCCAAAATGTTTAAAGAAAGTTCCTGCATAGTCTAATTAATCCCGATATTTAGCCAGAATGCCATCAAGTTCACTGCCATCTTCTTTAAGACGACCGTAAACGTCTTCGTTTACAGTGAATACTGGTGCGAGACCGCATGCACCGATACAACGAGATGCTTCCAGAGAGAATTTACCATCCAGCTGGCAGTCGCCGTTCTGGATGCCCAGTTTTTCTTCCAGTTTTTCGAGAATTTTGCCGCTGCCTTTTACGTAGCAAGCTGTACCAAGGCAAACTGCGATTTTGTATTTGCCTTTTGGAGAAAGGGAGAACTGTGCATAGAATGTTGCTATGCCGTAAATTTCTTCCAGACTCTTGCCTGTACCTTCAGCAACGATTCTCAGTACTTCTACTGGCAGATAGCCGTAAACTTCCTGAGCGTACTGCAGAGCTGGCATTGCTGCGCCAGGTTTTTTGCCATTTTCATCCAGCCATGCTCTCAGCAGAGCTTCCTGCTCTGGAGTGCCGGAGAATGGCAGTTTTGAAATTTTCTTCATATTATCCTCCTATAAATTTGTTATTCGATAATTAATGCTAACGAATCAACAAAAATTGCCGTAATCATACATATTAATTATAACAAATAAATATTTATTTATCCATAACTTTTTAGTCGTTTTTTTAATAAATTTATGCTTTTGAATAAATTCTACAAATTGCTAAAAAAATAATATTATTTATATACAATATTTAGGTGTTATTTATAATAATATGTGCTATAATAGTAACATATATGGCAATTTTATACAAGTTTTTATCGATATTTCGTCAAATAATCAAAACATAAAATATCTGTTTATGCATATTTACAATTTTCTTTTATCGATAAATGCCTATGTATTGAAATGTAGGCTTTTTCTGCTTTAATCGGCTTTAAATCTTGCCATAATTCGAGAACGGAGCAAAAATTTATGAAAATCAAAGACATAGCACAGCTTCTCAACGCAGAAGTTCTGACACCTGAAATCAGCCTTGAAACAGAAGTACACACTGCTTGTGGCAGTGATATGATGAGCGACGTGCTGGCATACGTAAAAGACCAGGCAGTTTTGGTTACAGGTCTTAACAACCCACAGGTTATCCGTACAGCTGATATGATGGATATGGTTTGTGTGGTTTATGTTCGTGGCAAAAGACCAGACGCACTTTCTCTGGAACTGGCTGTAGACAGTAATATCTGCGTGCTGACAACAACTACACCGATGTTTGCCTGCTGTGGCATTCTGTACGAAAACGGATTGAGAGGTGCATAAGGTGGAACCGATTAAGTTTAATTACACAGTTCCCGGCGATAATTTTACAGCTGCAGGTCAGGCTTCCACTGACCTGAAAAGAAAGCTGAAAGTAATGGGCGTTGACTCCAAGAGTCTGCGCAATATAAACATCAGCCTTTACGAAGGCGAAATCAACCTTGCCATCCATGCTGGCGGCGGTGAAATCACAGTGTTGGTTTACCCTGACAAAGTGGAAATGTATCTGGACGATAATGGTCCTGGTATTGCCGACATTGAACTGGCGCTGACAGAAGGCTATTCTGGTGCCAGTGACGAAGTGCGCAGCCTTGGTTTCGGTGCAGGTATGGGCCTGCCAAATATGAAAAAGTATGCTGATGAATTTTACATAGAAAGCGAAGTAGGCGTGGGTACCCACATTAAGATGGTTGTTTATTTGCAGTAAAACTATACCATTTTTATCCTAATTGAGACTATATATGAAAAAGTTTGTTTCATTGGTGCTTTCTGTTATTTTAGCAGTATCTGTAGCAGGCTGTGTGCCTGCACAGAATAATTCTGCCCCTGCAGACAGCCAGACAGAAAATACACAGCCAACACCACAACCAACACCAACGCCAGACCCATACCCTGTGGTTATATACGACCTGCCTATACAGTGGCGAGATGAAAATCTGAAGCATCTGATTTACGATGCAATGGGCTGGGACTACTCAAAGGAAGTCTGCCCTGCAGATTTTACATCTGTTAAGGAGCTGTTTATTCTTTCAGACCAGCAGGTGCTTATAAACCAGACACCACGGTGGGATATGGAGCCGGAAGAAAACGGCACAGACTATGTATGGCGTGGCAAAACCTATACACAGAGTGTTTCCATGAACTTTGATGACCTTGTCAATTTTCTGGACCTTAACACCCTGAAGGTGTGCCTTGTTGAGCTGGAAAATACAGATTTTTTATCCCATATACCCGAACTTAAATATTTGTGGCTGGCTGGTTGCGGAATAGAGGATGTTTCCAATATTGCCCTATGCCGCACTGTAAAAGAACTGCGTCTGCCAGGTAACAATATCAGCGATATTTCCCCGCTGGCGTCCATGGACCTATGGGACCTTTTCCTGCCACACAACAATATAACCGACATTTCTCCACTGGCAGATATGTTCAGACTGCCACACGAGATAGTGTTGTCTTTCAACAACATAAGTGATATTACAGCCCTTACCCCATACAACAGGGACGAAGCGCTGGCATATCTCAATTTAAGAAACAATAATATCAGCGATATTTCTCCGCTGGCTTACTACGACAGTATTGCGATACTTTCACTCAGCTACAACAATATCACTGATTTCAGTCCTATAAGCCACTTGCCTTACACAAACACCATTTATCGCACAGGCAATCCTGCGGCTTGATTACCCATACTTACACAGGAAGGTGATAAATACGTCTACTACATATACTCATTCGGTTACTCTGGACAAGGACTTGTGCCGGGGTTGCATCAACTGTATAAAGCGATGCCCTACAGAAGCTATTCGTGTACGTGACGGCAAAGCCATAATTCTGAAAGAACGCTGTATAGATTGCGGCGAGTGTGTGCGTGTCTGCCCACATCACGCAAAAAAGGTTATACATAATGTTCTGGACGACTACAAACATTTCAAACATCTTGTTGCCCTGCCAGCACCAAGTCTCTATGCACAGTTCAACAATCTTCACGATACAGAAACTGTACTGGCTGGTCTTCTGGACATCGGATTTGACAGTTTTTATGAAGTGGCACGGGCTGCCGAGCTGGTAAGCGATGCCACAAGAAAAATTATAGATAAAATACCAAAGCCTGTTATTTCATCTGCCTGTCCGGCAGTAGTAAGGCTTATTAAAGTGCGCTTTCCACATCTTATAGAACACGTACTGCCATTTGTTTCACCAATGGAACTGGCGGCACGTCTTGCAAAAATGGAAGTTATGGAAAAGACAGGTCTTGCAGAAGAAGATATAGGCTGTATCTTTATATCTCCATGTCCTGCCAAAATCACAGCTATAAACAATCCTATCGGTTCCAAAAAAACTTGGGTTGATGGTGCTGTGGCAATGAAAGACGTTTATCCTCTGCTGTTAAGCTCTATGAAAAACCCTAGCAAAGCTGTAGATGCTTCTGCTGGCAGAATAGGTATAAGCTGGGCAAGCAGTGGCGGTGAAAGCAGTGGCCTTGTAACAGTGGAAAACTATCTGGCTTGTGATGGCATTGAAAACGTAATCAAGGTTCTGGAAGATTTGGAAGACGACAAGTTTGTACATCTGGACTTTGTGGAACTTAATGCCTGCCCGGGCGGATGTGTTGGTGGTGTGCTGACAGTGGAAAATCCATTTATCGCCAAAACAAAGCTGAAAGCTATTCGCAAATACCTGCCTGTTTCCATGAACAGCCTGCAGCAGAGTATTCCAAACAATATGCTGTGGGATGCAGAACTGGAATACAACCCTGTATTTGAGCTGAAAGGCAACAGAATGGAACGTTTCCAGAAATATACAGAAATGGAACAGCTTCTGGAAGAACTGCCAAGGCTGGACTGCTCTTTCTGCGGTTCACCAAACTGCCGCACCTTTGCTGACGACGTAATACGTGGCTATGCCAAAAAAGAAGACTGCGTAATTATTATGAGAAGAAAGCTGGATAAAATTAAATCCGCATTGGAATAGGAGAACAAAATGACATTTTTTGAATTTTGTGAAAAATATAATCTGGAACTGATTTCCAAAGGTGAAGACAGAGAAATCGAAGGCGGTTTCTGTGGTGACCTTCACAGCTGGGCAATGGCAAATGCCCACGAAAACTTTGCTTGGTTTACCATTATGGGTAACATCAACACTGTTGCAGTAGCATCCCTGAACGATGTCGCAGGTGTAGTGCTGTGTCAGAACAGCCCTATGAATCAGCAGGCACTGGAAAAAGCACAGGAAGAAGGCATCAATCTGGCAAAAACAAAACTGCCGATTTTTGATATTTCTGCTATGCTTTACAACGAAATGAACAAATAAAACAGATTATGATTACATACAAAGAATTTACACCTGCACCACAGCAGTTCAACCAGCTGACAGATAGTGTAGGCTGGGGCACCAGAGACGAAGCTGTGGTGGAAAAGGCTCTGGCAAATAGCCTGTACTGTGTAGGTGCTTTTGACAACGAAAAGCTGGTGGGTTTTGCCAGAATCATAGGTGATGAAACCATATTCCTGTACATACAGGATGTTATGGTATGTCCCGAGTATCAGGGGCAGAAAATTGGCACTGGTATAATGGGAAAACTGATTGAAAAAATCAGCCAGTTTAAAACAGTAAATGCTGGCATACGCACATATCTGGGTGCATCCAGTGGAAAAGAAGATTTTTACAAGCGATTTGGGTTTGAAACCAGAACAGATGCAGGTCTGGGGCCTGGTATGGTACTGTTTTGACAGTCGCCAATAATAACTGCAGAAAGGAGCCATAATGTTATACGATTTACATATTCATTCCTGTTTATCCCCTTGTGGTGATGATGAAATGACACCAAACAATATCTGCGGTATGGCTCATCTGGCTGGTCTGGAGGTTATAGCTGTAACCGACCATAACGCCGCCGCCAACCTGCCTGCTGTAAAAAAAGTGGCAGATTCATTTGGTATTATGCTGATACCGGGCATTGAAATGTGTACAGCCGAAGATATTCATCTGCTGTGCTATTTTGAAACTGTGGAAAAATGTCTGGAGTTTGAGAAAATTGTGCTGGACAGTCTGCCACCAATCAAAAACAAAAAAGAAATATACGGCAACCAGTTAATTCGCAACGAAGATGATGAAATTATCGGCGAATATGAACCGTTGCTGATTATCGGTTCGTCCTATAATTTATGGGATGCTGTAAATCTGTGTCACCAGATGGACGGCGTGGCTGTTTATGCCCATATAGACAAAAACAGCTTTTCCGCTCTGAGTGTACTGGGTATGCTTCCACCTGAAATAAACATTGACGGCGTGGAGATTTACGACCTTGCCAACAGACCAAAGCTGATAGCACAGGGGCTTATTACCAGTGAAACACCATTTATGTCCAACTCTGACGCCCATTATCTTGAATACATCGGTGAAAGAGAAGAGCATCTTTCAAAAGACCATCCGCTGTGGGAAATGGTTAAAAAATTACATTACAGCAAAACTTAAGGCAGGGGTAACTCTGCCTTTTTTTATTCTGAATTTAATACCGAAAGGGGTTTATATATGAAAAACATAGAACTTGCAAAGAAATATGAAGAATATATGATTTCTATGCGAAGATATTTCCACCGTTTTCCTGAACTGACAGGTCACGAGTACAAGACAATAGAAAAGCTGTCCAGCGAGTTGTCTGCCATGGGTGTGGAGCATGTGGTTATAGAAAATGGCGGTATTCTGGCAGCAATCAAAGGCGGTAAACCAAGTGACCGCGCTGTTTTACTGCGTGCAGATGTTGACGCACTGCCAGTGCTGGAAACACCAGATAACTTAAAGCCTGGTATGCGTACCTGTATCTCTGAAAATCCTGGTCTTATGCATGCCTGTGGTCACGACGGTCATATGGCAATGCTGCTGGGCACTGCAAAAATTCTTCTGGAGAAAAAAGATGAAATCGAAGGCACAGTTTACCTGTGTTTTGAAAGAGGCGAAGAAGCCGCCGGCAATGTGGAATATATTTTCCCATATATTGAAAAGAACAACATCCGTATAGATGCTGTATATGGCACACATCTGGTTGCTACCCTGCCTACAGGCTATCTGGCAATCAATGATGGCGGTATGATGGCTGGCTCTATGGGATTCCAGATTACAATCGAAGGACAGGGTGGTCACGGCAGCCGACCAGACCAGTCAAACAACCCTATTGATTGCTTTGTGGCTATCTATCAGCGACTTCAGGCACTGCGACTGACAAAAGTTGACCCGTTCAAAACATGCACATACTCTATCGGTCTGTTACAGTCTGGACGGCAGAAAAATGTTATTCCACAGACACTTACTTTCGGCGGTACAATGAGAACATTTGACAGAGATGGCGTGGGTACAGTTTTCTTCAATGAACTTAAAAATGCAGTTGACGGCATCTGTGCCGCTTATGGTTGCAAAGCCACATACGACAGCTATGGTATGCCGGGCTATGCCGTGGTAAACGACAATGATATTGCACAGTGGGCAAGAGGCGTGCTGGCAGATGAAATAGGCAGTGATGCTGTAGGTCAGTGCGAACCATGGATGGCGTCTGAATCATTTAACCAGTATCTCCAGCAGTGGCCAGGTGTGTTTGCATTCCTTGGTGTGGAAAACGAAGAAAAAGGTGTAGGCGCAGGTCATCACAATCAGGAATTTGACATAGACGAGGATGTGCTGTTCAAAGGCGCCGCCGCCAGCGCAACCTTTGCAATAGAATATCTGAAAAATCCATCTCTCAAAGGTGGCAGAAAAATGAGCTACAAATACTATCTGATTAAGGTTGACAATAAGGAAACACTCCAGAGACAGTATGGAGAATAAATACAAAAGGGCAAGGTTTTATACCTTGCCCTTTATATATTCAATTATTTATTATTAAAATTATTCAATAATACTGTCTGCGGCATCTGTACCAGCACAGAGAACAGCCAGCAGCATTGCAGCCTGACAGCCTTTGTGTTCTGTACCGTCCAGAAGGAACTGTTCTGACAGCATATGACAATGTGCAGAATAGTCTCTGCCGCCACCCAGACATACAGCCTGCAAGCCAGCTTCGATAGCTCTGTTACAGTTTGTGGAACCACCTTTACTGAGTGTTGGCTCATCACCAAGGAACTGTGCCACTGCAACTGCACCTTCAACGATAGCTGTGTGTGGGTCCTGTGTACCTGCATTTACGTCACAGATATGTTTTACTGTATATGTGATTGTATCCATACCCCAGCGGTCTGTTTCTTCTTTACAGGCTTCTTCGATTGCTTCAAAGATTTTTGCACGGAGTTTTTCCAGTTCGCCCTGGTCGTTGGAACGGAAGTTGAAACGGATTGTACATTCAGGAACGATAGCATGTACTGCGGCATAGTTGCCTGCTTCAAGGTTTGTTACAGCAAAAGATGTTCTTGGTTCTTTTGGAACAACAAATTCAGAAATTTTTGCGATTGCTCTGCCAGCGGCATGGATTGGGTTTGCAACACGGCCAAAAGCACCATAAGCGTGGCCACCGATACCGTGGAACACAACTTCGTAAGTCTGGATGCCTGTTGCTTCAAAAGTAATGTCAGACCAGCCGTCACCATCAACAGAAATGGATGCATCCAGTTCTGGGTGATGTTCTACATAATATTTCATGCCTTTCAGTGCGCCTGTACCTTCTTCCTGTACTGTACCAACAAAGTGGATATCACCTTTTGTTTCAATACCAGCAGCATTCATAGCGCGCAGTGCAGACAGAATAGCTGCAAGACCACGAGTGTCGTCAACAATACCTGGGCATTTGATATAGCCGTCTTCTCTTACAATTTCCAGTTTTGTTTCCAGAGGGAAAACTGTGTCCAGATGACCTTCGATAAGCACAGTTTTGCCGCCACCTGTACCTTTGCGGATTGCAACTGCATTGCCGTATTCATCAATGTGACCTTCCAGACCTTCAGCTTCCAGCATTTCAAGGAAGCGTTTCGCTTTTTCTGCTTCGTGGTGTGTAGGTGCTGGGATAAGTGTCAGTTCAATCTGCTTTTCCAGAATTTCATCCCGGTCTTTCTGGATGAAATCCATGGCTTTTTTGATTTTTTCATCTGCTACCAATGCAGCAAATTTGCTTTTTACATTTTCAGAAATCTGATAGTCCATAATTCTTTTCCTTTCATAAAATCACGAGGTTTGTTATCTTCATTATATAATCTGTCTGTATGAAATGCAAACAAAAAAAGAGAGGCAGTGCCTCTCTTTTAATTATTATTTGCCCAGTTTTCTCTGAATTGCTTTTACCAGCTCTGTGATTGGAATAATTGACAGAGCAATCACAATAGCTGTGATACATTCAACTGCATTGATATGTGTAAAGCCAAAAGCATTTGACAGGAATGGCACATAAATAGCTGCAAGTGTTGTGATAAATGTACCTGCAAGTGACCGCAGCAGATATTTGTTCTGGTGTGGAATTTTCATCAGGGATGTACGACGGGAACGCATGTTTACAGAGTGCAGCATTTCCATCAGTGACAGTGAAAGGAATGCCATTGTTACGCCGTCTGCAGAGTTTGTGATTTCCCATGTGCCTGTTTCCATCCAGTGGCCCATCATAAAGGACAGCACTGTAAGACATGTGATGATAACACCCTGATACAGGATGTCAAATGCCATACCGCCGGCAAAGATACTTTCTTCAGCGCCACGAGGAGGTCTGCACATACTGTCAGCTTCTGTTTCTTCCATGCCCAGAGCGATAGCTGGCAGTGAGTCAGTAACAAGGTTAATCCACAGCAGATGTGCTGGTTCAAGAATTGTGAAGTTCATCAGTGTTGCAAAGAATACAGACAGAACTTCAGCCACGTTTGTGGACAGCATATACTGAATTGTTTTTCTGATGTTGTCGTAGATACGACGGCCTTCTGCAACTGCAGAAACGATTGTAGCAAAGTTGTCATCTGCCAGAACCATATCTGCAACGTTTTTAGTAACGTCTGTACCAGTGATACCCATACCAACACCGATATCAGCTGTTTTGATTGATGGTGCATCGTTTACGCCGTCACCTGTCATAGCTGTGATTCTGCCTTTTGCTTTCCATGCAGAAACAATTCTTACTTTATGTTCAGGCTGTACACGGGCGTATACAGAATAATCTTCGATTGTATTGTTCAGTTCTTCATCGCTGATTTCGTTAAGCTGTGCACCTGTGATTGCTTTATAACCGCCATCAAGAATACCAAGCTGGTTTGCAATAGCAACCGCTGTATCTTTGTGGTCACCGGTAATCATAATTGCACGGATACCAGCGTTTTTACATTCAACAATAGCATCTTTAACCTCTGGTCTGATTGGGTCAATCATACCTGACAGACCAAGGTAAGTCATATCCTGTTCCAGGTCTGCAGCTTCGTTGGATGCTGGTTTTTCGCTGTATACTCTGTATGCAGAGCAAAGCACACGCAGAGCCTGGTCTGCCATTGCTTTGTTTGCAGCAAGAACGGAATCTCTGATAGCATCAGTCATATCCACTACTTCGCCATTTACAACAGCTTTTGTACAACGTTTCAGCACTTCGTCCGGAGCACCTTTTGTAAACTGTACAAAGCCGCCTTTAGGGTCAACATGAACTGTACTCATCATTTTTCTGCCAGAGTCGAAAGGAGCTTCACCAACACGTGGATATTCTTCTTTCAGTACATTTTTTGCCATACCTTCTTTATATGCATCGTTTACCAGTGCACATTCTGTAGGTTCGCCAATAGCACTTTCACCTTCCAGCTCAGCGTCAGAACAAAGAGCCATAGCTTTCAGGTGAAGCTTTTCATCATCTGTATGACGGTGAACAACAGTCATTTTGTTCTGTGTGAGGGTACCTGTTTTATCAGAACAGATAATCTGTGTACAACCCAGTGTTTCAACCGCTGTAAGACGGCGAATGATAGCGTGGTTGTTACTCATTTTTGTAACGCCAATGGACAGCAGGATTGTAACAACAGCAGACAGACCTTCTGGAATAGCTGCAACAGCAAGAGATACAGCAACCATAAATGTATCCAGCAGCATTGTGCCAGTGATACCTGTAGACAGGTTTCTGATAATATCAATTGCAAAAATAACAGCACAGATACCCAGAACAATGAAGGACAGAATTTTGGAAAGTTCGCCCATTTTAATCTGAAGTGGTGTGTCATCGTCTTTAGCCTGTGTAAGAGCCTCTGCGATTTTGCCCATTTCAGTTTCCATACCTGTTGCAACTACAACAGCACGGCCACGGCCGTAGGAAACGATAGAGCCCATATATACCATGTTTTTTCTGTCACCCAGTGGTACTTCACCATTTTCCTGAGCTTCCAGAATGTTTGCATGTTTTGTAACCGGTACAGATTCACCTGTAAGTGCAGCTTCTTCGATTTTCATACTTGCACTTTCGATGATACGTGCATCAGCAGGAACAGAGTCGCCTGCTTCCAGAACGATAATATCGCCTGGTACCAGTTCTTCACTTCTTACTGTCAGGATATGACCGTCACGGAGAACTCTGGATGTAGCAGCTGCGATTTCCTGCAGAGCTTCGATAGCAGCTTCTGCTTTGGATTCCTGATAAACACCAAGAACAGCATTCATAATAACAACAAAAAGAATAATAAATACGTCAGCAAAACCTTCACCGGACAGTGATGCTGTGATTGCAGAAATTACAGCAGCTACAATCAGGATGATTGTCATTGGGTCTTTCAGCTGACCAAAGAATTTTGAAAGCAGACTTTCTTTTTCGCCTTCTTTCAGCTTGTTCGGACCATAAGTAGCAAGACGGCTTGCAGCATCTTCAGAAGAAAGACCGTTTGCGTCTACATTAAGGTCCTGCATAATTTTCTCATAATGTTCAAGATAATGTTTCACAATTACGCCCCTTTTTTAATGTAAAAAAATTTGTGGTTGTATTTGTACGGGATAGGTCATAAAAAAAGAGACCTACCTGCACCTGCAGATAAGTCTCGTCATTTCATACATAGCCAGAAGCAAAATTGCCTCGGTTGTTGGCGCTGTAACAGGTGTCCCTGTCGACTACTCCCTTATAACGCTGAATATTTTATCATAGATTTACAATATATGTCAATTGACATTTTGTTTGTATCAAGGCGAAATATTGATGTTTTATTATTAATATTAACCAAACGGCATGGCTTTTCAGCTGCAAATCCGTGGCTATATTTAAACCTGTACAAACAAAAGACGGTCTTTCGACCGTCTTTTAACTCACTTAATTATGATTAAGCTTTAGCAACTGCTACAACAACGCCGATGTAACCTGCGTTGTCAACCAGTGTAGAACCTGCAACAGCATCTGCAGCCATTTCACCAGCGATTTCTGTTTCCAGGTCTGCGATAGCTTTGCCGTTTACGTGTGCCTGAATAGCATCGTAGTTAGCATCGATAGCTACTGTAGAACCAGCTTTTGTAGCCATGTTGTTGCTGTAAACAGCTGTGTCAACACGTTTGGAAACCAGTTTTACACCATCAGCCAGGGAAGCTGTGTAGTTTTCTGCGTTTGGAACGGAGATGAGTTCGTCACCAGACATGAACTGGTATTCGTCGATGTAAGCCAGAACAACGTTTGTGCCGTCTGTCAGAACTGCAACTTCAGCAAAGCATTTTGTGCCGTGTGCTGCGCCGTGACCGTATTTCAGTGTCAGAGCGTCCAGAGAACCTGTGTATGTTACAGCTTCTTCAGCCTGTGCTGCTTTAGCTGCTTCGATGATAACGCCGATGTAACCTGCGTTGTCAACCAGTGTAGAACCTGCAACAGCGTCTGCTGCCAGTTCACCAGCGATTTCTGCTTCAAGGTCAGCAATTGTTTTGCCTGCTACGTGTGCTTCGATAGCATCGTAGTTTTTGTCGATAGCTACTGTAGAACCAGCTTTTGTAGCCATGTTGTTGCTGTAAACAGCTGTGTCAACACGTTTGGAAACCAGTTTTACACCATCAGCCAGAGAAGCTGTGTAGTTATCTGCATTTGGTACAGAGATGAGTTCGTCACCAGACATAAACTGGTATTCGTCGATTTTAGCTGCAACAACTGTGTCGCCTTCAACTACTGCGTATACAGAAGCGAAGCATTTTGTGCCATGAGCTGCGCCCAGAACACGGCCCATTTTCAGTTCGTGTGTTTCAACTGTTTCGCCACCGCATGCTACGAGGGAAAGAGCCATAACAACTGAAAGAGCAAGAGCAATGATTTTTTTCATTGTAGTATTCCTCCATAAAATTATTAACTTTTGTATCTTATATATTTTATATAAGATTGCATTACGCAAAATAGATTATATCAGTACGGCTATTGTACTGTCAATATTTTTATTTATTACAAATTTTTTACAGTATTTTCTTAACAAAATCATACTTTTCAAGACAATTTTATCAATAAAAATAGTCCAGCTGCTGTATTATTTATATATTTATCGATATTTTTAAATATAATAATTATATCCTTTTGTTGTATATCGACAGCCATCAATCTAATGTGTTATTTTTATAACTATTTGCACTGTACTATACAGTGTGATACACTGAATAAAAAGGGGGAGTTACATGACAGCACTTATAGTAGCCTATGATAAAAACAGGCTGATTGGAAAAGATGGTGGTATGCCGTGGTATATTCCTGGGGAACTTAAAAGATTTCGTGCCCTTACCGAAAACAATGTGGTTATAATGGGCAGAAAGACATATCAGGCTTTGGGCAAGCCATTGCCAGACAGAATCAACATTGTGTTAAGCCGCAGTGAAAATTTCTGTGGCGAAAATCTGTACACTGCACAGACTATAACTCAAGCCCTTGAAACGATTATGGAGAACTGGCCAGACAAAGATATTTACTATATCGGCGGGGCAAATCTGTACAGTCAGGTGATTGATATGGTTGATGCTATGTATATCACTGAAATAGATGCAGAATTTGAGGGTGACACATATTTCCCGGAATTTGACCAGTCTGATTTCACAAAAGAGATTGATGGGTATTTTGAATCCACAGTGCCGTACACATACATTACCTATACCAGAAAATAGCCCTGACAGGTTTAAGCTCAGGCAACAGATAATATAACAAACTAAAATCCACCGGAAGAAGGATAAATCTTTTTCCAGTGGATTTTATTAATTTATGAGGAATCTTGTATGAAAAACCTTATTATTTAGCTGCTTCTGTGAGACAGATTGCTACTGCATCCATGATTCTGTTGGATGTCAGTGTTGCACCTGCAACTGTGTCAACGTCGCAAGAGTTTGCTGCAACGATAGCTGCTGGGATAGAATCCATAGCTGGTGCTGCGATAGACTGTGTTTCGTTGTTGGAAACAACTTCAACAGCTGTGATTTTGCCGCCTGCGATTGTTGTTTTAACTGTCATTGGGCCTTCCTGACCATCAACTTCAGCTGTGTATTCGCCGTCTGTCAGAGCTTTGGACATATCGAAACGGGATTCTGTGTTTTCTACAACTTCTTTAACTGGCAGCATATCTTCTGTGATAACTGTCTGTGGTGTTTTGAGTTTGTAGCTTGTTGCCATTTCTGTTGTCATAGCTGTACGTGCTGCAAGTCTACCGAATACGATAGGACCCATTACGCCTGTACCGCCGGATACGAATTTACCCCAGATGCCGCCAACTACTTCGCCAGCTGCGTAGAGACCTGGGATAACATTGCCGTCAGCATCCAGAACCTGTGCATCTGTGTTTGTTTTAACACCACCAAGTGTCATAACAACCAGAGCTCTCTGTGCGATTGCATAGTATTTGTCGCCTTCAACTTTGTTGATAGCTACAGAGTAGTTGCCGTCAAGGGATTCCTGTGTGAATTCGCGGCCGAATTCGTCCATTTCACCGGATTCAACGTGTGCGTTGTAGTCAGCGATTGTTTTTGCAAGGTTGTCAGCTGGAACGCCGATTTTGTCAGCCAGTTCTTCGATGGAATCAGCTTTGATTACAAAGTTGTGGTATGGTTTACCAGGACCATAGTAGTAGTTCCAGAATACGGAAGAACCAAGTGTTTCAACAGATTCGATGATGTTGTCTGTGAAGATGTCGTACTGGATAGCGTTTGTCTGTTCTTCCAGAGCAACTTCACGGATAGCTGGGTCTGCTTCTGTTTCTTTAACGAAACGGAGACCTTCCTGGTTTACGCAGATAGCGCCGTTTTTCCACATGTATGTAGAAGCGATTTTACCAGGGCCAACGCCTGTGTCAAGACCCATTGGGAATGTTGGAACATAACCCATAGCTGTTTCGTCGATGTAAGCACCGATGTTCTGCATCATGTAGATACCGTAACCGTCTGCTGCATCAGAACCACCTACAAGGTAGTTTTCGCCGTTTTCTGTAAATGCGCCCATCATTTTCAGGTTGCCGGAGTAGCCGCCTGTTGCCATGATAAGACCTTTTTTAGCTGTGTACAGAACTGTTTCGCCTTTTGCATTTTCAGCAACTACGGACAGAACCTGACCAGCTTCGTTGTTTACCAGTGTTTTTGCTTCTGTCTGGAAGTCAAATGTGATTTTGCCTTCAGCTTTTGCTACTGTATCAAGGATTTCGTGAGCAGCTGATTTGTATTTTGTTGCGTCATGTGCAGATGCTTTGTATGTTCTTTTTACAGAGTACAGAGCGTGTTCTGGAGCAAAAACAGACATTGTGCCTGTTGCACGGTCGATAGAGAATGTGTTGTCGGACAGACCATTGTCCCACAGCCACTGGATAGCTGCAACGTCTTCTTCTACGAATGCACGGATGAGTTCTTCATCACCCAGCTGAGCGCCGTTTTTCAGAATATCCTGTACATAGGATTCTTTTGTATCTTCAACGCCGTCAATCTGCTGAATGATTGTTTCAGCACCGGACATAGAACCGCTTGTGAAGTTCAGAGAGCCACCTGTTGTAGCTGTTTTTTCGATAACGATAACGCTTTCAGCGCCGTTTTCTACTGCTTCGATAGCTGCTGCAAGACCTGCTGCACCAGCACCAACGATAACGATGTCTGCTTCTTTAGTTACGTCTGCTGTTACAGAAGGTACTTCGTTTTTAACTTCTGTGGAGCAAGCAACCATAGAAACTGCCATTACCATTGCAAGGATAAGAGCAATAATTCTTTTCATTTTGTTTCTCCTGTTAAATTTCATGAAAAATGGAAAAGTCCCTTTGACTTTTTCACCCATATCATTCTACTATTGAATAAAATATTATCAATACAAAAATCCCCATAAAAAATATAAAAATCATAACAATTATTTAAAATATTCTTGAAAAATAATAACCATATGGTAAAATTTTAATAATTATAATATTAAAATGTTTCAAGGTGCGAAATAAATGAAGTCTGCAGTAAAAATTTTAAAGGACGAAGTCGCCGCCAATATGCTGGATAAATTGTCTTTTGACATTATAAGCATAGCATGGCTGGATGAAGCCAAAGCCAAGAAAAGTCCCCGTGATATTCTTAACCACTATAAAATTCTGGTTATGCTGAAGGGGCAGGCATCAATATATATCGGCAAAACAGTTTATTACACTAAAAGCGGTGACTGTATTCTGTTTGCACCGGGCTCACTTTACCACGCAGAAATATCTGACAATCAGGGCTGTCAGTTTGCGGCCATAAACTTTTCCCTTTCTACCCCTGTGGAAGACAAAGAGTTCAAACGTATGCTGGGTATAAAGGATATAGCCATCTATCCACAGATTGTATCTGGTAATGTAACCTCCAGTGTTGTAAATATTTTTGAAAACTGTTTTTCAGAAAGTGAAGGCTATTATTATCAGGCAATTCTTCTTTTAAAACGTCTTGTAGGTACAATATTTTATCTGGGACATCCTGTAAGCACAGAATCAGGCAGTGCAAAATCCCGTTCCAGCGAAGAAGAACTGGTTTTGATATGCCATCGCTACATTATCAATAATCAGTCTGTTGCCGTTACAGTGGAAGAGCTGTGTGCATTGTGTAATGTATCCCAAAGCTATCTGTACAAATGTTTCAGCAATGTGCTGGGACAGTCCACAAAGCAGTTTATCACCGATACAAAACTGGACATGGCGGCAAAGGAGCTGATGCAGACAGATAAATCCGTTACCCGGATTGCACAGGACAATGGCTACAGCAACGGCTACCAGTTTTCCAATGCCTTCAAAAAGAAATATAACTTATCACCAACTGAATACAGAAAAAACAACATATAAAAACACCCCACTGCCTGGATGCAGTGGGGGTGTTTATTTTTATCTGATTTTTCTGTTGTCGTCTCTTATAAATGGTGCCTGCACAGTTTCTTCTGTAAGTATGCCGTACTTCCATGGGCGTCTGTAAGCATTGCCGTGAACTTCTTTGCTGCGGTACTCCCTTACTGCCGCCATATCAATATCAGCCAGATATATTCCCTCTTCTTTACCTGCTTCCAGCAGACATGTGTCTCTAGGACCACCGCCGTCTACAGGGTATGCAATGCCATCAAATACAGATGAGTGTCCGTTGCAGTCCGGATGTGGTGATGGATAATTGCAGGTAGCAAGTACATACATATTTTCATATGCTCTGCCACGCAGTTGAGACAGACGGTTTATTTCCATAGGACAGGCATTTGGCACCAGCACCAGCTCTGCACCTTTGAGCATAAGGATTCGTCCGCTTTCCGGGAATTCCCTGTCATAGCAAATCATAGCACCTGTTTTAACTACACCGGCAGGAGTTTCAAGGTCTGCTACATAAAATTCTTCGCCCGGGTACAGTACACATTCGTACCCAAAGTCGCAGGTATGTACCTTGGCGTAATCGAAGAGGCGGTTGCCTTTGCAGTCAAAAACTGTCACAGTATTTCTCGGTAATGGTTCATACTGTTCCAGATAAGCAATGGCGATGGCCATGTTCAGTTCTTTCGCCAGGCGACCAAAAGTTGTAACAAAATCACTGTCCGTTGTAATGGCAGTTGCCTTTAACCGCTGTACATCTGCAGGAATGGAATAGCCTACACTCCACATTTCTGGAAACAGAGCTATATCAGCACCCATTTCTTTTGCTTTTTTACAGGCGGCAATGCCTTTCTCAAGATTTTGCTGTAATGTTTTTTCAGGTAAAAGCTGCAACAATGCGATTTTCAGTGACTTCATATCCATCCCCCCACTCTTTTATTTCAGTATATCTCACAGCTTTGACCAAGTCAATAAACAAGGGCACCTTGTGGTGCCCTTGTTTATGATATCAGTTTTTCTTTGTAAATGTTGCGCAGGAAGCACCGCCGCCCAGTGTGTTGATGGATACGTTATTTGCACGGCATCTGGAAGCAGAGTTGTAAACACATTCTTTTGCAGAACATACAATTTCCAGCTGTGGGTTAGGTGTTGTTGTACCTACAGTGTTCTGTGCACCTTTTGGAGCATATGACGCACATTCTGTTTCGTTGGCATACATAGCGCTCTGGCCTTCTACTTTAATGTTTGGCTTGCAACAATGGTCATTTTTATGGTGTGTACAAGAATACACGCTACATTTAAGATTAGTCATGGTTATATACCTTCCTTTCAACCATATTATTGCCCTGAATAGTAATATAATACATTTACATGCTTGGAAAATATTCTGTTATGGTGTAAAATATGGTTAATAAGAAAGGGGCTTTGATTATGAAAACACCTATTATCGTGCTTACACCACAAAACATGCCAATGGAAGAACCATTTAAAAAACCATACAATTACTCCAACGGCTACAATACTTCCGCTATACTGAAATGGGGTGGTATGCCTGTTCTCCCGACATTCCTTACTGACGAGCAAGCTCTGGAACTGATGGAAAGAGCAGATGGTCTTGTAATGACAGGTGGCGCAGACGTAGACCCAACACTTTACGGTGAAGAAAAACTGGAATGTTGCGGCACTGTTGAATATGACCGTGACAAATCCGACCTTGCTTTACTGAAAGCTGCTCTGGCACTGAAAAAACCTGTGCTGTGTATCTGTCGTGGTTGCCAGTTGGCTGGTGTTCACTTTGGTTGTACTATGTATCAGGATATCCCTACACAGGCTCCAAGTGATTTGAAACACTCTCACTATAAATATCCAGACTTCACAAATGAATCCACACATAACATCAAAGTGGTGGAAGGCAGTCCACTGCACAAACTGGTAGGCGACCTTGAATTCGGAATAAACAGTCTGCACCATCAGGCTATCAAGGACCTTGGCGAAAAGGTAATTCCTATGGCCTGGGCAACAGACGGCATTCTGGAAAGCTGGTATCTGGACAGTGAAGACCAGTGGTTGCGCGCATATCAATGGCATCCTGAAATGCAGGAAGATAACAGCCACAATGTGCCTATCTTCAAAGACTTTATCAATGCTTGCAAAGAAAATATGAAATAAAACACAAAGGCAGGGGTTTTCCCTGCCTTTTATATTTACTATTAATATTATGGTCTTAAACCCAGACCACCTTCCAGAGTGATTGTTTCACCTGTCATATATTTAAAGTCTGGTCCTGCCAACTGTACACATACACGTCCTATTTCTTTTTCCGGGTCACCAAAGAATCCCATAGGTGGCATTTCCACATTTTCTTCAAATGCCAGTGGATAGTCTTTGTGGAATTTTTCCAGCTGTGCTGTCCACGCCAGTGGGCAAACAACGTTTGCATTTACACCGTCTGCCGCCCATTCTGTTGCGGCTACTCGTGTAAGACCACGGATAGCTTCTTTTGCTGCAGCATAGGAGCTCTGGCCATAGTTGCCGAAAAGACCTGCACCAGAAGCAAAGTTGATAACACTGCCCCTGCTTTCTTTAAGATATGGATAAGCGTGTTTCATATAATAGAACGCCGCATAAAGACCAGAGTACATAGCCAAATCCAGCTGTGCTGTTGTGTGGTTTTCAATTGTTACACCAGATGCAGATGCCTGTGCATTGTTTATAAGCACATCGATACCGCCAAATTTTTCAACTGCCTGACGGATAACTTCTGCTACCATAGCGTCGTTATCTGTTTCTTTATTTACATCTGCCTGAATAGGAAGCACTTCGATACCGTAAAGGCGTTCCAGTTCTTCCTTTGCATCCAGCAGTTTCTGCATATTTCTGCCTGTGATAACAAGGTTTGCACCTTCTTTTGCATAAGCTGTTGCTATACCATAGCCGATGGAGCCGCTGCGACCGTCTGCCAATACCCGTCGGCCTGCACCTGTAATCAATGCTGTTTTACCTTTCAGAAAACTCATAGTATACCTCCATTTATATATCAATGTATTAATTTCTTTCTTTGTTAATAGTATAATGTATCATTAAGAATTTGTAAAGTGATTTAGTTACATTTTCAGTGTATAAAATTTTCAGTTGTTCCTTTCACATTTCCGTGTTAAAATTTATTATATAAATGTATATTAAGGAGAAACCTATGTTATATATTATCCCTGCTGTTTCATTTTTCGTATTTGCTGGTCTGGAATATTTAATCTGTGCCAAGAGCAAAAATCCATCAACACAGAAATTATTGTTCTTTTTGCCATTTTTAATTTTTGTTTGCGCTCTGGTAGTTTTTGGCAGTGAAATCGGCAATTTTGGTGATATGCGCGGTCTTGCAACAGTAGTCATCACAATTTACGGTGTGCTTTGTCTCGTTGCTATTCTGGGCGGTTACTTTTTGTATCACCTTAAACATTTACCACAGGAACCAGAATCATGTCCTTATTCAGAGCAGTAATCTCTTATCTGTATATATTATAGCTATTGTACATACTGTATATCATGAAAACTGTATTTTTTGATTTATTCTTTACCCTTGCAGACCTTGAATATCAAACAGAAAACGAATTTACACTGCTGGGCATAACAAGACAGCAGTGGGAAGCCAGTGCAGAAAACCCACAGGCCTATAACCTGCGCGCCACAGGCGGTGTGTCAACTGAAACAGAGATGCTGGCCTCTATGGTGGAAAGTCTGCCTTTTGCAGTGACTGATTCACAACTGGAAAAGCTGGTCTGTATCCGCAACGACAGAATGAAAAAAGCACTGACAGAAATACACCCCTGTATTCTTTTCACTTTAAAACAGCTGAAAGAAAATGGCGTAAAACTGTGCCTTATCAGCAATGCCGATATTATTGATAAAAAATACTGGAGTATTTCCCCATTGGCAGTGCTGTTTGACGATGTTATTTTTTCCTGCGATGTGGGTACAGTAAAACCAAATAAAGAAATTTATCAGCTGGCTATGGAAAGAATGAACACCACCCCTGACAAATGCTTTTTTATAGGCGACGGTGGCAGTAATGAACTGTATGGTGCAAAATACTGTGGAATTACCACTGTTCTTACTGAATTTCTGACAGTAAAGGACAGCACTACAAGAGAAAAAATTTTAAAATCAGCTGATTTTACAGTGCAGGATTTTAAAGAAATATTAAATATTGTTATAAAATAAAAGCAGGGTTTAACCCTGCTTTTTGTTTTTTCTATAAACCATATATGCCATTAAACCGTAATATACTATCACACCTATGGATAGCGGTAGTATGCTGAAAAATATATGCTGGCCAGTTGCCGCTTTGTAAAACTCTTCACAGATTCCATATATTCCATAGGCAAAGCCAAAGAAACAGCCCCACCATTTACCATCTGCCAATAGCAATGATGCCGTTATTATACACGCCCGAAGCGGCCAGCTTAATGGACCCCGCATCTGATTTTTTGCCCGCCACAGCTGAAAAGTTGCATATATCCATGCAGGCCAGGAATAAGACCAGTTGGTTATTATTTTATAAAGTCTGTTTCCTTCTCTGTTGCCTGTAATTATCTCAATAAATTTCTTCATTATTATTTCTCTTTTCTGTTTTCCTTAAAACAGCTGTATCCCATATAAATATAGCATACTATTATTACCAAACCTATAGGTCTTGTGTCTATTAACACTTTCTCACTTATATTCAGTTTATAATAATATTCTATTATCATATAGATTCCATTTAAACTGCCCACTATGCTCCCTTGCCATTTACTGCTTGCCAACAGTAACGAGGCAATAACAATTATAGCACTTATAGGTAACGCCATAGGAGTGAAATACAGATTTTTATCAATTATCACCAAAACCATCACCGATAAATAAAGCCACATAGGCCATGTAGATTTCCAGTTTGTAAGTAATTTCAAAATTCTTTTCATTCTTTGTTACTCTCTTTATACACTTTATATCCCATAAAAATATAATATACCGACACAATAACCGTATAAATCCATGGGTTCCAGTTGTGATAAATAACCATTCCTTTATATGCAATCAGCCATTCGTTGTGCAGATATTCCACCATCGGCATAAATGCAAAGAATATACCTGCAAAACAGCCTTTCCAATGCCCTGTTACAAAAAGTGCTGACGCCAGTATAACAGGTGTGAAATACATCAGAGAATACAAGGCAAAATTAAATCTGAATGTACTTGTAACAGATAAAAGCACCCGGGCCCATGCCGGCCATGTATATATCCATTTTGTAGAAAGCTCTATAAATCTTTTTTTCATAATATCACCTGTATTTATTATATCATATCAGTTTCTGGCAGACTACACCGCAAATATTAATTATTTCTTAAATATATTTCATAAACTAATTGTTATTACCTCTGCCCTGTGCTACAATTTTAATAGAACTAACAGGAGGTCAGTATATGAAAGATATGGATTTAACTTTTAAGGATAACAAGCATATGCTGAACATCCGTGTAGCAGGCATTATAATAAAAGATGGCAAAGTACTGATGGTGAAAAACCTGCCTTCTGACTATATTTACTCACTTGGTGGCAGATTGAAATTCGGCGAAGATACCCGCAGTGGTGTAGAGCGCGAAATTTTTGAAGAAACAGGTGTTCATCTGGAAGTGGACCGCCTCGGCTTTATTCACGAAAACTTTTTCACTGGCTCCACCCCATCAAAAAATGATAAGGCGGTATATGAAATAACATTCTATTTCTATATGAAAGTGCCAGAAGATTTTACTGTGGAAACTGATGTGCCAACTGCTGATGACAACAGAGAAACCCTTGTATGGCTGGACTGGCATAGCGATGAAACTTATTATCCACAGTTTTTCAGAACAGAGCTGGATAATCCATCTATGGAAATCAAGCACATACTTACTGACGACAGGTAAAAACAGCGTTGCTGTTTATATAAATTTTATTTAACGGAGATTGCTTTTTGATTAAAAATTGCAGAACACTGGAGATTGTAGCGTAACCGGGAGGTTTGCACAATCAACAAACCTCCCGGAATTGCGGTCAACAATCATCAGGAGGAAATAAATAATGATAAAAAATGACTATATTATTCGTTTGGAAAAAGCGGAAGACTACAAAGAAACTGAAAATCTGGTAAGAGACGCTTTCTGGAATCAATTCAAAGCTGGTTGCGTGGAGCATTTTGTTTTAAATCAATTAAGAAATGACCCAGCATTTATACCACAGCTGGATTTTGTTATGGAAAAAGACGGCCAGATTATCGGTCAGATTATATTTGTAAAAGCTGACATCGTAAAAGACGATGGCAGTGTGTTACCTGTGGCCACTTTTGGACCTGTATGTATAAAACCACAGTATCAGAGAATGGGCTATGGTAAAATTCTGGTGAACTATGCACTGGAAAAAGCCAGTCAGATGGGTATTGGCGCTGTGCTGATTGCAGGCAATATCAAATTTTACAGCCACTGCGGTATTATCTACGCCAGAGAATATGGTATAAGATATCACGGCCTTCCAGAAGGCGCCAGTGATAACTTTTTCCTTTGCAAAGAGCTGAAAAAAGATTATCTTAAAAATATTACAGGCGAATACTCCACACCAGAAGGTTACTTTGTTGC
>JAZQYH010000068.1:0-15151 GCA_045633415.1 Oscillospiraceae bacterium | reverse complement strand
AAACATCTGTTTCATCATCGGCTCAAGCCACGGTCTTCACGAAAAAGTAAAGGCGGCAAGCCAGCTGAGACTGTCTTTTTCCAAAATGACATTCCCACACCAGATGGCAAGACTGATTGCACTGGAGCAGACCTACAGAGCCCTGTCCATCAATGTCGGCAGTAAATATCATAAATAATATATTGAAATTTCAGTCCCGGCGGATTATTCTGCCGGGACTGTTGTGTGTGTTGTAACCGTGTGGTAGAATATGGGGAAAAGTTAGATAAATTTGAATTTGTCTAACTGTTATCCATTTCTTTTTAATTGTATTGTAAACAATTTAATATCGCAAAACAATTGTATTTCACAGTAAATATGATAAAATACCTATATAAATAGTTTTGTATGCAGAATAGGAGTTATAAAATGGGTTCAAACAAAATTCAGACAGGTTATCCATCTATAGATAAACCTTGGCTGAAGTATTACACAGAAACAGAAATAGGTGCCGAAACACCTGAATGTAGCATATATGAAAAAATATATGAAAATAATGTGCGTTATCCAAACGAAACCGCCCTTATGTTTTTTGGGAAAAAGATCTCTTTTAAAGATATGTTCTTTCAGATTGAGCGTACCGCAAAATCGCTTAAAGCGTATGGTGTTAAAAACAGAGATAATGTGGCTATATGTATGCCCGCATTGCCTGAAACAGTGTATGCCATCCTTGCATTAAATAAAATCGGTGCCAATGCTGTACTTTTGAACCCTTTATTTGACGACCAACAATTATTGGACCGTCTCAATGAAACTGAGGCAACTTTGTTATTTGTTGCAAATGAGCTTTATGGCAGACTTGAAAAAGTTCTTCCGGAAACCAACATAAAAACAATCGTATCATGCCCGGCAGTAAATTCATTGGGCACAGTAGTTAAGCTCATTAAAAAAGTTCGCAAAATAGAAGGAACTGTTGCATGGAATAAGTTCCTCAAATCCGGTACTCAAAATGCCGATAATGCTGAATACGAGCCAAATAAACCGGCTCTTATGGTTTATTCGTCTGGCACAACAGGAAGCTCAAAAGGTATTCAATTGACAAATAACGGCGTGCTGACTTTGCTAGTAGACGCAAAAAGTGTATTTGTAGATATGAAACGCCAAGACAGATATTTTATTCAGATACCATTGTGGTTTTCAACAGGTCTTGTTGCTACTCTGCTGACATCCCTCTATTACGGTATGGTATCCATACTTGAACCTCAATATGACTTGAATCTCTTTGCAGAACACATTGCAAAATATAAGCCAAATTATATGATTACCGCTACTGGTCTTGTTGACCATTTATACAACAGCCAGTATAAACACGAATCTTATAAACATTTTAAGTGTCTGGCAATAGGCGGTGAATATGTTACACCACAAGCTGAAAGAAGATTTAACAAATGGTTAAAAGACAACGGTAATGATATTCCTTTGCAAAAAGGATATGGTATGTGTGAACTTGGTAGTATTGTAACGGCTGCAAGTATTCGTCAAAACACTATTGGTTCAGCAGGCTTGCCTACTCCACATGTTGTAGTTGCTGCCTTCGATGCAAAAACAAACGAAGAACTCACCTACGGACAGCGTGGTGAAATTCGCGTTTGCTCTCCATGCAGGATGTCTGGCTATTATAAAAATCCGGTTGCAACAGACAGGTTTTTCCATACTGATAAAAACGGAAACATATGGGCATGCACTGGAGATATGGGTTATGTTACCGAAGAAGGAGATGTTTTTGTAGATGGACGTATTAGTTCATCATACATAAACAATGATGGCGACATTATCTATCTGTTTGACATTGAACGTGCCATTCAAGGAGTTGAACAGGTAAGACAGTGCAAGGTCGTTGTCTCTGAAATCAACAGTGAAAAAGTACACGTTGCTCATATAGTGCTTGCTGCAAAATCAAATGTTGATGAAACTTTAAAAGCAATAAAAGAATTCACATCTGAGCACTTGCCTGAAACACACATCCCTGAACTTGTAAAATTGTACGACAAATCACTTCCCGTTGCACTTTCTGGCAAACTCAATGTTGCAAAGATGGAGAAAGATACACATAACCTTATAAATATTTAATTATATAATGTATTCTTATTCAAAACACAAAAGACAGATTTTTACAGGTCTGTCTTTTGTGTTTTATATTACTCGATTATTATAATAAGTGACATATCAATAGACACATCTGTATTGTGCTTTTCTTAAAATGTGAAAATATTTAAGGCAAAGGATGGTGCTTAAGGGAATATATTTTTTATTCGCCATATTAAAATCTTTTCTGACTATTCGTCAAATTCCAATTTATCTTCCAGTTCACCACAATACTATATTAAAAACAAAAGCGATGTTTCACCACGAAACATCGCTTAACTTTTTAACAGAATTATTTAATTAAATATTGCCAGATAATAGCCGAACAGGTCAAACACCATTGATACACCTACTACTATCAGCATACCGCCGCCTATATATTTTATTGTATGGCTGTGGTTTTTCAGAAAGGCTGTCACACCTTTCAGCTTTTCATAGCAAAGGGCAAATATTATAAACGGTACCCCAAGCCCCAGACCGAAACACACCAGCAACAGCATACCCTGTACCACAGTTTCCTGTACACTTGCCATTGCAATGGCACTGCCAAGAAAAGCCCCGAGGCAAGGTGTCCAGCCGAAAGAATAGCTGATGCCAAAGAGAAAGTTGCCCACAGGTCCGCTTTTTCCTTTTTTTATACCACTGCCCCCAAGGTTCAGCTGTATGAAATCAAGGTATACAAAGCCGAAGAACACCAGCACCACACCAGCCAGCTTTACCAGAAAATCCTTGTACACTGTCATAAATCTGCCAAGGGAAAAGGCTGTGGCACCCATCAGGGTAAAGGCTGTGGTAAAGCCCAGCACAAAGCACAGCGTGTTGAAAAATCTTGTGGAGATTCTCTGCTGCTGGTCTGCTGAAATATATGCCAGAAATATTGGCAGCATAGGCAGTATGCAGGGTGATACAAAGGCGAAAACACCCTCCGCAAAAGTAAATAAATATTGCATAATTCTCCTTTTACAGCATGCTGTCCACTATGGATTTTACAGCGTCGTAGTTTGTTTTGCCGATGGCGGCGTCAAACAGATAGCCGTCCTCGTCCACATACACTGTGGTAGGGAAGCTGGACAGACCAAACATATAGCAGCCCTCTGTAAAAGAGTCGTAATAGCTGGTAATGTTGTCCAGACCGTTGTCTGCAAGGAACTGTTTTACCTTTGCAGGTGTTTCGTCTGCGCTGTTTGGCACATCAAGAAACAGGAATGTCACATCATCACTGTATTCACCGGCCAGCTTGTTGAAATCTGGCATTTCCTG
Organism: Oscillospiraceae bacterium; assembly: GCA_045633415.1. GTDB lineage: Bacteria > Bacillota > Clostridia > Oscillospirales > Ruminococcaceae > RGIG3102. The sequence continues at coordinate 11,767 of JAZQYH010000068.1, read as the reverse complement.
TACACAGTATGGGCACCATGTACCCCAGAAGTTCATTACAACAGGCTTGCCTTTGAAATCATAAAAATTCACTGTGTTGCCATCCTCGTCAGTAAAGCGGAAGTCAGGCACTTCTATCAGTTCTTCCTGCTGCAGTCTGCCCGGACCTACTGTAGGTGCGTTTTTGTTCTGGAAATATGGCTGTACCAGACCGCTTACTATAGACACCACCAACAGCACCAGCACAGATGCCATGGCTATTTTCTGCTTTTTGTTTTTCATATATCTCTCCTGTACAATTACAAAATAATTTGTGAAACTAAGAACATTTACACATTTATTTTTATCATAATATTGTGATATAATTGTTATATAAAATCAACAATGAATAAAACCATTTTACCATATTTTGCTTTACAATCAAGAAGGAAAAAATTATGAATGTTTATGACTGCCATCTCCATTCAGCTATATCCTTTGACAGCAGTGAAGATATGGAAAACTATATCAAGCTGGCTGTAAAAAACAAAGACGAGTTTTTTATCACAACTGAACATGTAGACCTTGAAAGTAATCTGGCACAGCAACGTGACCTTGTGGCAGATTTTGAAAAACAAAAAGCAAGGCTGGAAGAACTGAGAAAAAAATATCCTGAAATTGATATTCTTTTCGGTGTTGAAATAGGCTGGAGAGAAGATATCCACCAAAGGGATGTACAGCTTTCCCACAGTCAGGATTTTGATATGATTATCCTTGCAGTACACGAAAATATGAAAGGCGGAGATGCTTTTTCAAAACTGAAAGAATCCGCCAATGTGGATGTGCGGTATGACGAATATCTTAAACTTTGCTACAATGCACTGTGCGCCTTTGATAACTTTGACACATTTGCCCATGTGGATTATATGCTGAGATACATAGGCCATACAGACCTGCACAACCACACAGAAATGCTGACAAAGATTTTCAACAAAGTTATTGAAAAAGATAAATGTCTGGAAATCAACACAAAACTGGTGCCACATCCAGAGGCAATGGAAAGAATAGACTATATTCTCCAGTTGTACACTTCACTGGGTGGCAAAAAAGTTACAATCGGTTCAGACGGTCACAATATGGCGTTTTACAAAAACGGCTTCCGTGATGCAATGAAGTCTATGGATAAATATGGTATAAAAGAAGTTTATGGCTTCAAACAGAGAAAACCGTTTACAATCCCAATATCACTGTCAGGAGGTAAGTTCTATGACCATAACTGACTGCCATCTTCACTCTGATATGTCTATAGACAGCAGGGAAGATATGGAAAACTATATAAAGCTGGCTGTTGAAAACGGTGATGAATTTTTTATCACCACAGAACACGCCAATATCATAGACGATAAGCTAAACCCCTATCGGCATATGGTACCTATAGAAAATATAGCTGCAAAAACCGCCCGAATGCGACATAAGTATGCTGATAAAATAGATGTACTGTTTGGTATAGAAATCGGCTGGATGGAAGCTGTCCACGATTTCGAGATAGAATTTTCCCACGGCTATCCCTTTGATATGATTATCCTTGCCCTACACGGCAGACCTGCTGGCGACACTGTGGACCAGCGCTTTGACAACTATCTGTCCCAGTGCTGTAAAGCAGCGGCAACCTTTGGCAATTACGACACCTTTGCCCACGTGGACTATGTCCTGCGATATATCGGTCACACCGACCTTGAAAACCATAAGGAAAGGCTGACACAGCTTTTCACCACCCTTATTTCACAGGGCAAAGCACTGGAAATCAACACAAAGCAGCTGCCAGAACCACAGGCAGAAGAAAGAATAGACTATATTCTGAAGCTGTACACCTCCCTAGGTGGTAAAAAAATCACCATCGGCTCTGATGCACACAGTGTGTCAGTGTACAAAAACGGCTTTGACACAGCAATCAGCCTTGTTAAAAAATATGGTATAAACAATGTTTACATATATAAACAGAGAAAAGAAATCGCAATTGCCATTTAAGGAGAAAGTATGATAATAATAGACTGCCATGTCCACAGCGACCTGTCCTTTGACAGCCGTGAGCCAATGGAAAATTATGTAAAACAGTCAGCACAAATGGGTGAAGAATATTTTATCACCACAGAGCATTTTGACCTTGAAAGCCACGTTATGGGCGGGGAAGACATCTCTGCTGACCTTGACAGACAGGAAATGCTGATAAAGCAGCTGTCAGAAAAATATGGTGTAAAGGTGCTTTTCGGTGTGGAAATCGGCTGGAGAAAATCAATACATGACAGGGATGTACAGGTGGCGCTGTCAAAACCCTTTGATATGATAATCCTCTCTGTACACGAAACAGACTATGCCGATGTGGCAACACCTGTTTTCAGAGAAGGCAAAACCACAGACCAGTGCTATAACGAATATCTGGACTGCATTATTGACGCCATCACCAGTTTTGACAACTTTGACACATTTGCCCACGTGGACTATGTACTGCGCTATGTGGGGCACACCGACCTTGCAAAGCACAAGGAAAAGCTGACAAAAATTTTCACAATGCTGATGGAAAGGGGCAAAGCGCTGGAAATCAATACCAAGACTATCCCAGACCCACAGGCAGTGGAAAGAATGAAATATATAGTGTCTCTCTATGCATCTCTGGGCGGTAAAAAAATAACACTTGGCTCTGATGCGCACTTTGCCCACAAATACAAAAATGGCTTTGATATTGTAATACAGACACTGAAAGCAAATAATATAAACTCTGTCTGCGCCTACATAGAAAGAAAAGAAATATCAATACCAATTTAATCCGATTTTTAATAAGTAATAACCAAAAAAATAATTATTTCACAATAAATTAATGTGGATAATATACAAAAATTGTCAAGCTACACAGTGGTTTTTTGATATTTTTGTATAAATTATTACTTGAAAAAATCTACATAAGTGGTAAGATAATATAGAGGAAGTATTTTTTCAGCCAGAAATGGCAGGGAAGATGCTGTATTTGCTGTTGCATAGCGGCAAAATACTGAAAATCCCCGCTTTATGCACACAAAATAAATAACAGGTCCAACCTGAAAAAAGTAAACGAATGAGAGGAAATACTTATGAAAGAGTGTATTGCTATGCTCCTGGCTGGTGGTCAGGGCTCCCGACTCTACGCACTTACACAATCCACTGCAAAACCAGCGGTTTACTTTGGGGGTAAATACAGAATTATTGACTTCCCACTGTCAAACTGTGTTAACAGCGGCATCGACACAGTTGGTGTTCTGACACAGTATCAGCCACTGGAACTGAACGAATATCTGGGCAATGGCCAGCCATGGGACCTTGACCGTCTGTACGGCGGTGTTCATGTTCTGCCACCATACCAGAAAGCTACAGGCAGTGACTGGTACAAAGGCACAGCTAATGCTATCTATCAGAACATCAAGTTTATCGAAAGATACGACCCACAGTACGTTCTGATTCTTTCCGGCGACCACATCTATAAAATGGACTACGAAAAAATGCTGCAGCAGCATAAAGAAAAAGAAGCTGACATCACAATCGCAGTTCTGGATGTTCCAAAAGAAGAAGCCAGCCGCTTTGGTATCATGACATGTGACGAAGAAGGCAGAATTGTTAAATTTACAGAAAAACCAAAAAATCCAGATTCAACACTTGCTTCCATGGGTATTTACATCTTTACATGGGACAAACTGAGAAAATATCTTATCGAAGACGAAGCTAACCCAGAATCAGAAAACGACTTTGGTAAAAACATCATCACATCCATGCTGGCTGACCAGCAGAAACTGTATGCTTACAGATTCGAAGGTTACTGGAAAGATGTTGGTACAATCGACTCCCTGTGGGAATCCAATATGGACCTGCTTGACCCTAATGTACCATTTGATGTATGGGATAACTCATGGAAAATCTACTCCAGAACACATAACGTTCCACCACAGTATGTTGGTCCACAGGCAGTTGTGGAAAACTCTATGGTTTCTGAAGGTTGTGTAGTTGATGGTTATGTAGACTTCTCCGTACTCTTCCAGTCAGTTACTATTGAAGAAGGCGCTACAGTACGTGACAGTGTTGTTCTGCCTGGTTCAGTAATCAAAAAAGGCGCAAACATTCAGTATGCAATCATCGGTGAAAACTGTGTTGTAGAAGAAGGCGTAACAGTTGGCCAGCGTCCTGAAAACGTTGAAAACATGGACGAATGGGGCATTGCAGTTCTTGGCAACGGCGTAACAGTTGGTGCTAAACTGTCTGTTCCAGCAAAAGGCATGATTTATGAAGATGTTAAGGAGGCTGAATAACCATGACAAAAGGCGATAAAGTATTGGGTATTATCTTCCCAAACATGCACGATAATGCTATCGGCGAACTCACAAAACTGAGAACAATGGCCAGCGTACCATTCGGCGGCCGTTACAGACTGATTGACTTTACTCTTTCCGAAATGGTTGCAGCAGGTATTGACGACATCGGTCTTATTGTAAAAAGAAACTATATGTCCCTTATGGACCACCTTGGCGCAGGCCGTGAATACGACCTTGCAAGAAAAATCGGCGGTCTGAAAGTTTTCCCACCATTCGGTGAAACAGGCGTTCAGGTTTACACAGGTAAACTGCAGGCTCTCTCCAATGTAGTTGGCTACATCGAAAAAGTTGGCTGTGACACAGTTATTCTGGCAGACAGCGGCATCGTTTCATCCATCGACTACAAAGATGTTCTGGATAAACACGAAAAATCCGGTGCAGACATCACAGCTATTTATGCAAAAGAAGCTATTGACCCAGCAGGCAAAACAGACAACGTAGTATTCAATGTTGAAGAAGACGGCACTATCAGCAAAGTATTTATCAACGACGATACACAGGAAGTTGTTTGCAACTCCATGTGGGCATACGTAATCAGCAAAGAACTGCTTCTCAAACTGGTTAAAGAAGGCGTAAAACAGGGCCTGACAAACTTTGAAAGAGATGTTCTGCAGAAAATCGTTGGCCAGCTGAAAGTTGTTGGCTACGAATACAAAGGCGTGCTCAAGAGAATCACAAGCCTGAAAAACTACTTTGATGCAAACCTCGACCTTATCAACAAAGATACAATGAAAGGTCTTTTCGGTGACCACCCAGTTTACACAAAAATCAGAGACGACGCACCAGTTAGATACACACTGGGCAGCGAAGTTAAAGAAGTTATCTGTGCAGACGGTTGCTACATCGAAGGCTATGTAGAAAACAGCGTGCTGTTCCGTGGCGTTAAAATCGGTAAAGGCGCTATCGTTAGAAACTGTGTTCTTATGCAGGATACAGTTGTTGAAGAAGGCGTAGTTCTGGAAAACGTTATCTGCGACAAAGACGTTGTTATCACAAAAGAAAAGAAATTAATCGGCGACGAAAACCTTCCTGTTTTCGTAGAAAAAGCTGCCAGAGTTTAGGAGGCAATTGCTTTGAAAATTTTATTCTGCTCCAGTGAAGTAGTACCTTTCGCTGCCAGCGGCGGTCTGGGTGATGTTGCAGGTTCACTGCCAAAAGCCCTGAACGTGTCAGGTCAGGATGTTAGGGTAATACTGCCACTCTACGGTAAGATTAAAGAAAAATATTCAGAAGAACTGAAATTTGTAGATAGCTTCAACGTTTCACTTGGCTGGAGAAACCAGTACTGTGGTCTGTTCACAATGGAACAGAACGGCGTTGTATACTATCTCCTTGACAACGAATTCTATTTCAACCGTCCAAATCTGTACGGTTACGGCGACGACGGCGAAAGATTTGCTTTCTATTCAAAAGCAATTCTGGAAAGCCTTCTGCACCTTGATTTTGAACCAGATATCATCCATGCCAACGACTGGCAGTCTGCTCTGGTTACACTTTACATCAATGTGTACTACCGCCATATCCAGAAATTCCAGAAAATCAAAACTGTATTCACAATCCACAATATCGCATATCAGGGCCAGTATGGCTACAACATGATTGCTGATACACTGGGTCTGCCACAGGAATGGGCACACCATGCTGAATACAACGGCGATACAAACTTTATGAAAGCTGCTATCGAAAACGCTGACAAAGTTACAACAGTATCTCCTACATATGCACAGGAAATTCTGGACCCTTGGTTTGCACACGGTCTGGACCCAATCCTCCGTGAAAAACAGCACAAACTGTGGGGTATCCTCAACGGTATCGACTACGAATCATACAACCCAAAAACAGACAAAATCATTGTTAAAAACTTCCATGCAGACGCATTTATCAAAAATAAAGCTGTATGTAAGAAAGAACTGCGCTCTCTCTTCAATCTTCAGGAAGACGACAGCCCAATCATCTCAATGGTTACACGTCTGGTAGGTCATAAAGGTGTGGACATTATTGTTCAGGCTATGCAGGGTCTTGTAGACCGTGGCTATCAGGTAGTTGTTCTTGGTACAGGCGAAAGTCAGTATGAAGAATTCTTCCGCGACCTTGCTGCAAGATACCCAGGCAGAGTTGGTGTGGAAATCGCATTTATCCCAGCACTGTCCAGAAAAATCTATGCAGGCTCTGATATGTTCCTTATGCCAAGTAAATCTGAACCATGTGGTCTGTCACAGATGATTGCTCTGCGCTACGGCACAATTCCAATCGTTCGTGAAACAGGCGGTCTCAAAGACTCTGTTAAAGACTCACAGGACGGTGAAGGCAATGGCTTTACATTTGCAAACTACTCTGCATCAGAACTGTATGACTGCTGTATGAGAGCATACGAAGGCTTCCAGGATACAAAAGGCTGGCGCGTTCTTGTAAAACGTGCTATGCAGTCTGACTGCAGCTGGAAAAACAGCGCTAAAGAATATATCCGTATGTACGAAGATACTATGAACCTTTGGTAATACAAAATTTAAGAGGCACCGCAAGGTGCCTCTTTTTTGTGTTTTGGTATAAAATTGTAAAAATTATTGGTAGATTTCAAAATTAGAATCTGTTAGATAAATTGGAATTTATTTAATCTCAGCCCCACCCCATTCAATAACAGTAAATCCTTTTCGTTCAAATGGCTCAATAACAGGCTCCTCAATTTCTATTTGTTCATCCAAAGCCTTGTATGCCATAAAAACACGAAGAACACTATCTGGATTAGGTGTAATTTCTAACTTTGCTAAATTTGTATATATATCATTTTGAAAAGTGATCAGGTTATATGAATTACTCTGCATTTTTGGAAGCCAATAAACGATAAATTCATTTGCCTCTGTTCTGTTCAATCCTAATTCGGCAAGTTTTTCCTCTAAGAATTTTGCAGTATCTTCACCTGCTATTACATAGCCTTTACTTAAATCATATTCGGTGTCTGAGTTTCCTTCCCAGAACAAGTATGAATATTCTTCTCCTGTTGCATTGTCTACTAATGTTCCATCTGGATATGCCACAACATCCCAACCATTCTTATATTCTGGATAAGTGCATGTTAATTCACCAGCATAATCTAATTTCACTTCAATTTCCTGTTTGGATTCAGGATATAAATAAATGACTGGCTTTGCTTCGTTTGGTTCTTCGGGTGTGCACCCAACAAGTAAAAAAACAAAAAGTGTTAATAAAACTAATAATTTCTTCATAAATATATCTACTCTCCAAATTCAAATTTACCAAATAAATTATTTATCAATCTGTTTAAAACTCTTTTATTCCAGCTTCTTCCAGAATTTCAGCAGTCCACACAGCAGCTTTTGCCACTACTGCGGTGCATTTGTCATCGTGACCGCCGTCAGCTAAAAATCTCTGCATATCTTCCACATCGTACATGCGGTAGCTTTTGCCCATAATTTTGTACTGGATATCACGGCAGATAACTGTGCCGTATTCTTCCATAAACTTGTCAAACAGCTTTCTGCCCAGGGCCCGAGTGTCTGCTACTGCCTGTTTGTCATCCATGTTCTGTGGATTGCGTCCTGTTACAGCTGCAATAGCCATAAGGGCCCCATTGAAAGCGCCACAGCTGTTGCCACTGCGAACACCGCCAGCCATAAGACCTGTGGCAGATTTGATAACTGAATCGTCAATATCAAGATATGGCTGCAGGGCACACAGGGTGCACTGTGCACATCCGCCATAGGTTTTTTCAAGGTTAAAACCAGAGTTGTAAATAGCTTCTTTTACTTCGTTTTTCATAATTTACTCCAAAAGATTTATTTGGTTTTATAATATCATAAACCGTGAAGCAAAACAACTTTATGTAAAATAAAGTGGGGGATTTGATTTGTGCATAAACAGCATATTCTGAATAAAATTTCACTGAAAAAAACAGCTCAAAAGCTGCTATTTTTTTGTCAAGCATTTTTTTACAAAAGTAACAGAGTACTATTGACATTTTGACAAAATAAGGATATAATTCTATAATGCACAATAATGGCTACTTACGCCAATTTTGCAGATTTCCGATAAAATTTTAGTCAAAAAACAGAAATTTTGGTCAAAAAATCTGCTTATTGTACAAAGTTTTATTGGCATTGGCAATTAAATCTGTTTTTTTACAAGTTTTTTGTAGTAATTCTGTGCAGAAAAGTTGTAAAAAGAGGTACAAAGATGAAAATTTTTGTATGCTGGTTTTCCTTTTTTATCTTGCCGAAGTAATTCTGTTCGGCTTTTAAAGGGGGAACACCCGTTGCCTTTATACCTATTAGCAATTAATATTTATGAAGGAGATTAGAACACATGGCGATTGTAAAACCTACCATGCTTGGCACAACCGAGCGTATGAACTTTGCCAAAATCAACGAAGTTCTGGAAATGCCAAACCTTCTGGAAGTTCAGAAGAACTCATACCAGTGGTTCATTGACGAAGGTATCAAAGAAGTATTCCGCGATACAGGCGCTATCGAAGACCACACAGGTACTCTGGCACTGGAATTTGTTGACTACCATATGGAAGAAAAAACAAAGTATTCCGTTAAAGAATGTAAAGAACGTGACGTAACTTATGCTGCTCCTCTGAAAGTTACAATCCGTCTTCTGAACAAAGAAACAGGCGAAATCAAACAGCAGGAAAAATTCATGGGCGATTTCCCTAAAATGACAGAAAGCGGCACATTCATTATCAACGGTGCTGAACGTGCTATCGTTTCACAGCTTATCCGTTCCCCAGGTGCATACTTCAAACTTGACCACGACAAAACAGGTAAAAAACTGTACTCCGGTACAATCATTCCTAACCGTGGTGCATGGCTTGAATACGAAACAGACATCAACGACATTTTCTATGTTCGTATTGATAAAAACAGAAAACTTCCAGTGACAAGCTTCCTGCGCGCACTGGGTCTGTCCTCCAACGAACAGATTCGTGAAGTTTTCGGTACAGAAGAAATTATCGAAGCAACACTTGCTAAAGATACAACATCCAACACAGAAGAAGGTCTGCTGGAAACATACAGAAAACTGCGTCCAGGTGAACCACCAACAGTGGAAAACTCCCAGACACATATCAACAATCTGTTCTTCGACCCAAGAAGATATGACCTCTCCCGTTTTGGTCGTTACAAATTCAACAAAAAACTTTCAATTTCCAACAGAATTACAGACCAGATTGCAGGCGAAATGGTAATTTCTCCTCTCACAGGTGAAATTCTTTGTGAAGAAGGCGCTTTCATCAACGAAGACCTGGCTATCGAAATTGAAAACAACGGCGTTGCAGTAATGCACGTTAAAAAAGAAGACGGCACACTGGTTAAAGTTATCTCCAACGGTATGGTTGACCACAAAGCAGTTGTTGGCTTTGACCTTACTGAAGAAGGCATCAACGAAAAAGTTTCCTTTGCCGTTCTTAAAGGCCTTATGGACGAAGCAGCAGGCGATGTGGAAAAACTGAAAGCCCTGATGATTGAAAACCGTGAAGTGCTGATTCCTAAAAACATCACAACAGACGATATCTTCGCTTCTGTTAACTATGTAACTTGTCTTTCCCACGAAGTTGGCCAGTTCGACGATATCGACCATCTGGGCAACCGTCGTATCCGTTCCGTTGGTGAACTGCTGCAGGCACAGTTCCGCACAGGTATCATCAGAATGGAAAGAACAATCCGTGAAAGAATGGACCAGCAGGACAGAGATACAATCACTCCTGAAAGCCTTATCAACATCAAACCGGTTGTTGCTATTATCAAAGAATTCTTTGGTTCTTCCGCTCTGTCACAGTTTATGGACCAGACAAACCCACTTGCTGAACTGACACACAAACGTCGTCTGTCCGCTCTGGGTCCTGGTGGTCTTTCCCGTGACCGTGCAGGTTTCGAAGTTCGTGACGTTCACTACTCACACTACGGCAGAATGTGCCCTATCGAAACACCTGAAGGTCCAAACATCGGTCTGATTTCTTACCTTGCTACATTCTCAAGAATCAACGAATACGGTTTCATCGAAGCACCTTACAGAAGAGTTGACAAAGCTACAGGCGTTGTAACTGAAGAAGTTGTTTATATGACAGCTGACGTTGAAGACAGATATGTTGTGGCAAACGCCAACGAACCGCTGGATGAAAACGGTTGCTTTGCAAGACCTCGTGTTAACGCACGTTACCGTGACCTTATCCTGGAAGTTGCACGTGAAGACGTAGACTTCATGGACGTATCACCAAAAATGGTTGTATCAGTAGCTACAGCTATGATTCCGTTCCTTGAAAACGACGACGCTAACCGTGCTCTGATGGGTGCCAACATGCAGCGTCAGGCTGTGCCACTTCTCCGTCCTGAAGCATCAATCGTTGCTACAGGTATGGAATTCAAAGCTGGTTACGACTCTGGTGTAGTTGTAATAGCTAAAAACGACGGTGTTGTTGAAAAAATCAGTGCAGAAAAAATCATCATCCGCACAGGCAAAACAACAACAGACGAATATGACCTGATTAAATTCATGCGTTCCAACCAGGGCACATGTATCAACCAGCGCCCAATCATCTCTGAAGGCGAAGTAATCAAAAAAGGTCAGGTAATCGCTGACGGTCCATCTACAGACAACGGCGAAATCTCTCTGGGTAAAAACGTTCTCGTAGGTTACATGACTTGGGAAGGTTACAACTACGAAGACGCTATCCTGATTAATGAACGTGTTGTTTCCGGCGACGTATTTACTTCTATCCATATTGAAGAATACGAAATCGAAGCACGTGAAACAAAACTGGGACCAGAAGAAATCACAAGAGAAGTGCCAAACGTTGGTGAAGACGCACTGAAAAATCTGGACAGCCGTGGTATCATCCGCATCGGTGCAGAAGTTTCCAGTGGCGACATCCTCGTAGGTAAAGTAACACCTAAGGGCGAAACAGAACTTTCACCAGAAGAAAAACTGCTGCGCGCTATCTTCGGCGAAAAAGCAGGCGATGTAAGAGATACATCACTGAAAGTTCCACACGGCGAATACGGCACAATCGTAGACGTAAAAGTATTTACACCAGAAAACTCTGACGAAATCAAACCAGGCGTTATCGAAGTTGTAAGAGTATACATTGCTCAGAAACGTAAGATTTCCGTAGGTGACAAGATGGCTGGTCGTCACGGTAACAAAGGCGTTGTATCAAGAATTCTGCCACAGGAAGATATGCCTTTCCTTGCTGACGGTACTCCACTTGACCTGGTTCTCAACCCACTGGGTGTTCCATCACGTATGAACATCGGTCAGGTTCTGGAAGTTCACCTTGGCTATGCTGCAAAAGCACTTGGCTGGAAAGTTATGACACCAGTATTCGACGGTGCTAAAGAAACAGACATCTTCGAACTGCTGGCACAGGCAGGTCTGCCAGACACAGGTAAAACACAGCT